>DATEAM010000034.1:0-6066 GCA_035288385.1 Thermodesulfobacteriota bacterium
GGGATAAACAGCTAAAAGTTTTTGGAAGAGGTTTGGAGAAACCTTGTTTCAAAAAGGTTTCTCCAAGAGGCTTATGTGATGAAGGAAGAAAAAGCCACAGTCTATTTCGCCGACCTGAGGGCCGACACGAAGAGGAATCTCCTCGACAAGCTCTCCATGCTCCTCGAGATGACCGGCATTTCGGGGCGGTTCAAGAAGGGCCATCTCGTCGCCGTGAAGATGCACTTCGGTGAGAGGGGCAACACCGCCTATATACCGCCCGTCTTCGTAAGGAGGGTGGTGGCGAGGATTAAGGAGACGGGCGCCAGGCCCTTCCTTACTGACACGAACACCCTTTACGTGGGCACCAGGGGCAACTCCGTCCAGCACCTCGAGACGGCCGTGGAGAACGGCTTCGCGTATTCGGTGGTAGCCGCCCCGGTCATCATAGCCGACGGCTTGAGGGGCATGGACGGGGTGGCGGTTAGTGTGGATGGCAGGCACTTTGGCGAGGTGAGCATCGCCCGCGAGATAGCGAGCGCGAATGGGCTCGTAGTGCTTACGCACTTCAAGTGCCACGAGATGACCGGTTTCGGCGGGGCCCTGAAGAACCTCGGGATGGGGTGCGCGAGCCGCGAGGGGAAGCTCGCGCAGCACTCGAACTGCGCGCCCGTTGTGAACCCGGCGGGGTGCACGGGGTGCGGCGAATGCGTGCTCGTGTGCCCTGTAGACGCCATAGACATGGGGGCGGTGGCCGTGATAAGGGAGAAAGCGTGCATAGGCTGCGGCCACTGCATAGGGGCCTGCCCCGAAGGCGTCATAAACGTCCAGTGGAACGAGGGGACCTCGATACTCCAGGAGAAGATGGCGGAGCACGCAAAGGGGGCCCTCAAGGGCAAGGCAGGCATGTGCGCTTACGTAAACTTCATAACCCAGGTGAGCCCGGAGTGCGACTGCTACGGCCACACCGACGCCCCCATAGTGCCGGATATAGGGCTGCTCGCCTCGACGGACCCCGTGGCCATAGACCAGGCCTCTGTTGACCTCGTAAACGGCGCGGAGGGTTTCAGGGGGAACACGGCGCTCAAGAGCGGGTTTGAGCCAGGAGGGGACAAGTTCAGGGGGGTGTACGCCGAGGTGGACTGGGAGGTGCAGCTTAGGAGGGCCGAGGAACTCGGGATCGGCAAGAGGGCATACTCGCTCGTAATGGCCTGATATTGTGCGTCTTTGAAATGCGGCTCTTCCCCTGCGGACCATTTACAGGTTGATAACGGGCATGGACAAATGTTATAAATATTGTGTGGGCGACACCACGCCTTACGCCGAAGATGTCTACAAGGATTTCAGGATACCTTATTCTACCGGTCTTTTTGCTGGCCTTCTCCGCAGCCTTTGCACAGGACTGGGAGATGGCCCCGGCGCCGGCCGACAGGACCAAGTTCGACTACTCGAGAGAGGTGGGAAAGCCCAAGTTGAACGAACTCGGCCTCATAGACCCCACCCCGGACGTCATATCCCTCGAGTACCTCCCCAAGGACGAATACGGATTCGTTGACTGGGCGAGAGCCGTCCGCGAGGGCGCAATCGCGCCGAAGGATACGCTCTCCGGCAGGACCGATGCGGACAAAGAGGTCTTCGACGAGGACGTCCTCTTCAGGGTGAATAAGGACTTCATGCCCGACGTCATCTTCCCCCACCGGCCCCATAACGTGTGGCTGAAGTGCGGCACCTGCCACCCCAGGATATTCAAGATGAAGGCAGGAGCGAACCGGGTATCCATGTACGGCATCTGGGATGGCGAGTTCTGCGGGAGATGCCACGGCAGGGTGGCCTTCCCGACGAGCAACTGCCTCAAGTGCCATACCGTGAAAAAAGAGACGAAGAAATAACCGCCCATGCCGTGGCCTGACCGTTTTCCTTTCAACTCACGTCAGAACCTCCCTTTTAATTAAGGTATTGAAATTTCCAAGAATCGTGGTAGAATCCTCAAAAGCGGTTTAGTCCTCACCACTGATACGGTTCTTTCATCTCTTGAAAATACAACGATGGTTTTCCCCATGGTATCTTCAAAAGAGTTTTCGAAAAAAGAGCTGGTATCTATCCTCGAGATAATAGAGGCCGCGCAGAACTGCGTCACCCCCGGCGAGGTCAGCTCTCTTCTGCTCAGGACCAAGGACCTCGTCTTCGCCGACTATTCGGTCTGCGGAATGGGACGGCTCTCTGGAGGCGAGGTAAAGGACATCCTGGCCGTCGTCAACGGGAACTACCCCACCGAGTGGCTCGACGTATACTTTACCGAGGGGCTCTACAGATACGACCCCGTCGTAAGGTACCACAGCAGTTTCTCCCCCACCCAGAGCTGGTCGGATATCTACACCATGTACGACGACGTCGAGGCCCGGTTCGTCGTCTCAAACGCCTGGGACTTCGGCATCAGGCACGGCATCTCATCAAGCATCTTCATGCCCGGGCTCGAAAACATATCCATCTTCGCCTTCGCCGCCAGAAACGACTCCTTCAGGGGCCACCACAAGAAGATCCTCGACTCGATCGCGCTCCATATGAACTACGCCCTCATGAGGGTCACCGGGGGGTTTCCCCGGCCCGTAAAATCGCCTGACGCAATTGAAGACACCCTGAAATGACCATGATAACTTAGAGAGGTCGGCTATGGACTACAGGAAGTTCACCAAGAAACAACTGGCGGATATTCTGGACATAATCCATGCCTCTGTTTCATGCAGGGGCGAGAAACAGATGGAGGGTCTGCTGGACAGCATAGGCAGCCTCGTGAGCGGGGATTTCAGCGTCTGCGGGATCGGAAAGGGCGACGCCAAAGGGTTGTCTGAAACGCCGAAGGTCATAAACGGGAGTTATCCCTGGGAGTGGTTGAAGATATACGGCGAGAGGGAGCTTTACTACAACGACCCGATAATATGGCACAACTTCCAGTATCCCGGAGCCCAGCTCTGGGACCAGACGTATGAACTTTTTTCCGGGAAGATATCCCGCGATTTCATTTCCATGTCCAGGGATTTCGGGCTATGCGGCGGAGTTAGCGGCGGGCTCTTTGACAAAGGCACGGGGCTGTCGACCATATTCACCTTCTCCGGCAAGGAAAAGGCCTTCGACGGACACCAGAAGGAGATAATGTCGGTCCTGAGCCCCCACCTCCATCAGGCCCTGGTAAGGGTCTACAAGGAGACCGTTAACGTCAGGTGTTCGCTTTCGGGACGGGAAAAAGAGGTCATGTGCTGGATACGGGAGGGCAAGACCAACTGGGAGATTTCCATGATATTGAATATAAGCGAGAGGACGGTCAAGTTCCACGTCCAGAATATAGAGAGGAAGCTGAACGCCGTCAATAAGACCCATGCCGTAGCAATCGCCTTAGATCAAAATCTTCTAACCTCGTGAACCATTCGAAGAACTCCGGCCTCTCCGAGCTTATCACGGAATCAAACTCCCCCCAGTCGAGCGTTATTACCCCGGAGAGAACCCCTTCGCCCAGGGGCTTGAAATCCCCCACGGGCCTGAAGGGGAACTTGCTCCTTTTCAAGAGCACGTAATACCTCTTCTCCACGATGGTGACCAGGTGCCCGATCTCGTTTGCCTTCGACCAGTGGTACATGGCCTTGTAAATGAGATGGACGAGCGTCATGGACAAATGGCGCTCGCTTCGGACCTCTCTCCTTATGCATATCCTGGTGGCCTCCATCATGCCTCTCTTTTTCCTGAAGGAGCCGTCCTGGGGGAGGAGAGAGGCGAAGTCTTTCTCGATCATGAAGGGCAAAGGCGCATGTATCAGGCGCACATGGCCGAGGAGCTCGTTTTTCTCGTCGAATACCCCGATGCCCTGCGCGTACCTGTCGTACTCGTCCCTGTCGAGTCCGTCGGGCGAGGGGGGCACCCACTTAAGCTCCTCTCTGAAGACCTGGTGCCTCAGTCTCAGGGCCGCCTCCATGTCGTCGTAGGCCGATATGGTCTTTACGAGGAGGCCGTCTTCTTTAAATGTCAGTTCCATGGCCCCTTTTTAGCAGGGGCCGGTCTTTTATGTAACTGGCAAGGTTAACAGTTTATTTGGTGCCAAAGAAATATTAGAATGGAGGGTTAACCTCACTGTACTTTGGTACAGGTGAAAAAAGAGCCGAAAACCTTTATAATGTCTAACAGGCGTTGAGGGCTGTGGAAATATTTTCCCGGTCTCGGCAAAAAGTTTTTACAAACACGCCCTCCGTTGTATAATCGTCGGAAAGGAGGTTGGCCTGACCAGGAGGATGTCGCCCTTCACTGCGGTACGTATACGGGATTAGATAAGTTCTCTTTCCTTCAAAAACACGCGATGTTGAAACTCGTTATGGCTGATAAAACCGACTTCAACAGAGAGTACAGGAAGAGGCTCAGGGAGAGGTTTGAAAAAAACTCCTTCGACGGTTTTCACAACCACGAGATCCTCGAGTTTTTGCTCGCCTTCGCCGTGCAGGGCAGAGACCCGAGGCCCCTTGCACGGGCGCTCATAAAGAGGTTCAAGAGCCTAAGAGGGGTCTTTGACGCGACCCACGACGAACTGAAGGGCGTAAACGGCATGGGCGACAACGCCATCGTGCTCGTAAGGCTTTTGAAGGAAGTGGCCGCCGTTTATCTGAAAGAGAGGATGATGGGAAAGGACGTTATGAGGTCGCAGAAGGACGTCCTCGACTACCTGAACTTCTTCCTTTCAGGGGAGAGGGTGGAAAAGTTCCTCGCCATCTATCTAAACTCCAGGAACGAGTTGCTCGCCATAGAAACGCTCCACGAGGGGACCATAAACCAGACCGTCGTCTACCCGAGGAAGGCGATTGAGAAGGCCTTCAAGCACAACGCCCATTCCGTCATCTTCGTGCACAACCACCCGAGCGGGGACCCCACGCCATCGAACGTTGACTGGCAGCTCACCGGGGTCTTGGACCGCGCCGCGCAGGCCGTAGACCTTATCGTGCACGACCACATCATAATCGGAAGGAACAAGCACTTCAGCACCAGGGACAACGGCTGGATAGCCGGGGGGCCTGGCAGGGTCCGGCGCCCGGCCATATCCTGACGGGCCCCGGGGATGCGGGCGTTTTCCCCTTGGGCATTCAGTCCACTCCCGTCACTTGCCCTCCACGTACTCGAGACACCTGAGGAGATTGGGGTACTTCCTGGAGTTTATCTCCTCGGCGAACATTATGCCGGCGGCGTTATACCCCCCTATCTCTTTCACCCACCTGACCGTGCCCCTGACCTCTTCGGTCTCATTGAGCTCGCCTTCCTTCAGGTACGTTATCCTCATGGAGACGCTCTCCTTCTTGTTCATCGGCCCGAATACATAGAGCCCGACTCCTCCCCGGTTTATGTTCGTGAGCACCGCCTGCGTCCACTCGGAGCCATCGGGCCTTATCCTTATCTCACCCAGCAATTGCCTGCGTTCGGACCTTCTCCTGTCCTCCATAAAGACCTCCTTGTTAAGGTTTGTGAAAACCCGATAAAGGTACGCCTCCGCAGTCGTCGTGTCGCGATGATATGGAAAGATATGCTGACGGTTCTTGCGGTGTGAGACCACCTGGCGAAGATGGCGAAACCCCCGGGGCGTCGAACCGGTGACGCTGCGGGTGCCTGTCGGGGTGAGCCGGGACGAGGTCAACCGTCTTTTTTGCCCTTCTCCATGAGGGACTTGACCACCGAGAGGAGCTCGGTTAATGAATAGGGTTTCTGCAGGAACTTGAAGCCCCTCTCGCCAATTATATCCCAATGTGATTTGTCGTCAACATAGCTGCTCGCAAGGAGCACGGAGAGACCCGGTTGGCGCGAGAGGAGCTTTTCGGCAAGCTCCACGCCGTTAAGGTCCGGGAGCACCACGTCGGAGAAGACAAGGTCAAAGCGGCCCCCCTCTCCTTCGAAGATTTTCAGGGCCTCCTCGGCGCCCCCGACGTCGAAGACGACGTAGCCGTTCTCGGTAAGGGTTTTCTTCGTGACCTCCCTTACCCTCTCCTCGTCCTCGATAAGGAGTATCCGCTCCCCTTTGCCCCCTTTGCCCCCTTTGCCCCCCTTGCCCCCCATCTCCCCCCT
>DATEAM010000035.1:0-7369 GCA_035288385.1 Thermodesulfobacteriota bacterium
GCAGGAAAGGCTCATTGCCAACCTGAGCGGATACCTTAAAAGGGGAGGCAGGCTCGTCTACGCCGCCTGCACCCTCGAGCCCGAGGAGACGGACTCCGTCATAAAGGGTTTTTTAAAGGGCCGCACGGACTTTGTCCTCGAAGACGCTGGAGAATTTTTACCCGGAGGCCCGGGTGCGCTCGTGGACGGAGAGGGGTTTCTTAGAACCTATCCGCACAGGCACGGCACGGACGCCTTCTTCGCGGCGAGGCTCAAAAGGCCCTGAAAAAAAGGTCACGTCCCGGAAAACCCCTGGGCTATGAGGTTTCTTGAGTACCCGTAGCCGCTGTAGAGGGTAATAAGGGCCGTTACGACGAAGAGGATATTTGGGGGGACGGGGCCGATGGCGTCGGCGATGACGAGGACGTAGGCCGCCGAAGAGACGTGAAATACCGTTGTAATCTTTCCAGGACGGCTCGGCAGTGTTACGAAACTCCTGCCGAGCCCCTTGAGTGCCGCGGCGATGGAGAGCATGACAAACTCCCTCAGGACGACCACGCCAGAGAGCCAGAGAGGAAGGAGCCCTTTGGTGTAGAGGAGTATGTAAGCCGAAAGGACGAGGAGCTTGTCGGCCACGGGGTCGAGCGCCGCGCCGAAGGCCGTCTCCGTGTGGGTCCTCCTCGCAATGAACCCGTCGAGGGAGTCGCTAATCCCTCCTGCTATAAAGACGAGCCCCGCCGGAAAAAACCTCTCTTTAGTAAGGAGGTAGACGAAGAGAGGGACGATTAGGACCCTTAAGAGGGTTAGGGCGTTTGGAAGGTTTATGGGCATGGCGTGTCCGCGCTATGGAGTGTGATTCCCCCAGCGGTCCAGGGGGCCGGGGGGGCCGGGGCGGCCGGGGCGGCGGGCCTGCCGAGTTAGAAAGCTTAGAAGACGCCAGTTACTGCTCAGGGCAGCCACTCGAAGAACCTCTTTTTATGGGTCCTCTGCTCCGCCGGAGGGAGTGTGGAGAAGACGGCCCTCACGAACCTCTCTATCCTCGGCTCATAGGCCTTCAAGACGGCTAACTCCATGGACTCCCTGTCGAGCCTTATGTCGGACTCCTTGCTCTCGTACTCGGCCCGCCAGAGCTTCGAGGAGTTTCTACCGTAGAGCTCGAAGGTGGCGCCCATCTCGAGAGAGGCGTAGGTGGCGAGCAGGCTCGGGTCCCACTCGGTTATGCTTATGTAGAGGACGGCGTCGACGCCGAGGGCCTGGGCCACGTCAGCGGGCGCCATTTTCTTGAAACCCTCTCTTCCGGTCTCGGGGTACCTCCTGTCGACCTCCTCCATGGATACGGTCCGGTAGTTCATGGAGGTGAGCCTTTCGGCGGACATGGTCCTGAAAAGCCGGGCCACCTCGGCGTCCCCGGAGCCGCCCCCCTCGGCCCCCCCGGCCCACTCCGTCCCCCACTTTACGGGCAGCACGGCCACGGTCTCGGGCTTCAACTGATGGAACCACTCGGTGACGCTGTACCTTACCGGAGGGGCGCACCCGTTGAAGCCTACGACCGTAACGATTAGAAGAAGGGTTAGAAGTTTTTTCATTCCCTGCGCCCTGTCTTTTTTAAAGCCATTTATCTCCCAGGTGCCTGCCTCTTGATGGATGTCTTCTCGGGGAAGGCCTTTATGATTATGATATCGGGCCCTCCCGCGGACACGACGAAGTCCGCTCCCGCCTCCCTCGAGACGGCCTGAGAGAGCGCCTCGCTCGTGGCCGAAGTCCTGGCCCTGAGCACGAACCTCCCTCTGGAAAAAGAGGCGTAGGAGAGCTCCTCCACAACGGGTATTCGGCCGAGGGCCTCCCTTAGAGAGGCGTAGGTCTCGTAGTCGGTGACGTCGAGGATGACGAGCTTTATGAAGACATCTTTCTTCGCCGAGACGACCCTGGAGAGGGCGGCCCTCAGGGCGGAAGAGTCCACGCGCGCCTCGAGGAGTATCCTGTAGACCTCGACGACCCCGGCCTGTTCCGTCTCCGGGTGAGTCTCCTCGTCTTCGTAGCCCCCGGCGACCTCTTCGGTCCACGTCTCCGAGAGTATCTTATAGTTGATGACGAACCTCTCCGGCTCGGAGTAAACTTCCCTTTCGAGGACCCCCTCCTCGACCTTCATCCCCGTCTTCTCCATGACGGAGGCGAGGGCCTCCGTAACGGCGTTTCTGAGGGCCATGGTCCTCGCGACCCTCTTGGTCTCCGAGGTGTCCCCGGTACTTGTCGCCTCGCCGTGGGCCTCCAGGACAACTACGTCTTGAGAATGGGCGAGGGGGGGGTGGACGACGGGGACGACGGTTAAAAACAGCAAGACGAGCAAGAGGCCCCCCGGGGGGGCCCATCTGCCATATGCCGCTTTTCTCAAGCCTTCATCCATAAAATCAACCAAGGTGACCTTTCACCTCCCCTATTATACCCGACCTCTCCTCAGGGGGGAACCATCTTATTTCCGGGTCCTTCCTGAACCACGTTATCTGGCGCTTGGCGTAGTGGCGGGTGTTCCTCTTTATGAGCCTCGTCGCCTCCTCGAGGGTGGTCTCTCCCTTTAAGAAGGCGACAACCTCTTTATAACCCAAAGCGCCCATGGGCTTCAAGTCGGGCGAATAGCCCATTTCGAGGAGTCCCCTCGTCTCGTCCACAAGCCCGCGCTCCATCATCTCATCAACCCTTTGGTCTATGTCCTCGTAGAGCCGCCCCCTCTCTTTTTCAAGGCCTATGAAGAGGGTGTCGTAGGGCCTTTCGGCGAAGGCGTGCTCTCTGTGGAAGTCCGATATGGGCCGCCTGGCGAGACAATAGACCTCGAGGGCTCTCACAACCCTCCTCAGGTTGTTAGGGTGTATCCTTTCGGCGCTTACGGGGTCCGCCTCCTTGAGCTTTTCGTAGAGGGAGGCTCTTCCGTAGAGCTGGGCCTCCCTCAGGAGGTCGTCCCTCACAGTTTTGTCCCCCTCGGGGCCTTCGAATATCCCCTTTGTGAGGGCCCTTATGTAGAGGCCCGTGCCCCCTGCCACGAAGGGGTTTCTTCCCCTCGCGCGGATCTCTTCCATCCTGCGGGAGGCCTCCTGCCTGAAGCTCGCCGCCGTAAACTCCTCGTCGGGCTCGACCACGTCTATCAGGTGGTGGGGAATTGCGGCCCTCTCGGCCCTCGAGGGCTTTGCAGTGCCTATGTCCATGTGTTTATAGACCTGCATGCTGTCGGCGCTTATTATCTCGCCGGAGAAGAGGGCGGCGAGGTCGAGAGCGAGCTTGCTCTTCCCGGAGGCCGTTGCGCCGAGGATGACTACGAGCTTTATCTTATCCATGTCAGGATTTCAAGGGCCGCCCGCGCCGAATGCTAAGCCTCACTGCGTTTAGCCCGGAGCCTTACGAGGGTAAGCTCCGGCGGGCAGTTGAACCTTACGGGTATGTCCACTACCCCCACGCCCTTGGTGACGTAGACGCGCGTGGGCCCGTGGGGGCCGGGGGGGCCGGGTCTCCTTAACGTAACGAGCCCCCCGGAGTACTTCTGGCCGTACCTCGAGGGCACCACCGGGGCTATTGAAAAGGGTATCCTGACCTGGCCGCCGTGGGTGTGCCCTGCGAGCGCGAGGTCCACCCTGAGGCCCTCCGGGAGCTCCTCGCAGTAGTCGGGGTGGTGGGTGAGGAGTATGCGGGGGACATCCGTGCTTACGCCTTCGAGGCTTGCCGCGGCATCGGGCCTTCCCTCGAGGAGGTCTTCCGTTCCCGCTATGCAGAGCGCCCCGTCTTTGCCCTCGATAATGGTATGGGAGTTTTCAAGGAGGGTTATGCCGTGGGAGGCTATGACGCCGCGCGTATACTCCACTCCTGTGAAGTAGTCGTGGTTCCCGAGTATGGCTATTGTGCCGCGGCGACTCTTTATCCCCGAAAGCGCCTTTACGGCGGGGGCCATGTATTCCTTCTCGCCCTGTATGTAGTCGCCGGTCAATACCACGAGGTCGGGCTTAAGGGAGCTGGCCTTCTCCACCACGCCCTCTATGTAGGATAGGCTCACGAAGGGGCTGTGGTGGACGTCGGAGACCTGGCAGATGGTGAAACCGTCGAGGCCGGGCGAAAGCCCGTTTATTTCCACACTAACGGTCTCGACGGTAATAAACCTCGGCTCAAAGACAAAACTCTCGAGAAGAAGGGCTCCCGCGCCAACCCCGCCCCACTTTAAAAAACCTCTCCGCGTTATCAATACTCTTACCTCTTGAAAAAGGCCTCGACCTCTCTCCTTGAGAATTTTTTTACGACGGGCCTGCCGTGGGGGCAGTGCCCGGCGAAATCGATGGCGGCGAGCTTCCTTACGAGCGAGTTACCCTCCTGTCTCGTAAGCTCCCTCGGACCCCTTATGACGCTGTGGCAGGCTATCCTCATCAACACCTCTTCTATCGCCTCCTCGACCAGGGAGCTCCCTCCGAGGCCCGAGACCTCTTCGGCGAGGTCCTTTACGAGCCCTCCCACGGCCCTCGTTGAAAGCAGATCCGGAGTCGATTTGACGAGGAAGGTCTCCCCCCCGGCATTTACAGAAGGCCCGAAGGCGACGAGCTCGAAGCCGAGCCTCTTCAGGTATTCCATGGCGGCGTGGACCGCGTCCCTCTCCTCGGGGGTCGTCTCCACGCGCTCGGGCAGGAGGAGCATCTGGGTCTTTATCTCCGAGCCGTAAAACCCCCTCTTCAATGTCTCGAAGGCATAGCGCTCCTCCGCGCCGTGCTGGTCTATGAGGTAAAAATCCTCGCCGGACTGTGCCACGAGGAACTCCCCCCATAGCTGGCCCACGAACTCGAGGGCGAGGAAGGCCGGGTTCCTTACCTCCGAGGGAAGGCCGGAAGAGGGCGCTCCTACAGTAGGCCCGTATCCCTTTGGCCTTGCCGGAGCGAAGGATAAAGATGCCTCGTTAACAACCGGGGCGGGCGAGTCCGGGGTCTTGTATAAGGGTCTCCCCGCCTCGGCAGTACCCTTCGAGAGGGTCTCCCGGACCGCGCCCCTTACGATGTTGTAGACGGCCCCGGGGTTCTTGAACCGCACCTCGCTCTTGGCCGGGTGGATGTTCACGTCGACGTCCTCGGCCGGGACGTATAGGTCTATTACGGCAAAGGGGTATCTCGAAGAGCCGACGAGGGTCCCGAAGCCGTCGGCGAGGGCGCGGTTTATTGAGCGGTCCGTTACTGGCCTGCCGTGCACATAGGTATATATCCCCCTCGATGTCGGGTAGGTAAGCTCATGGGTCCCTATGAAGCCGCGTACAAAGCTCGACCTTATCTCGATGGTCCTCTCGGAAACCTCTGCGCCGAATACGCTCGAGACCCGCTGCCTTAAAGAGCCGGCGGGGGCGTCGAAGGAGGTCGCGGTGCCCTTCATGAGGGTGAACCGAACGGCCGGGTTTACGAGGGCCGTCCTTTTTACGACGTCCATTATGCGGCCGAACTCTGTCTCGGCGGACCTCAAGAACTTGGCCCTTACGGGGGTGTTGTAGAAGAGGTCCTTTACCTCCACGCTCGTCCCCTCGGGGCATCCGTCGGGGGCTAATTCGGGGATTGAGCCTCCTTCAACGATCAAACGCGTACCCGAGGGCGCACCCCGCTCTCTCGTCCTTATGGTGACCCTCGAGACGGCGCTTATGCTCGAGAGGGCCTCGCCCCTGAAGCCGAGGGTCTTTATGTCGAGGAGGTCCTCTTCTTTAGTTATCTTGCTCGTGGAGTGGCGAAGGAATACGAGAGGGGCGTCGTCGGAGGCGATCCCCGAGCCGTTGTCAACGACCCTTATGAGGCGCTTTCCCCCCTCTGCCGTAAATACGGTTATGCTCGTCGCACCGGCGTCGAGGGAGTTTTCCAGGAGCTCCTTGACTACAGAGGCGGGCCTCTGGACGACCTCTCCGGCGGCGATCTTTTCGGCGACGGTTCTTTCGAGTACTCTTATCCTGCCCATCTTCAGCTTAAAAACTCCTCAAGGGGACAACGGGAGCACATAGGCTCCCGTGGTTTGCAGTAATGCTTACCCACCCTCACGATGAGGGCGTGGTACTCGTTAAAGACCTTCGAGTCGGGTTCCAGGTTTTCCATGAAGAGCGACTTGACTTCATCATATGAGGCCACGGGGCCCACGAGGCCGTGCCTTGAAAAGACCCTCCTCGTATAGGCGTCCACAACGAACTCGGGCCTGCCTCCCGCGTAGAGGAGTATTGAGTCCGCCGTCTCGGGCCCGATGCCCACAACGGCGAGGAGCTCGCCCCTCGTGCCTTCGCCCTTCTTATTAAAGAGCCTCGATATACTCCCGCCGTAGCTGCTGAAGAGGAAGTCGAGGAAGTTCTTGAGCCTCCCGGCCTTAACGTTAAAGTACCCTGCGGGCCTTATGAGCCCGGAGAGCTCTTTTAGGTCGAGGGCGTGCAACTTCTCCGGGTTAAGGAGACGACCTGCCCTCAGGTTCCCTATGGCCCTCTCCACATTGGACCACGAGGTGTTCTGAGTGAGTATGGCGCCGACTATCACCTCGAAACGCGTCCTGCCGGGCCACCACCCCTGGGGGCCGAAGCTCTCGAAAAGAGCGTCGTAGAAGGCGGTCAGTCTTTCGCCCGTTTCCCTGCCGCCTCTTGTCCTTGAAGTCATGGGAGTCTCTTTTTTTACTCTTGCCCCTCTTTGAGCATGGCGACCTCTCCCGGGGTAAGAAGCCTCCACTCGCCGGGTTTAAGCCCCTTCAGGGCTATCCCGGCGAAGCCCGTCCTCTTAATCTTGGAGACGGGGTGACCGATCTTGGCGCACATGCGCTTAACGAGCCTGTTCCTGCCCTCGGTCACCACGAGCTCTATCCAGGAGTTCTTACCCGTCTCCTTTACAAGCCGGGCCTTCGCAGGCAGTGTCTTCCCGTCGTCGAGCATGACACCCTTTTCGAGCTTTTCAAGGTCGCCCTCCGTGGGTACGTCCTTTACCTTGACGAGGTATTTCTTTGGAACCCTGTACCTCGGGTGTATGAGCCTGTTGGAGAGTTCCCCGTCGTTGGTGAGGAGAAGTACGCCCTCGGCGTCGTAGTCGAGGCGGCCCACGGGGAAGACCCTTGTGCCTATATCCTTTACCAGGTCGACTACGACGGGCCTTCCGAGGGGGTCGGAGGCGGCGCTTATGTGTCCCCGGGGCTTGTTAAGGAGTATGTAAGTGGGTTCTCTTCTTCCGCCCCCGATCCTTCGCCCGTCCACCATGACGTCGTCTCTAAAGGGGTCCACCTTCGTCCCGAGCTCGGTGACCGTAACGCCGTTAACGCTCACCCTCCCCTCGAGGATCATCTCCTCGGCCTTCCTCCTCGAGGCTATCCCCGCCATGGCTATCACCTTCTGAAGCCTCTCGGCCCTCTTCGCCTCCTCCTTCTCCCCCCT
>DATEAM010000036.1:0-6463 GCA_035288385.1 Thermodesulfobacteriota bacterium
TAGCCATAAGTCTTTGGAAAGGGGGTCCGGGGGAAAACCTTTCTTCAGAAAGGTTTTCCCCCATCAATCATCTGCATCGAATGCGTTCTTGACGAGTTCCGTATGGGGCGAGCCGTCCTTGAACTCGATGCTCACCACGTCGAATCTTACGGGGCAGTCCTCGAGGCGGTGGTGGCCAAGGTACTCGAGGGAGGCCCGTATTATGCGTCCCTGTTTCTTCGTGTTCACAAAGGCCTTGGGGGGGCCGAATTCCTGGCTCCGTGTGGACTTGACCTCTATGAAGGCGAGCGTATTTCCGTCCCTGGCAACGATGTCTATCTCGCCGAAGCGGCACCTGTAGTTCCTTTCGATTATCCTGTAGCCGTTTCTCTTCAGGAACCTCTCCGCTTCTTTCTCGCCCACTCTCCCCTTGGCGACGTTACTCAAGACCACTCTTCTCTCCTCTTTCTTTGAGAAGCCCGGCGAACGGGGCCGTACCGGGTCTGGAATTCAACTTTGCCTGCGGGGCCAGCCCTCGGAGATGACGCCCCTGAAAGTCCTTCTGTGTACGGGTGAAGGTCCCGAGGCGGCGAGGGCCTGGAGGTGTTCCTTTGTGGGGTATCCCTTGTTCTTCAGGAAGTTGTACTCAGGGAATATCCTGTGGTATGCGACCATTATGTTGTCGCGCGCCGTTTTTGCCATTATCGACGCCGCGGCTATGGTCATGGAAAGAGAGTCGCCCCCCACTATCGGCCTCTGGGGCACCGGGGAGTCTATCCTGTGCGGGCCGTCTATGAGGAGAAGGTCGGGAGTTAGAGAGAGCGAACGGACGGCCTTCTCCATGGCCCAAAGCGTGGCCCTGTGGATATTGATTCTATCCACCTCTTCGTTCCAGACCACGCCTACGCCTACTGAGACGGCCCTCTTCATTATCTCGAAGACAAGGGTACGGCGCCTTGCTGGCGTAAGGGTCTTGGAATCCCTTATTCCGAGCTCGATCGGTGGCAGAGGGTTGGAGAAGACTACGGCCGCGGCTACGACCGGGCCGGCCAGAGGCCCCCGGCCTGCCTCGTCAACTCCGCAGAGCAAATCATATCCACCGGAGAAGGCCTCTTTTTCGAAGGAATCCATAGGGGTATTCTGTAGGGGCTTATTAGGAGTTACGGCTCAAGGTTTGAGGAGAGAAGTCTTCTTTTAAAGGCTCACGACAAAAAAACGGAGAGGGTTGGCCTGTCGTCATGGAGTAAGGGCCTTTAGAGCCCTCTATCCCCCCACCCCCTCCGGGCCTCCGGGCCGGGAAGCGCCCTTTTATAGAGGAGCAACGCCCGGGGTTGGAGAGTGTATTTACTGGTCCACCGCCCCAGGCCCCGCCACAAGCACGCCTCGAGCAACGCCCCCCCCTGGTCCCCCTGCCCCCATGGTCCCCTCTGCGCCCCCTCCGGCGTACCCACTTCTTTTACCTCTTCTCCTTGATCCTTGCCGCCTTGCCCCTCAGGTTCTTCAGGTAGTAGAGCTTCGCCCTCCTCACCTTGCCTCTTGTGAGGACCTTTATGGAGTCGAGTACCGGGGAGTTAAGCGGGAAAACCCTCTCGACGCCCACGCCGTAGGAGATCTTCCTTACGGTAAAGGTCGTCCTCGCACCTGAGCCTCTCTTCTTTATGACCACGCCCTCGAAGGGCTGGACCCTTTCCTTTTCCCCCTCCTTGATCCTGACGCGCACTATCACCGTGTCGCCGGGCCTGAACTCCGGAAGGTCCGTCCTTATGTAGCCTTTTTCGACATCCTGTATCGCACCCATGACATCCTCCTGATTTATCTTTGTATATTGAGTTGTTAGGCTAAAAACATATTAATCTGAATTAAGGTCCTCGATTATCTTCCTGTCCTCGTCGCTCAAGTCGGCCTCCTTGAGAAGCTCGGGCCTTCTCCTGATCGTCCTTTTGAGCCTCTCGGTCCTCCTGAACTTTTCTATCTCGCCGTGGTTTCCCGAGAGGAGGACCTCGGGGACTTTCATTCCCCGGAACTCCTCCGGCCTCGTGTACTGCGGGTATTCGAGGAGCCCTCCCGTGAAGGAGTCCTCATCCTTTGAGCCCTCGTCGCCGAGGACCCCGGGCACTAACCTTCCGACGGCGTCAATTATAACGAGGGCCGCGCTCTCCCCGCCGGTTAGCACGTAATCTCCAACGGAAAGCTCGAGGTCGGCGAACTGGCGTATTCGCTCGTCATAACCCTCGTACCTGCCGCAAATTATGACGAGGTTTTCCTCTTGCGAGAGTTCCGTTGCGACCTTCTGGGTCAGGGGGACGCCCTGGGGGGTCGTGAGTATGACCCTTCTTCCTGCCGTCTTTTCGAGAGACTCGAGGGCGCGCACCACGGGCTCGACCTTCATTACCATCCCCCGGCCGCCTCCGTAGGGGTGGTCGTCCGTGGTCCTGTGCCTATCGGAGGTAAAATCCCTTAAGTCGTGCGTGCGGACCCCGAGGAGCCCTTTTTCCGCGGCCCTTCCGATGACGCCGCAGTCAAGGGGTGAGCGGAAAAATTCGGGAAAGATGGTAAGTACATCGAACCTCATTTTTTCTTTTTTTCGGGCAGGAGACCCTCGAGGAGATGGACTGTTATCTTCTTGTGCCCAAGGTCTATATCCCTTATGGTCTCCTCTGTTACGGGTATAAGGACCTCTCCGAGGGGTCCCGTGACCTCGAAGACGTCGTTAGAGCCCGTGGGTATTATATTCTTGAGCCTGCCGAGGTAAGTGCCGTCGTCGGAGAAGACCTCCGAGTCCTCGAGCTCGGTGTAATAGTACTGATCGTCAGGGAGTTCAGGGATTTCTGAGCTTGGTATTGAGACCTCGGCGCCGATAAGCTCGCTTGAGGCCTCCCTCGTATCAAAGCCCTCGAGCTTTACGAGAAAAAGACCCTTGTGGGTCCTTACGCCCTCAACGGTCAAGCTCATCTCCACCCCCTCCTCTACCCCTCCCCTTTTTACTCCCTTTTTCCCCGTCTTCAAAAAAACTCTCTTCCAGCCGAACTCTTCGCGTTCCCCGTGGACAAGGACCTTTACCTCGCCCCT
This sequence comes from Thermodesulfobacteriota bacterium, assembly GCA_035288385.1. Taxonomy (GTDB): domain Bacteria; phylum Desulfobacterota; class GWC2-55-46; order GWC2-55-46; family JADFVP01; genus DATEAM01. The sequence continues at coordinate 3,049 of DATEAM010000036.1, forward strand.
TACGCCGTGGAGCCCCACTATCCTGCCTATGGGGAATTTTTCTTCCTTACTCAATTATCTCAAGCACGGTGCGTTTTCTGAGCTTGGTCGACGCGGCGGTAAGGATGGTCCTGATCGCCTTAGCGGTCCTGCCCTGCTTGCCTATGACCTTGCCGAGGTCGTCCTTTGCAACGGACAACTCAATAACGGAGGTCTTCTCTCCCACGATCTCGTTCACCCGTACCTGCTCCGGGTGGTCCACCAGCGCTTTTGCAAGGTATTCGATAAGTTCCTTCATGGCAACACCTCCGTCGGATGTCGTGAGCTTTTACGCCGCCTCTTCTCTCTTGAGCCCCGCCTTTTTTATCAGATGCCTGACCGTCTCGGAAGGCAGCGCGCCGTTATCCAGCCAGTGAAAGACCCTTTCGGCCTTGAACTCTACGGCCTGGGGGTTCACGTTCGGGTCGTAGCTGCCTATGACCTCGATGAACCTGCCGTCCCTCGGTGAATTTGAATCCGTCACCACCACCCTGTAGATGGGTTTCTTTTTCGTGCCGTGCCTTGCCAGCCTTATCCTAACCGCCATTTAAACCGTTACCTCCTGAATGAAATTATTGGTTCTCTCTTTTGCAGACCTCAGTGCGGAAGGTTCTGGAAGTTCTGAAGCTTTCCGAGGAAGGCCCTGGGGCCGGCCTTCTTCATCTTCTTCATGAGCTTCTTCATCTCACCGTACTGCTTTATGAACTTGTTTACGTCCTGGACCTTTGTGCCGCTTCCGCGCGCTATCCTCTGCCTCCTGCTCGAGTTGAGTATGGAAGGGTCGTGGCGCTCCTTTTTCGTCATCGAGCTTATAATCGCCTCTATCCTCGTAATCTCCCGCTCGTCGACGTTTATCTCCTTCGTCTTCTTCATGGCCCCGAACCCGGGGATCATGGACAGTATGTTCTCAAGGGAGCCCATCTTCTTTATCTGCTTCAGGTGGCCGAGGAAGTCGTCGAGGGTGAAGGCGTCCTTTTTCAACTTCTTCTGGAGCTCTATGGTCTCTTTCTCGTCAAGGGTCGTCTGGGCCTTCTCCACGAGGGTCAAAATGTCCCCCATGTCGAGTATCCTGCCAGCCACCCTCGTGGGGTGAAAGACCTCGATAGCGTCCACCTTCTCGCCGGTGCCGATGAACTTTATGGGCTTTCCGGTTACCATCCTCATGGAAAGGGCCGCCCCGCCCCTGGCGTCCCCGTCGAACTTGGTCAGTATCACCCCGGTTACGTCGAGGGTCTCGTCAAAGCCCCTGGCCGTGTTGACGGCGTCCTGGCCGGTCATCGAGTCGGCCACGAAGAGTATCTCAACGGGGTTCAATATGGACTTGAGCGTCTTCAACTCCTCCATGAGGGGCGTATCTATGTGGAGCCTCCCGGCGGTATCGACGATAAGGGTGTCGTAGCCCTTCAAGCCCGCGACCCTCAGGGCCTCGGCGCATATATCCGGGGGGCTCGTATAGTTTTCGCTCCCGAAACAGTCGACCTTGATCTCCGAGGCGAGTTTCTGGAGCTGCATTACGGCCGCCGGTCTCTGGAGGTCGGCGGGGACTATGTAGGGGTTGCGCCCCTTTTTCTTAAGCTGCAACGCGAGCTTGGCCGCCGTGGTGGTCTTGCCGGAGCCCTGAAGACCGACGAGCATGACCACGGAGGGGCTCCCCTTGAGTTCGAGGGCCGAGTCCTCGCCGCCGAGGAGCTCTGAGAGCTCGTCGTGCACTATCTTCGTGAACTGCTGGCCCGGTGTAAGGCTTTCGAGGACCTCGCGGCCCATGGCCTTCTCCTTCAACCTGGAGACGAAGTCCTTGACGACCCTGTAGTTGACGTCGGCCTCGAGGAGCGCGAGCCGCACCTCCTTCAACGCGTCCTGCACGTTGGACTCGGAGAGGGTCCCGTGGCCCCTTACGTCCTTAAGGACCTTTCTGAATCTGTCGGAGAGTGACTCAAGCATGGTTAAAATATTTTAAAAAAAGCTTATTGGAATTTTAATCATTGTAGTAAATAATCAATAATATAAAGAAATGCCCGGCGATGTCAAGGTGTTTGTCGGGGTTTTCCTTTTTTTTACCGTATTTTACCCGCCTGGGGGACCCGCGGGCGCAGAGACCCGCGGGTAAAAGCATGTTGACACCTTGAGGGCCTTTTTGTTACCTTATTAAAGATGACCACGATGACCACAGAGTACGCCATAATGATATTAACGCTGATCACGCTCGTCGCCTTCGTACTGAACCTCCCCTTCGGCTACCTGAGGGGGGGCACGAAGAAGTTCTCATTTCTATGGTGGCTCTACATACACCTTCCCATACCCTTCATAATCGCCCTCAGGCTCTTCGCCGGGTTCGGATACGAGGTGGTGCCTATCATACTGGCGGCGGCCATCGTGGGTCAATTACTCGGGAGCAGAATCTATAACCTGCGGGTCTCTTAGCATGACGGCCCAGGGCCCTCCCTACGGTAAACCGCCTTCTTCGAAAAGAAACCCGGACTACGCACGCAGGAAAAGATCAAGCCACCCCTCCAAGGCCGGGGCCCTGATAGCCTCGGCGCTGCCACACCTCGGCATAGACTCGAGACTGCGCGAGTACAACATAAAAAAGTTCTGGGGCGAGCTCGTCGGCGAAGCCGTCTCCAGGAGGGCCGTGCCCTTGAGGCTCATGGGCAGGACCCTCTACTGCTCGGTATCCTCCTCGACGTGGATGGCGGAGCTGAATTACCAGAAAAAGCTCATAATCGAGAGGATAAACGAGAGGCTCGGCCAGGGGGCCGTCGAGGATATCGTATTGAGGCAAGGCGCCGTACCGGAGCCTCAACCGCCGGCGGGCCCCGGGGCGGACTCAAGGGAGGGGAAAAAGAGGATATCGCCCGGGGACAGGGCCTTCATAAAGAAGACCACCTCGGGGATAAAGGACGGGTCCCTCAAGGCCGTCATTAAGAGGGCCCTTGAGAAGTCGAGGCAGTAGCCCGTTTCATGCGTAAGAGGCGTATCAAAAGGAGGTGGCCATGCCGCTAAGCTCAAAATCCGCGCTGCGTCTTATAACCCTGATAGTCGTCGCACTCTTCTCCTTGACCCTTGGGCCGGGCGTAGACAAAGCCTTCGCCGATAGACGGGGGAAGAAGGACCGGGTCGTGGTCTCCCCGCCGGCCGCCGGGCGCGGTCATGTCGTTAAACAGATCCCCCCCGGACACAGGAAGATACGCCACAGGGGGAAGGAGTATTTTTATCACGGCGGTGTCTTCTACGTAACGGGTCCTGCCGGGTTTATCGTCGTGGAGGCCCCCATAGGGGCCGTGGTGGTAAGCCTGGCCGTTGGCTACAATACCTTATGGGTCGGGGGGATGAGCTACTATTACTACGGGGGGGTATTCTACCAAAGGGTATCTGCCGGTTTCGTGGTGGTGGACCC
>DATEAM010000037.1:0-4402 GCA_035288385.1 Thermodesulfobacteriota bacterium
TGGAGGACGGGCGCTTCGACGTCCGGGGCCAGGCCGAGTCTTTCCTCAAGGCCGGAGGGAGGGTCATGGCCTGCGGCACCTGCCTGAAGTTGAGGGATTCTACGGGCTCCGAGCTCTGCCCCCTTTCAACGATGAAAGACCTCTACGGCCTCGTCAAGACCGCCGACAGGGTCGTTACTTTTTAGTCTAAAAAACGAGGGGAACTTTTTAAAAAAAGTTCCCCTTCCCCCCCCCTTTCCACCCCTCGAAAATTTTTAGCTATTTCCGGCAGGTATCTACATTGCAGGAAATACCGGAGGCCCTTGAAGGGGGTCCGGGGGAGACTTTCCGCGGAAAGTCTCCCCCAAATATCTTGACAGGACCCCGCCTCCGCCGTTAACATGACATATGAATTTAACCGGCAAAATGCCTACGGTGATGACGACAGGAACCTTTGCGCGACTGCCCGCCCTTGTGCTTTTCCTCCTGGCGGCCTTTTGTCTTTTCATGACGGCCCTTCCTGGAGGCGTCCTTGCCGGTTCGAATGAGGGAAAAAAGATATTCGACGCCGGAAAGTGCGCGAGTTGTCACCAAGTGAAGGGCCCGGCCACGGAGAAGACCATCCAGGACGTGCTCGCGAAGAAAGGCCCCGAACTCTGGTACTCGGGAAGCAAGTTCAGGCCCGGCTTTCTCGAAGGGTGGCTGAAGGACCCCCGCCCCTTAAGGCCCATGAGGTATTACTCCCTTACGGAAAAAAACCCCGGGGACCATCCGAGGCTCGCCCCGGGTGACGCCGCTGAGGTGGCCGCCTACCTCATGAGTCTCAAGTCGGCCGAGGCAAGGCCCTCGGGCATAAGGCCGGGGGTGGACCCCGGGGGCAGGGCCGTCTTCATGAAGGAGCAGGCCTGCTACAGTTGCCACCAGGTGACCTCAAGGCGCGGAAACGCCGTGGGGGGCCTTACGGGGCCGAGTCTCGTTGGAGCGGGAAGCCGGCTCGAGCCGGACTGGATATACGCCTACCTCTCCAACCCGAAGGTCTTCAAGCCCGTAAAGGACATGCCCAATTACGTCGGCATACTCGACGACTCGGAGATGAGGGCCCTGGCCTCCTACATATCGAGTTTCAAATGAACCGACGGGGATAAAGGTTAAAGAGATGCTTATCCGGAAAAACATGTGTGCGGCGGCGTTGACCCTTGCTGTGCTCTTTCTTGCCCCGACCCGGGTACAGGCGGCCTCGGCTGAGGAGAACTACAGGTTCTACTGCTCCCAGTGCCACGGCCTCGAGGGCAGGGGGGACGGACCCAACGCCACGGAGGAGCAGCCCGCAAGTCCCAGGGACCACACCAGCGCCCACGACATGGAGAAACTCACGGACCGGGAGATAATAATCGTAATAAGGGACGGAGGCGAGGCCACGAGCAAGTCCACACTCATGCCCCCCTTCGGAAAGACCCTTACGGAAAAGGAGATAGTCGATCTCAAGGATTACCTGAGGAAGCTCTGCAAGTGCTGACAAAGACTTTTGTGCCTCTTCCTTCAAGGGGGTATCCCGGGGTCGGGATTAAGGTTCTTTAAGGTCCGTAGATGACGCAGCTTCTAACCATACTCGGGGTAATACTCGTCCTGGAGGGCATCCCCTATCTCGCCTTTCCCCGAAAGACCAAGCACTGGGCCCTGGCCGTTCAGGAGGTCCCGGACAGGAGCTTAAGGCTGATTGGCTTCATCGCCATGGCGGCGGGTCTCGTTATCCTTTACTCCAAGAGGTTCCTCTGATTTCCGCGATATGAGAAGGAATTGGTCCCTGCCCGTCATAGTTACCCTGGTCATCCTCCTTTCCGGTTGCCTCGATGTCCGGGTTGCGTTCTCCGGCGATGAAGACACCATACGCGTCCTTGTCCTCGAGGGGATAAAGACCCTCGAGATAGAAGACGCCAGGGGCGCGGAGGAAGCGACCGTGGAGACGCACGGCCCCGGGACGGTCATCGTAAACGGCAAGGTTGAGCCGCTGCCGTTGAGGTTTTCTCCCGATGACGAACTCATACGTCTCAACGGAAGGCCCTACCGCGGAGAGGTCGAGGTCCACTGGAGCGAGAGGGGGCTTCTCGTTGTGGACGAGCTTCCCCTCGAGGATTACCTCGTGGGGATTATAAACTACGAGATATCGACGAAGTGGCCCGTGGAGGCGGTAAAGACTCAGGCCGTAGTTGCCAGGACCTACGCCCTTTACAGGAAATACAAGGACCCCGACGCCCTCTATCACGTGGAGGGCTCGGTGATCGGTCAGGTCTACAGGGGAGTCCACACAGAAGACGACCTCGCTCTCAAGGCGGTTAGCGAGTGCCGCGGAGAGGTCCTGAGTTACGACGGGAAGCTCGCTTTGACCGTATACCACTCGAACGCAGGAGGGATGACGGACTCGGCAAAGGACGTCTGGTCCCGGGATTACCCCTATCTGAAGTCGGTTTCGAGCCCCTTTGACAAGGACTACCCGAGGTACGAGTGGGAGTTTACGCTCCAGGCGTCTTCCTTTAAAAGAATCCTCAACGCATCGAGTCTCGAGGTGGGGGAGCCGGTATCCGTCAGTATAACGGAGCGCACGCCCGCCGGAAGGGCGAAGAGGCTCGTTATAAGGGACGCCTCCGGGGCCAAAGTGGAGATGACGGGTGAGGAACTCAGAAAAACAGTGGGGTACGACGCCCTGAGGAGCACGAAGTTCAAGGTCCTCTCAAGGAAAGGCGTATTCCGCTTCACCGGCAAGGGCTCGGGCCACGGCGTGGGGCTCTCGCAGTGGGGGGCGAAGGGCATGGCGGAAAAGGGGCACTCCTACCGCGAGATACTCGAGCATTATTACCCCGGCACCGTGCTCATAAAGGCCTACTGAGGGTTTCCGGGGGGGGCGGGGGGCGTGTCGCGTAAAAAAACCTTCCCGAGGGGGTTTTCGAAAGGGTGAATGTCCCCGGAAAAGAGATTGTACCCGCCCTTGTTGGACCCCTTTTAAAGGCCCCTGCGCCCCCCCCGGCGTTATTATTTATGGAACTTAAAGACTTCGACTACTCTCTTCCCGCGGAACTCATCGCCCAGTACCCCCTCGACAGGAGAGAGGCCTCGAGGCTCATGGTACTCGACAGAAGCACCGGGGAGATGGCTCACAGGGCGTTTTCCGACATGGTCGAAGTTTTAAGGTCCGGGGACGTCCTCGTCCTTAACGATACGGAGGTGCTCGCCGCAAGGATAAGGGGGAGGAAACCAACGGGTGCAGCAGTCGAGCTTCTCCTCGTCGAGAAGAGGGCCGGCACCCGGGAGGGCCGCGAGGTCTGGAGGTGCATGGCAAGGCCCTCAAAGGGGCTTAAAAAGGGGAGCGAGGTCTTTTTCGAAGGCGGGACGGGACGAAGGGCCGAGGTAATGGACGTAGACGGCGAGGGTTTCAGGGTCTGCGAGTTCAGCGGTTTTTCCGGCCCCGTTACGGAAGCCATAGGGGAGGTCCCTCTGCCGCCTTATATAAGGAGGAGCGTAGAGGACCTCGACAGGGAGAGGTACCAGACCGTTTACGCCAGCGCCCCGGGGGCCGTAGCCGCCCCCACGGCCGGGCTCCACTTCACAACGGCGCTCCTCGATGAGATTAAAAGCAAGGGCGTTGAGGTCCTCCGTGTCACCCTCCATACGGGCCCCGGGACCTTTCTGCCCGTAAGGCAGGAGAACGTAAGGGACCACAGGCTCTCCGGCGAGTCTTACTCCATAAGCCCGGAAGTCTTCGAAAGGATAAGGACGGCGAAAAAAGAGGGCAGGAGGGTTATAGCCGTGGGGACCACGACGACGAGGGCCCTCGAAGGAAGCGTCTCAAAAGGCGGCATCGATGCACCGGAGCTCGAGGGCAGCACCACGCTCTTCATATACCCGGGTTTCGACTTCAAGGTGATAGACGGCCTCGTAACCAACTTCCACCTCCCGCGCTCCACCCTCATAATGCTCGCCGCAGCCTTCGCGGGCCGCGAAAAATTGATGAAGGCCTACGAGGAGGCCGTTAAACATAAGTACAGGTTCTACAGCTACGGCGACTGTATGTTCATATGCTGAGGAACCCTTTTTGAAAAAAGTGTTCCTCAGACTCCTCCCAAAAACTTTTAGCTATTTATCCTGTGGAGGGAGACCCCCCGGGAGATGAAATTCGCGTAAGAGGGGGTCTCCCTCCACAGGATAGCCAAAAGTCTTTGAAAGGGGGTTTGGGGGAAAACTTTCTTCAGAAAGTTTTCCCCCAATAAGGAGGCGTCATGCTGAAAGTAGCCATACTTGGAGCGAGCGGGTACACGGGCCTCGAGCTCCTGAGGATTCTCTCCGTCCATCCAGACGTGGCGGTCACCTCCGTCACCTCGAGGCAGTACAAGGGGAAACCCGTCGTAGAGGTCTTCGCCTCCCTTAAAAA
>DATEAM010000038.1:0-7975 GCA_035288385.1 Thermodesulfobacteriota bacterium
GAGCCACATCCTTTCGTCCGTGGATTGAACGACCACCCTTTCGACCTCCTCCGGGGTCTTTTTTTCCCTGAATAGGGAGCTAAAATCCTCCCTGGCCTTCTCGGCCCCGGCCTTGCCGTGGAACCTCTCGGTTATCATGAATGCGAGCCGTTCCTTTGCCTCCATGGGGTGGACTTCTCCCGCCCTTATGGAGTCTATCTCTTTCTGGGGGACGTCCGTAAGGAGGGAATAATACCTCACCATGAGCTCGTCGGATATGCTCATTATCTTGCCGAATATCTCATGGGGGGGTTCGGTTATGCCGATGTAGTTCCCGTAGGACTTGCTCATCTTCTGGACCCCGTCGGTGCCCTCGAGCAGTGGTACCGTTATGACGCACTGGGGGGCCTGGCCCATCTCGCGCTGGAGCTCTCTGCCCACGAGGAGGTTAAAAAGCTGGTCCGTGCCCCCGAGCTCCACGTCGGCGTTCAAGACCACGGAGTCGTAGCCCTGGATAAGGGGGTAGAGGAACTCGTGTATGGCTATGGGGCGGCCTTCTTTATAGCGCTTGGAGAAGTCGTCCCTTTCGAGCATCCTCGCCACCGTGTACCTCGAGGCGAGGTTTATGAGGTCTGTGCTCGTGAGCCTTTCCATCCATTCGCTGTTGAAGACTATCTCCGTCTTTCCCTCGTCGAGTATCTTGAAGGCCTGGTCCGTATAGGTCTTGGCGTTCTCCTGGACATCCTCCTTTGAGAGCGACGGCCTGGTCTCGGACTTTCCCGAGGGGTCTCCTATCATGCCCGTAAAATCCCCGATGACGAGTATCACCCGGTGGCCGAGGTCCTGGAAGTTCTTGAGCTTCTGTATGAGCACGGTGTGGCCGAGGTGGAGGTCCGGGGCCGTGGGGTCGAAGCCGGCCTTGACCTTGAGGGGCTTTCCCGAGGAGAGCCTCTTTTCGAGCTCCTCCTCGGTTATTATCCCGGCGGTGCCCCTTTTTATTATCTCTACCTGTTTTATGGGTTCCATGGATATGATTTGAAAAAGATGGTGCGCGCTAAAGCTCCCCGCCGAGCTTGAGCCTTATCCTCTCTATGCCCTTTGCCTTGCCGTCCTCGGACCTTAACGTCACGAGTACGCCCTGGAGCTCAAGGTCCTTCGAGGCCACCTCGAATCTCGTTGGCATCTCAGTTAAGAACCCCTCGATTATCTTCTCCTTGCGCATCCCGATTACCGAGTCCACGGGGCCCGTCATGCCAGCGTCCGTTATAAAGGCCGTGCCCTTGTGCAAAATCCTCTCGTCCGAGGTCTGCACGTGGGTGTGGGTGCCGATTACGGCGCTCACCTGGCCGTCGAAGTACCAGCCGATGGCCGCCTTCTCGGAGGTGGTCTCGGCGTGCATGTCGACGACTATTGCCGGGGTGGCCTCGCGCAGCTTCTTTATCACGTCCATCCCCGTCCTGAAAGGGCAGTCGAGGGACTCCATGAAGACCCTTCCCGAGAGGTTCACCACCCCCACCTTTACGCCCGAGGGGCAGGTGAATATCGTGGAACCCGTGCCCGGAGCCGCCGGGGGGTAGTTTACCGGCCTTAAAATGTCGGCATGGTCCTTTTTGAGACAGCCGACTATCTCTTTTCTGTCCCAGACGTGGTTTCCCGTGGTTATGACGTCTATGTTGAGCTTTTTCAGCTCCTGGTAGACCTCGGGCGTGAGCCCGAACCCGCCCGCGGCGTTCTCTCCGTTGGCTATTATCATATCCGGGCTGTGTTTAAGAACAAGACCCGGCAGCAGCTCCCTTACGGCGCGCCTGCCGGGCCTTCCTATGATATCGCCGAGAAATAGTACCCTCGTCTCGCTCATCGGGCCGGGGCCGGAACGTTCGGGTGGAAAAGAAAGGACGCCTTATCTCGCATATTCCACCGCCCTCGATTCTCTTATGACCGTGACCTTTATCTGTCCAGGGTAGCTCAGTTCCTTCTCTATCTTCCGGGCGATGTCCTTGCTCAAGACCACGGCGGCCTCGTCGCTTATGGTGTGGTTGCCCACCATGACCCTTATCTCCCTGCCCGCCTGGAGCGCGTAGGACTTTTCCACGCCGGGAAAGCCCTGTGCTATTTTTTCAAGCTCCTCGAGCCTCTTTACGTACGTCTCGAGCATCTCTCTTCTGGCGCCGGGCCTCGCGGCTGAAAGGGTGTCGGCGGCCTGCACGAGCACCCCGTAGATGTTCGTGGGGTTGTCGTCGTGGTGGGACCCTATGGCCGAGACTATCTTGGGCGCCTCGCCGTACTTTTTGGCGAGCTCGGCCCCTATGGCGGCGTGGGGGCCCTCTACCTCGTGGTCCACGGCCTTCCCGATGTCATGGAGGAGCCCGGCCCTGCGGGCCGTCTTCGTGGATAGCCCGAGCTCCGAGGCCATGATGCCGCAGATGAAGGCGACCTCCATGGAGTGGGAGTATACGTTCTGGGTGTAGCTGGTCCTGAACTTGAGCCTTCCGAGGAGCTTTTGAATCTCCTTGTGTATGCCGTGGAGCCCGGTGTCGAATATCGCCCTCTCTCCGGCCTCCATTATGGCCTTGTTCACCTCGCCCTCCACCTTGGCCACTATCTCCTCTATCCTCGATGGGTGGATCCTGCCGTCGGCTATGAGCCTCTCGAGGGATATCTTGGCTATCTCCCTCCTCACCGGGTTGTGGCCGGAGAGGATTACCGCCTCCGGGGTGTCGTCTATTATGACGTCGATGCCCGTTACCGCCTCGATGGCGCGGATGTTTCTGCCCTCGCGGCCTATGATCCTGCCCTTCATCTCGTCGTTGGGCAGGTTGACTACGGAGACGGTCTTTTCCGCTACATAGTCCCCGGCGTACCTCTGCAGCGCGAGACTCAGGATGTTCTTCGCCTTGTTCTCGGCCTCGGCTTTCGTCTCCTCCTCTATCCTCTTAAGGAGTTTTCCCGCCTCGAGCCTGGTCTCCGCCTCCATGGTCTCCAGGAGGCGGTTCTTGGCCTCCTCGGCGCTCATCCCCGAGAGATCCTCGAGCCTGGCCTTCTGCTTAGCCATGACGGCTTCGAGCTCGGACTCCGTCTCCTTGAGCTTCTTTTCCTGGGCCGCAACAGACCTTTCCCTCCTGGAGAACTCCGTTTCCTTTCTATCTATGGACTCGAATTTCTTGTCGAGGCTCTCCTCCTTTGCCTGCGCCCTCTTTTCCAGGGCCTGGAGTTCCTTTCTCCTCTCGCGGTTCTCCTTCTCGAAGTCGGTCTTCCCCTGGAATATTATGTCCTTGGCCTGGAGCTCCGCTTCCTTCCTGGTGTTTTCGGCCTCTTTCTTCGCCTCGTTTACCAAGGATTCGGCGGAGAGTTTGCCCGCCACTATGTTCGCCTCGACTATCCTCTTCCTCAAGGCAAAGCCGATTACCAGGCCGAGAAGTATCGCTATAACCGCCGTAACCGCAAGAACTATGCTTGTGCCCATGTCTTACCCCCCCTTATGCCTCTCTATATTTGAATAGACGGTGATGAAAAGCCCTTCTCGGGTCCCTTGAATGCCCGCGTCGAGAGCCCCCTTGCCCCAGGTTGCCTGGCGTTACCGTCTTTGGTCTTGAAAGAACCTAACAGCGTATTATCCTCTTTTCCGTGACAATCGCCTCGACCCTTATGTCGTGCGCTTCGAGGGGTATCTTTTCGCCTTCAAGTACCTGGAACTCGAAGGCGAGGCCGACGACACGGCACCCCAGCCCCTTGAGCGCCCTGTCGTAGTAACCCTTGCCGAACCCGAGCCTCGCGCCCCTCGTGTCGAATACCACACCTGGCACAACGACGAGGTCGAATACCCCCGGGTCCGCTTGTGCGTGCCTGGAGGCGGGCTCCGGTATGTCGTAGGAGCCGGGGGAAAGCTCGCTTTTTTCCCTGACCTTGAAGAACTCGAGGTGCCTTACGCCCCTTACCACGCTCGGGTAATATACGTCCTTGCCCTCTTTTACGGCCCTCGCCAGTATCTCGTCGGTCAGGACCTCGTTGGTGAAGCTCGAATAGAGCGAGAGGTGACGGGAGTCCTTGAAAAAAGACGACCGCAAGAACCTCTTCTGGACCCTCGAGCTCAAACGCCAGACATCCTCAAAGGGCATTTCGCGGCGCATCTCGAGGAACTTTTTCCTAAGGCGATCCTTGGAGCTGGTTGGATGCATTCGGCTCTTGACTTTCGGTCCGTGTAAGGAGTGTAGAAAGGCCTGGAAAGGTTTTTCTTAGAGGCAGGACGGCTGGGCTGAATCTTGCAGATGCGCGCTCCAGCGGCCTTGGCCGGGGAGCGTTTGGGCATGGGTTTTCACCAAAAGCGCCTAAAAAGAATTTTTTGATGAAAGATAAAGACTTTGTAGTTGGTTTTTACTCACCTATATTGAATTTTCCGTCCATTTTTTAAGTCTTCTCCCCCGCCGCCGCCGTGTCGATAGCATTTTTGAACCTGTTTACTCAACAGGTGGGTGCCTTTATAACCGCTTTCGACTTTCCCGCCTGGGGGACGTGCCGGCCACGGGTCAGTGAAGGCTCCCTCGTTTAGTGTATTGGTTCTAAACATACAAATCGATCACAAACTCAGCAGGGGAGAAGGCGTCCTATCCCAGCCTCTCATCTATAAGTTCAGCAAGCTCTTCAGATTTTTTCCCAAGCCTTTCGAGAATCTCCTTTGTCTTGATAACCTCACCGGTAATGTTTAAGGCCGCTAAAAGCGTCAGGTCCAGAGTGGATACCGCCTTGGTCTTTTCTTTAACCTCCTCTATCTTTTTGTTCAGATATTCTTCGACAGCCTTAATGTACTCCTCGCCCTCTTCACTCTTCACGATCAGCCTGTGTCCGTTAATCTTGAGTTCAGCCGCTTTTTTCAAACCTTACCTCACGCGCCCTGGACCAGACCGTCGAGTCTGGTAAGTAGAGAGTCCACTTTCTCTCTTACCAGGCCCTTTTCACTGTCGAGCTTCTTGATCCGCTCTTTAAGGTCCCTTATTTCCCGTTCCTTTGACCCGAGGGCCTCCTTGAGTCCCCTTACCTCGGCCTGCAGGAGGTCGTATCTGTCGAGAAGCTGCCCTACGCCGTCTTCGAGCCTTTTCAACATGACATTTAACCCCTCCAGTCCATTTATATATTACGTTTTTCGCCCGTGGAAGTCAAGTTTAAAGAAAAAGCCCCGGCCTGAAAAGGCCGGGGCTTTCCTGGAGAAACCTTTTTGAAAAAAGGTTTCTCCAAACCTTTTCCAAAAACTTTTAGTTATTTCCCGGCAGGCGGCCGCACGGCAGGGAATAACCAGAAGTCTTTGAAAGGGGGTCGGGGGGGAAACTTTCTCCAGAAAGTTTCCCCCCAGAAGTTTTAGTAGGCGTAGAGGTTTCCGTAGGGTCTCAGGGATACGGGGACGAGTTTTCTGAAGGGTTTTTTCAGGACCTCCTTTAGGTCGAGGCCGAGGTCGTCGCAGTACTCCTTAAGGTGGGCCTCGAGGGTCTTCAAGTCCTCATCCTCGGGGTCCATTATCCCCACCTCCTTGCCGCAGTATTTCTCGTTGACCGTACCCCTTATGTATATCTCGCCGCCGTGCATGCCGGTGCCGAGGTAGTCGCCGACGATGGGCTCTCCGTCCTTAGTGTTGAGCCCCAGGAGTATGAGGGTCCCGCCTGCGAGGTACTCGCCGAAGAAGTCCCCTGCCGTGCCCCCGGCGATTATGGTGGGGTTCTGTTTCTTTATACACTTCATGTGAATACCCACGCGGTAGCCCACGTCCCCGAGTATGTGGAGCTTCCCGCCCCTCATCCCGTAGCCGAGGACGTCTCCGGCGTTGCCGTGGACGACGACCTTTCCGGAGTTCATGGTGTTCCCGATATTGTCCTGGGCGTTGCCCCTGACTATTATGGTAGGGCCGTCCATGAAGGCGGCGAGGTCGTTTCCGGGCACGCCCTCGATAATGATGGTGGCCTCTCCCCTGAGACCGTCTCCTATGTAGTACTGGCCGTTTACGTTCTTGAGGGTTATCTCCTTCTCGCCCTTTGCAAGGGCCTCGCGGACCTTTTCGTTGAGGAGCCGGTAGTGGACCCCTTTTGCTTCGATTACGTGCATCTCTTTCTCCTTATAAGAAACATTTCTTGATGGGGGCTTTTTGGAAAAAGTCCCCCTTAAACTCCCTCTTGGAGAAACCTTTTTGAAAAAAGGTTTCTCCAAACCTCTTCCAAAAACTTTTAGCTGTTGTCCTGGAGGGCCCCCCGGCTTTTTTGGGGGGCCCTCCAGGACAGCCGGAAGTCTTTGGAAGGGGGTCTGGGGGGAACCTTTCTTCAGAAAGGTTCCCCCCGGGGATTACCTCCCGGCGGGTTTTACGCCGAGGATATCGAGTGTCTGTTCGTCGAGGCCCACTCCGCGGAGCCTCTCCCTGTTGCCCCTCAGGCTCTCTACGGCGTTGATGCCGAGGGCGCCGAGTATCTCCTTCAACTCGTGTTCCCATGCGTGGATGAGGTTGATGAGCCTTTCGGCGTAGACCTCGGGGTCGAGTCTTGCAGTGAGCTCGGGCCTCTGGGTGGTGATGCCCCAGGAGCAGTTCCCGGTGTAGCACTTGCCGCATACGGTGCAGCCCATGGTGACGAGGGCGGCCGTGCCTATGGCCACGGCGTCCGCGCCGAGGGCTATCGCCTTTGCCGCGTCCGCGCTCGAGCGGATGCCGCCGGCGGCCACTATGGAGGCCTCGTTCCTTATTCCTTCCTGGCGGAGCCTGTCGTCGACGGCGGCCAGGGCGTGCTCGATGGGTATGCCGAGGTGGTCCCTTATGATGGTTGGCGCGGCCCCGGTGCCGCCCCTGAAGCCGTCGAGGTACACGATATCGGCCCCGGCCCTGACTATACCCGAGGCTATGGCGGCCACGTTATGGACCGCCGCTATCTTTACGGAGACGGGCTTGTAGTCGGTCGCCTCTTTTATCGCGTATATGAGCTGCCTCAAGTCCTCTATGGAGTATATGTCGTGCTGCGGGGCTGGACTGATGGCGTCTGTACCGACGGGTATCATCCTGGCCCTGGCGACCTGGAGAGGTATCTTCTCGCCGGGCAGGTGTCCGCCTATGCCGGGCTTGGCGCCCTGGCCTATCTTTATCTCCACGGCCACCCCGGCGTTCAGGTAGTCCGGGTTCACGCCGAACCTCCCGGAGGCGACCTGCACGATTATGTTTTTCCTGTACGGGAGCAGGTCCTCGTGAAGCCCCCCCTCGCCGGTGTTCATGACTATGCCGCACTCCTTGGCGGCTAAAGCGAGGACCTTCTGGGCGTTCAAGCTTATGGAGCCGTAGCTCATGGGCGAGAAGATCACCGGGAGCTCGAGCTTTATCTGGGGCGGCATCTTCGTTGTGAGCTTCAGTCTTCCGTTACCGTCCCTTGTGAACTCGAGCCTCGAGGGCTTCTTGCCGAGAAAGGTCCTCAACTCCATCGGTTCCCTCAAGGGGTCTATGGAGGGGTTCGTGACCTGGCATGCGTCTATAAGGAGGTGGTCGAAGAGTATGGTGTAGGGAAGATCGCTTCCCATGCCGGATAGCGGGATCCCGCCCGTCTCGGCCTGCCTCTTTATGTTCCTTATGTTGTTGTAGCCCCAGTACGCGTTGGTCTTGAATTTGACAAGGTTGTCGAGTATCTGTATGGCCTCCTCGGGGCAGTAGTGGTAGCACCTCAGGCACTTGACGCACTTGGAGGTGTCTATAAGCACCTTGTCCCCGCCCCAGGAGTAGACGCCCCAGCCGCAGTTCTGGATGCAGCGCTTGCACCTTATGCACTTTTCCTTGTCTATCGTGGCAAGGTAATCAGGCGGTGCCTGACTCTTAAACATCTGCTTCCTCCTTCTACTGAGGAAAACTTTTTGAAAAAAGTTTTCCTCAGACTCCTTTCAAAAACTTTGGATATTTCCCGTTGAGAACCCCCTTTGAAAGACAAGCATAAAAGTTTTTGGAAAGGGGGTTTCGGGGGGGACACAATCTGTAAGAAAGGTCCCCCCG
>DATEAM010000039.1:0-9780 GCA_035288385.1 Thermodesulfobacteriota bacterium
TTTTTTTGGGGAAAACTTTTTGTAAAAAGTTTTCCCCAAACCCCTTTCAAAAACTTTTGGCTTTAAATCCTCTCGCGCCGTGGCCCCGCCCGCTGCCATTATGAGCCTTTTTTCCGGGGCGAGGACCTCTTTTCCCTCGCGGAATTTCACCATGGCGACCTCTAAATATCTTGAGATTACAGAGGGTTAAAGCATAGGCCGGGACCTTCCCGCCAGAGGTCTTGCCGAATGGAAAGGCCAGTGTCCCTGGAGCAGGACCTAAAACCAGCGGCAGGGGATTTTTCCTTTGACATTTTTTCGCCTTTTGGTAATAATTCAAATCTCTGACTTCAAGGCTCTATTATATTCTAAATTTTCCAGTAAGATATTGGAACCGAAAAGAACCCCGTTATACGAGATACACAGGTCTCTCAAGGCGAAGTTCGTTGATTTTGCCGGCTGGCTGATGCCCGTTGAGTATTCCGGGGTCATCGAGGAGCACCTGAGGGTAAGGACCTCCTGCGGGCTCTTCGACGTGAGCCACATGGGCGAGGTGGAAGTCGCCGGGCCCGGCGCCCTCGATGCAGTACAGAGGCTCATAACCAACGACATGGGGCGCATAGGCGACGGAGGGTGCCAGTACACGCTCCTTTGCCGCCCCGACGGCGGGGTAGTCGACGACTGCATAGTATACCGCTTTTCGAGAGAGCGGTTCCTGTTCATCGCGAACGCCTCGAACACCCAAAAGGTCTTCGAGTGGATGCGAGGGCAGGTCCCCGCCGCCTCGGTCATTGACCGCAGCGGCGAGTTCGCCATGCTCGCCGTACAGGGGCCCTCTTCAGTCGAGGTCATGAGACCCCTTATGGAGATGGAGCCGGCCTCGATAAAGGGCTTCCACTTCGTGGAGGCGAAGATAAAGGGGGCAGAGGCCGTGGTATCGAGGACAGGCTATACCGGCGAGGACGGCTTCGAGGTATATATCGACCCCAAGGACGCACCCGGGGTCTGGAAGGCGGTTATGGACTCGGGGGCCAGGTTCGGAATGCTCCCGGTGGGGCTCGGCGCCAGAGACACACTGAGGCTCGAGATGGGATACCCCCTCTACGGGCACGAGCTTACGGACGAGACCACCCCCATAGAAGCCGGGCTTAATAGATTCGTAAGCCTTGATAAACCCGACTTCATAGGAAAAGGGGCCATAGAGGCCCAGGCCCTCAAAGGGGTGGAAAAGACCCTCGTTGGATTCGAGCTCCTCGAGGCGGGGGTGCCGAGGGCCGGATACGAGATAAACCTTAAAGGCACGAAGGCGGGTTTTGTCACGAGCGGCACCCTTTCCCCGGTCCTTAAAAAGGGGATTGGCATGGCGTACGTTATCCCCGGGGCAAAGACGCCGGGCACGGAAATAGAGGTGATCATAAGGAAGAGGGCCGTAAGGGCAAGGGTCAGGAAGACGCCTTTTTACAGAAGGAAGCTATTTGAAAAGACCGTCTGAAAAACATCGGATAATTAATCACTGAAAGGAGAAATACATTATGGATTTCCCGAAGGACCTTAAGTACACCAGGGAGCACGAGTGGATTAAGGTCGAGGACGACATCGCTACGGTGGGTATTACCGATTACGCCCAGGACTCTCTCGGGGACGTGGTCTACGTGGAGCTCCCCCAGGAAGGCGCCACGGTCACAAAGAACGAGCCCTTCGGTGTCGTCGAGTCCGTAAAGGCCGTCTCGGACCTCTACTCTCCCGTCTCGGGCAGCGTCGTCGAGGTCAACGATGCTGTAATAGAAAGCCCCGAGGCGATAAACGAAGACCCATACGGCGACGCATGGATGATAAGGATCGAGGTCGGAAGTCCCGACGACCTGGGGGACCTCATCACCGCCGAAGAATACCAGCGTTTCATAGAGGAAGAGAAATAGGGTTCCGTGCCGTACGTACCGCATACCGATAGAGACATCGAAGAGGCCCTTAAGGTGGTCGGCGCGGAGAGCATCGAGGAGTTGCTCTCCACCGTGCCGGCCGCTTTAAGGCTCAAAAAGGGCCTCGACCTCCCCCGGGGCTTGAGCGAACAGGGGCTCAAGAAGGCTCTCAAGGCCATGAGTTCGAGGAACTCCACCGTCGAGGACCTTTCGAGCTTCCTCGGGGCCGGCTCATACAACCACTACATCCCCTCCACAGTAGAGAGCGTCATATCGAGGTCGGAGTTTTACACGGCCTACACCCCATACCAGCCCGAGGTGAGCCAGGGCACGCTCCAGGCGATATTCGAGTACCAGACCCTCGTCTGCCAGCTTACGGGCATGGACGTATCCAATGCCTCGCTATACGACGGCGCCTCGGCCGTGGCCGAGGCGGTCCTCATGGCGAGGCGCATAACCCGGAGGGACGGCGTCCTCCTTAGCTCGGCGCTCCACCCCGAGTACAGGGAGACGGTCGGGACCTATCTCAAGGGCGCGAGGGACAGTGTCTCAGAGGTCATGTACTGCACGGAGGCAGGGGTAACTCTACCAGGGGCGGTGGAGGCGGCATGCACCGATGACACGGCCTGCCTCGTAGTCCAGCACCCGAACTTCTTCGGCTGCATAGAGGACGTTGAGGAACTCTCAGGGGTCCTGAAAAAGAAGGGAGTCATCCTCATAGTCGCCGTGACCGAGCCCGTCTCCCTCGCCTTACTCAACCCCCCGGGCCGTCTCGGAGCCGACATAGTCGTCGGCGAGAACCAGTCCTTCGGAAACCCCCTTAACCTCGGCGGACCCTATCTCGGCTTCATGGCCACCAGGGAAGAATACCTCCGCCAGATGCCCGGCAGGATCGTCGGCCAGACCGTGGACAGAGAGGGAAGGAGGGCATATTGCCTCACCTTCGCAACTAGAGAGCAGCACATAAGGAGGGAGAGGGCGACCTCGAACATCTGCACGAACCAGGGCCTTTGCGCCCTTGCCGCCGCCGTCCATCTCGTAAGCCTGGGGCTCCGCGGGATAAAAAAGCTCGCCAGGACCAACCTCTCGAGGGCCTATTACCTCAGGAAAAAACTCCTCTCCATAGAGGGCGTGGCCCAGGGATTCGCCTCGCCCGTCTTTAACGAGTTTACGATAAGGATAGACGGCGACCCGGAGAGGGTGCTCTCAAGGCTCCTCGAAAAGAAGATCATCGGGGGCCTTGCCCTAAAGAGGTTCTACCCCGAGCTTAAGAACCATATACTCGTAACGGCTACCGAGATGAACCTCCCGGAGGATATCGACAGGTTCGCCGCGGAGTTGAGGGAAACTTTTTGAAAAAAGTTTCCCTCAAACTCCCTTCAAAAACTTTTAGCTATCCTGAGGAGGCCACCCCCCCCGTGAGATGAGATTCACGCAAGAGGGGGCTGCCTCCTCAAGATAAATAACCAAAAGTCTTTGGAAGGGGGTCCGGGGGGAACCTTTCTACAGAAAGGTTCCCCCCGGCAGAAAGGTTCCCCCCGGAAAAAATGTTGAAAGAGACGATAGAGATGAAAGCAGAAGGCACAAGGGGTCTTCAGATGGAAGAGCCCCTCATATTCAAGGAGTCCTCTAAAGGAAGGCCCGGCGTGGAGCCGGCAAGGCCCGGTGTAGCCGGCCCAAAGCCCGAGGAGGTGATACCGAAAAGGTTCCTGCGCCCCCCGGACGACGCGATGGACGGCTTCCCCGAGGTCTCGGAGATGGAGACCGTCAGGCACTATACGAGGCTCTCGCAGTGGAACTTCGGCATCGACACGGGATTCTACCCCCTCGGGTCCTGCACCATGAAGTACAACCCAAAGGTAAACGAGGAGATCGCGCGCCTTCCGGGGTTTACGGGGCTCCATCCATACCAGCCGGAGGGGCTCATTCAGGGGGCCCTTGAGCTCATGTACGGGCTCGAGGGTTATCTTTCAGAGATAAGCGGCATGGACGCCGTAACGCTGCAGCCCTCCGCCGGGGCCCACGGCGAGCTCTGCGCCCTCCTCATGATAGCCGAATATTTCAGGGAAAAGGGGAGCCCCAGGAAGAAGGTCATCATCCCGGATACGGCCCACGGGACGAACCCCGCGAGCGCGCACCTCGCCGGCTTCAAGGTGGTGACGGTCAAGTCCGGAAAGGAGGGGGTCCTTACGGCCAGCGCCGTAAAGGAGGTAATGGACGACGAGGTGGCCGCCCTCATGCTCACCAACCCCAACACCCTCGGGCTCTTCGAGACGAACATAAAAGAGATAACCGACGTGGTCCACGACCACGGCGGGCTCATCTTCTGCGACGGCGCGAACATGAACGCCCTCATGGGGATAGCCAAGCTCGGGGAGATGGGCGTGGACGTGGTCCAGTTCAACCTCCACAAGACCTTCTCTACGCCCCACGGAGGGGGAGGGCCTGGAAGCGGCCCCGTGGGCGTGAAAAAAGTCCTCGAACCCTACCTGCCGAAACCAAGGATAAAAAAGACCGGCGAGGTCTACTCCTTTGACTACTTGAGGCCCAGGTCCATCGGCAGGATGAAGGCCTTCTACGGGAACTTCTCCATCATGGTAAGGGCGTACTCCTACATAAGGAGGATGGGAGGAGAGGGCCTGAGGAAGGCGAGCGAGGCCGCCATACTGAACGCCAACTATATAAAGGAAAAACTCAAGGACACCTTCCAGCTCGCCTTCGACGACAGGCCCTGCATGCACGAGTGCGTCTTCTCGGACAGGCTCCAGCAGGAACATGGCGTGACCACCATGGACATGGCCAAGAGGCTCATAGACTACGGCATCCACCCCCCCACCATCTACTTCCCCCTCGTGGTGCCAGGGGCCATAATGATTGAGCCCACGGAGACAGAATCCCTCGAGACCATCGACAGGTTCATCTGGAGCATGAAAAACATCGCCGAAGAGGCCCGGACCTCCCCCGAGCTCCTAAAGAACGCCCCCCGGAACACAAAAGTCAAAAGGGTCGACGAGACCCGCGCCGCCAGAGAACCCGTCCTGAGGTGGAGGGCTTGAGGGGGAACCTTTCTGAAGAAAGGTTCCCCCCCAAACCCCCCTTCCAAAGACTTTTGGCTATTTATCTTGAGGAGGGAGACCCCCTCTTGCGCGAATTTCATCTCCCTGGGGGTCTCCCTCCTCAAGATAGCTCAAAGTTTTTGAAGGGAGTTTGAGGGGAACTTTTTACAAAAAGTTCCCCTCAAGGCTCTTTACCTCAAGCGGGGTTTCTGGTAATCTCAAGCCATGCGTGCATTGAGGATAGCGATGGCCCAGATCAACCCCTTTGTGGGGGATTTATCCGCCAACGCCGCCCTTATACTCTCCTTCGTGAAGCGGGCGAAGGCCCTTGACTCAGACCTTGTAATCTTCCCCGAGCTCGCCCTCACGGGTTATCCCCCCGAGGACCTTCTCTTGAAACCGAGGTTCATAGACGACAACATCCGGGCTCTTAAAGACCTCAGCAAAAAGGTCCGGGGCATCACGGCGGTGGTGGGCTTTGTAGACCGCAGGGAGGACATATATAACGCCGCGGCGATAATCCACGCAGGCCAGGTGGTAGACGTCTACCACAAGATGTATCTGCCCAACTACGGGGTCTTCGACGAGCAGAGGTATTTTCAGGCGGGCACAGAGGCGTTGAACTTCACCCTTAACGGCGTGAAGGTCGGGGTCGGGATATGCGAGGACATCTGGTACCCCGAGGGGCCGGCCAGAGTTCAGGCCCTTGCCGGGGCGCAGGTTGTGGTCAACATAAACGCCTCCCCATACCATATAGGCAAGGCCCTCGTAAGGGAGGAGATGCTCGTTACGCGCGCCCTCGATAACGAGGTGATAATCGCTTACAACAACATGTACGGGGGGCAGGACGAACTCCTCTTCGACGGCCAGGGCATGGTCATAAGCGAGCGGGGCGTGGTGATGGCCAGGGGAAAGGCCTTCGAAGAGGACCTCATCGTTGCCGACCTGAACATCGACGCCACCTTCATGGCCCGGCTACACGACACGAGGAGGAGGGAGGAGAAGCTGAGGACTCCGATAGAGGGCCTTAGGGAGATAGAACTTGCCGTAAGGAGGAAGAAGAAAAAGAAGAAAAGGCTCCCGCCGAGGGACGTAAGGCCGCTTGACGTCAGGGAGGAGGTCTTCAGGGGGCTCGTGCTCGGCACGAGGGACTACGTGAAGAAGAACGGCTTCACCCACGCGGTCATCGGCCTGAGCGGCGGAATAGACTCCGCCGTCGTGGCGGCGATAGCGGCCGAGGCCCTTGGGGCCGGGAACATAACGGCCGTATTCATGCCCTCGAGGTATACCTCGGTGGAGAGTAAAGAGGACGCCGAGGCTACGGCCAAAAACCTCGGCATAGAGATGTTAACCGTGCCCATGGACGAGACCTTCGAGAGGTACTTAGAGATGCTCAAACCCGTCTTCAGGGGCAGAAAGCCCGACACCACGGAAGAGAACCTCCAGGCGCGGGTCCGCGGGAACATCCTTATGGCGCTAAGTAACAAGTTCGGCTGGCTCGTGCTGACCACGGGGAACAAGAGCGAGATGAGCGTGGGCTACGCCACCCTCTACGGGGACATGGCCGGGGGGTTCGCCGTGATAAAGGACCTGCCAAAGACCCTCGAGTACGAGGTCGCCTCGTGGATAAACGAAAACGCCGGCAGCGATCTCATACCGGCAAGGGTCCTCACCAAGGCCCCAACGGCGGAGCTCAAGGCGGACCAGACGGACCAGGACGTCCTACCCCCCTATGACGTACTGGACAGGATACTCAAGGCCTACGTGGAGGAGGACAAGGGCCTTGATGAGATCGTGGAGATGGGTTTTCCCGCGAGGGTCGTAAAGAAGGTCATCAGGATGGTGGACCTGAGCGAGTACAAGCGCCGCCAGGCCCCCCCCGGCATAAAGATAACCCCGCGGGCCCTCGGCAAGGACAGGAGGATGCCCATAACGAACGGCTACAGGAAGGGGTACTCCGAGTAAGAGGTTTTTTTCCCCGTCCAGGCAACAGAGGCCCTGATATGGAGGAGATAGTATACAGGCCCATAGGCGTAATCCGCTCTCCCTTTAAGGACATCGAGGGCACGCCGATACAACCCACATACGCCCTGGGCGTCAGGGGAAAGGTGGAGATGGAGCCGGCCTATGTCGGGGGCCTTAAGGACCTGGATGGTTTTTCGCACATCATACTGATTTATCACTTCCATCTCTCCACCGGCTACTCGCTCGAGGTAAAACCCTTCCTCGACGAAAGGCTTCGCGGTCTATTCTCCACGAGGGCGCCTCGGCGCCCGAACCCCATCGGTTTTTCCGTGGTCAGGCTTGTGAAGGTCGAGGGCCGGGTGCTTGATATAGAGGACGTTGATATCGTTGACGGGACGCCACTACTCGACATAAAGCCCTATGTCCCTGAATTCGACATGCGAAAGGCGGAGCGCAGGGGATGGCTTGCAGGGAAGGAAGCGGTGGTCAGTGAAACGAAAGCCGATAAAAGGTTCAAGTGATCGAGGGGGTGAATAAATGGAGCTGAAAAAGCTCACTCCTAACCCCATGGTCGAGGACGTTAAGGAGACAATTGATTTTTATGAAAAAACCTCGGTCCGGCCCCGTAGGTTGGGTTAGCGGAGCGTAACCCAACAAATATACTAAAAAAATTGTTGGGTTTCGCTTCCTTCAACCCAACTACAAGGCTAATTATTCCCACAGAAGCCCCATCGCTTTGCTAACCCTTGCCCTCGTTATTCCGAGTTCTCCTTCAAGTGCGGTTGCCTCAAGAGGTTGAATAAATTATGCCTGTTTTCGCTTGGGAAACAGCAGGATACAAAATAAGTGGTAGAAAAAATACACTACATTATATAAGATTTGTGCATCCGCCCTTTCTTGGTATAATCGGAATCGATTCCATAAGGAACCCAGGGCATTGGGGGATTGAGGGAAAGTATGAAAGTCTCGTATGCCAATAAATTCTTTTTCGGAATTTTTTTGTCCTGTATGTTCTTTTCCCCTGTCGCCCTCAACGGCTGTGCTGGTAACCCCTTTTCGGCAAACACGCCCATGAAAATCAGAGGAGAAAAAGAGATACTCGTTGCAAGGGATATCGGCGGAGGGTTGCCTTATTCCCTCATGTGGTGTGGAAATACCGCGCTTTTAGCATACGGTGGTGAATTCGGCACTGTATGGGTGGGTCTGGACGAGAACAGAGTAACCATAAGCACAAAAAGCACGGATTACCCCAGAAATTGTACCCCTGACGGGAAATGGGTTATATACGAGGATAGAGACAGTGCGCGGATATATAAGGATACGCAGGGCAGGCTACCTGAGAATATCGTTGATGAAGGCCCCGGATGGCACGGCTTTGTGATGGATCTATATCGCTACGAGATAAGCACCGGCGCACGGCAGAGATTCGCGGTGGTGCGTGATGACAGCGGAAGTCTGGTATCGCCAGACGGAACAAGGGTTTTACTCGGAAACAGGCACGACTCAGCCATAGAGATGCCTAAGCCAAAATGGGAGACTGTGTGGCTTACGAACGAGTGGACATATTATAATGAATACTGGCTTCCCGATTCTTCGGGTATAGTAATGGAGGTATGGAATGCTGGCGCCAGCCTCGGCGTCGAATTCTTCGGCAAAGAGAGGTGGTCGAAGGAATTCAGTCTGGACATGCTCAGGTCGGGGCCAGGGACCAATGTTTCCCTTGCAGCCGTGGATGAAAGCAACGTGCTCCATTTCGTTGCCGTGAAAGATTACCCGGTGGGCGACTATTCAAGGAGCATATATAACTTCTTTCGCTGCAAGATCAAACACAGGGATTTGATTTGCGACTTAACGGGTGGAATCGAAGAGGAAGAAGACGACGAAAATATTCTCTCTCTCGACCTCCTGCCCAACGAAGATATCATCTTCAAAAGGGAGGAGGACAACTGCATACGTCGCGTCAAGCGCCGGGAGACTGTCGCCGAATGCATAGCGGATACGCGGTATAATAACGAAATCTACATTGGCATTGATCTAATCGGAATCTCTCCGGACGGAAGATGGATAGCCATCAGGCGGGGCAAATTGCCGCCAGAGCCGGAAGGCAGATTTTACACCTATCAATATGACCTGTTCGTAATCGACCTTAAAGAAGAGTAGCAGAGGTGGACGGATGCCAAGAACGATAGTACTTAAGCCGGAGAATCCAACCAAGGCGGATCGCACGATGGGCCACGGTAGGTACGGCGCCGAGAGATGGTACGGTCCTCATAAAGGGGAAGATTACAAGGCCAACTGGGGGAGTGATGTCTTTGCGACCGAAGACGGGTTGGTCGTCTTTTCCGACATGATAGAGGGGAGCGAGGAAAGGACGCGTTACGGGAATACCGTCATCATCAATCACACTCCCTATGAAGGGCTGAAGGATGAAGACAAGAAAGGAAGGCGGCACATATACACCCTCTCAGCGCACCTCGATGTCCTGATTGTGCGCAAAGGCCAGGAAGTCAAAAAGGGAAAGGTAATCGGAAAATCAGGCAACAGCGGGACAAAGGAGTTTTATGCGGGTGCGAGAAGGGGGATTGACGAGGAAGACCGGGGAGGGTTCCATCTGCACTTCGAGGTGATTGACTCCCCCCACGAATTAGAGTGGTCCAAAGGCAATTTCCCATCGGCTTACCGCAAGGACCCGATTAATGATTATATCGGACAAACCATAACCATAAAATACCCCCTGACCGAAGAAGAGATGAAAAAGATTCAGGATAGCCTCGATGTCGACCCTGTCATAGATTTTAAGCGCGGCATTTATCGTTTTGACCTGTATCTTGGCAAAAAGAAGGTCGGTTACTTCGACAAAC
>DATEAM010000040.1:0-6963 GCA_035288385.1 Thermodesulfobacteriota bacterium
AAAACTTTTAGCTATTTGTCCCGAGGGGGCAGCCGAAAGTCTTTGGAAAAGGGTTTGGGGAAAACCTTTCTACAGAAAGGTTTTCCCCAAAAGGAGGATGCCGTAAGCCGGATTCTGTAACCCCGTAAAACGGGGCGGCGACCATTCATCTGGGACCCGTGTTGCCACGGGCCTCGAGCAGCCAACCCGTTCCGCCCTTCCCCGGAGGGAAAAAGGACGGGCCGTCCTTGATGCGGAACCTATTCGGCCTTGCACCGGGAGGGGGTTACCGAGCCCCGCCGGTCACCCGGCGGGCTGGTGGGCTCTTACCCCACCTTTTCACCCTTACCCTTCGAGGAAAACTCCTCGAAGGGCGGTATCTTTTCTGTGGCCCTTACCCTGGGGTCGCCCCCGGTCGCCGTTAGCGACCTCCCTGCCCTATGGTGTCCGGACTTTCCTCCACCGGCCTTAAAAAGGCCGACAGCGGCCGCCCGGCATCCTCCTCTATATATGATAAGATATTTGCGCGGAAGAATCAATCTCCCAGGGAGTCTATCGCGTCGTTGGCGAGACCGTCCGCGAGGGTGTTCTCCCCCCTCGGGATATGCTTTATGCTCGCCTTTTCGAGTCCGTGGAGGAGGGTGTTCACCCTGTCGAACAGGGGCTTCAAGTCCTTGTTCCTCACCGCGTACTCGCCGTTTAGCTGTTTTACCATGAGCTCCGAGTCGGCAAAGACCTTGAGCATCTTAAGGCCCATGGCTCTGGCCTCCTCGAGGCCGAGTATGAGGGCGTTGTACTCGGCCCTGTTGTTCGTCTGGACCCCGAGGTAGAGTTTCAGGGTTTTCACGACGTTGCCCTCCGGGTCCTTTATCACGGCCCCGGCCCCGGAGGCCCCTGGGTTTCCGCGCGAGGCGCCGTCGACGTAGAGCTCGTAGGCGGATCCACCCGCGCTCTTTTCGCCACGGCCGAGGAGCCCCCTCAGCATGGACCTCGCCTCGTCTCTTGAGATGCCGAGCTTATCCATGGTCTTTTCGATGTCGAGTGTTCGGGAGAGTTCTTCGAGGAATCTTTCGGTAGTGGGTGGGACCCTGCCTCTCATGGCTAAATCGCTTCGGGTTGGACCTGTTCCTCTACGTAGAGGATACGGTGGCAGTGGGGGCACGACATGAGGCCGCTTTCGCCGCGCTTAAGCTGTATGTAGACCTGGGGGGGTATCTTCATGTAGCAGCCCTGGCAGGCCTCGTCTCTTACGAGCACCACGGCCCTGCCCCCCCTCTTGCCTTTTATGGTCTCGTACCTGGAGACGACCTCCGGGCTCAAAGAGGCCTTGAGCTCGTCCCTCTCCTTCGCCCTCTCCCTGACATCGTCCTGCCATGAGGCCCTTTTCGCCTTGAGCTCTCCCGTGAGGGTCTCCATCTCGGACCTCTTCTTGTCGGCATCGAGAAGACGGGCCTCCCTCGTCACCTTCTTGTCCGTGAGCTTCGAGTTCAGCTCCTCCAGTTCCCTCTCGGCCTGCCTCTTCGCCTTGTTGGTCGTGTTTATGCCCTTGCTTAACGCCTTCATTTCCCTGTCGTTCTTGATGGCGCCGAGCCGGACCTCGTCCTTTTTTACCTTCTCCGTGCTCTCCCTTACGCGCTCCTCGACGCCGCGGACAAGGCCCCTGAGCTCTTCCACTTCGGCGTCGAATCTGCCTATCTCCTCGGTAACCTCTCCAAGCTCCGAGCCAAGGGCCTCGATCCTGGCCTGATACCCTTTCTCCTCTTCCTCCATCGAGCTTATCTCAAGGTCTATCCTCTGCACCTGTTCGAGAATCTTTATGACGGGGCTGGACAAAACTCCTCCGGTAGTTAAGATATGGTGGGCCCACCAGGACTCGAACCTGGGACCAACCGGTTATGAGCCGGTGGCTCTTCCAACTGAGCTATGGGCCCCTCAGGCAAAAGGCCGAGACCTCAAGCCGGGGTAAGCCCCATTTGCTTAAGGGGCCTCGGTTGTGTAATGTTTGATTCTATTAAAATAACAGGCTCTTTGTCAAGGTGTTTAAGGGAAAAGGGCGGGCCTTGCGAGACAAGAACCCGGCCGGGGCCCTGGGCGGCGCCTGTCCTCGTTAGACTGGGGGGGACCTTCGCGAACGAAAAAACTTCTTTTGAGCTGCCCACAGGATTACCTTACGCCCGGTCCGGGCCTGCCCGGGTCATTTGGCCTTCGCGATGCCGCCCCTCGCCTTACCGTCCTTCGCCTTGAGGCGCTTTTTCACGAACCGGACCTCGTCCTGCCTCGTCTTCAACCTCCCGTCGAGCCTCTCGTGGAGGAGCCCTCTCAATATCTCGCCCATCCTGGGGCCCTCTCTTACGCCCATGGCCTTCAGGTCGTCGCCCTTCAGGAGCGTTTCCGTGTATTTAAGCCTTGTCATGTAGTTGGAAAAGGTCTTCTTCACCTCCTCGGTCTCGGCCCTGGCCATGAGGTAGATGACCGTCTCGATGGGAAGGGGTTTGAGGAGCTCGTAGACCTCGGAGTTCTTGCGGGCCCTGCCCGCCTTGAGCTTTTTAAGGACCTCGCGGCCCGTTGCCCTCGCCTCTATTATGGATGACGGTTTTTTCCCGACGATGGCGAGCCTCTTTTTAAGCCTCTTGAGCTCTTTCTCCGAAAGGGAGTCGGTGAGGGCGAGGAGCAACGTAAGCCACCCCTCGGCGCTCTCCCTCGTATAGAGGAGCCTGTGCCAGGCAAGGGCCTCGCGGGCCCTCTCGAAAAGGGCCTCTGCTTCGTCGTCCCAGGCTATATCCCCGTGAACGAGCCTCAAAAGACCGAGCTCGTGGAGCCTCTTTACCGCCTTAACCGCCGTCTCCTCATCGAGTATGCTCTTGAGCTCATCCAGGAGCCTGGGGCCCGAGAGGTCCTTGAAGGCGTCCTGCCTTACGGCGGTCCTTATTAAGTTAAGGGTGTGTTTTTCTATCCTGAAGCCGAACTTCTCCGCGAACCTCACGGCCCTTAGGGCCCTGGTGGGGTCCTCTACGAAGCTCAAGTTGTGCAGGACGCGGATCTTCCTGTCCTTTATGTCCTTTTGCGCGCCGAAGAAGTCTATAAGGGAGCCGAACTTTTTGGGGTTCAAGGCCGCCGCGAGGGTGTTTATTATGAAGTCCCTCCTGTAGAGGTCGAGTTTTAAAGAGCTCTGCTCTATCGTGGGCAGCGCCCCGGGCCTCTCATAGTACTCGAGCCTGGCGGTGGCCACGTCTACCTTGAAGCCGTCGGGGAATATCACCACGGCGGTCTTGAACCTCGTGTGCGCGCGGACACGGAAGCCCCTCAACCTGGCGAACTCCCTGGCGAAGGCGATGCCGTCCCCCCCTTCCACGACTATGTCCACGTCGAGGTTCTCACGCCTAAGGAGCAGGTCCCTCACGAACCCCCCCACCACGTAGGCCCTGCACCCCAGAGAGTCGGCCACCTCCCCCATCTCCACGAGCACCTCGAAGAGCCACGCCGGGAGCCTCTCCTTCATCACGTTCCTGAGTAGGCGCGTCTTTGCCGGACCCCCGGCCCCACGGCCGCCGGGCCTTTCCCTCAGCTCCTCCTGAAGGAGCTTTATGAGGTCCGTCCTTGTTATGACCCCCGCCACCTTTTTATTCTTTATTACCGGCAAGAGCCTCTGGCCGTGGCCCACCACCTTTTCCCTTATCTCCTCCACCGAGGTCTCGGGCCCCACGCTCTCGAACTCCACGGTCATGTAGTCGCTCACCGGGGAGCCTCCGAGCCCGTGATAGAGCGCCTTGTCCACCACCTGGCGCGTTATCACCCCGGCGATCTCGCCCCTTTCGGTCACAGGGGCCGCGTTTATGTTGTATCTTCTCATTACCGTTATCGCGTCCTCTATCTTCATGCCCAGGTCCACGGTGATGGCGGGGAAACTCATGATCTCCTCGGCGGTCTTTAGAGGCGCCACCTTTTTCCTCAAGGCCGAGAGGAGAGCCTCCCGAGCCTGGATTATCGTAACCCCCTTCATGGTAGCCGAGGCGGCGTTCGGGTGTCCCCCACCTCCTACCTCCTTCAAGACCTCCCCCACGTTCACCTCGGGGGTTCTGCTCCTGGCCACCACGTGGACCCTGTCGCCCGAGTCCACGAGCATGAAGAGGCACTCCATGCCCTCTATGTCCCTTATCTTGTGGGCGAGTACGGCGATGTCGCCGGAGTACTTCTCGAGGTAGCCCTCGGCGAAGACCACATCCACGGCGCCTACCGCGTAGGTGGTCTCGGACTGGAGGAAGTCGTTCAGGAGCGCGACCTCGTCGGGTGTGAGCTCCCGTCTAAGGAGGTCGGATACGACACTCAACTCGGCGCCCCTTGAGAGGAGAAAGGCCGCGGCCTCAAAATCCTTCTCCGTCGTGGATGGATAGGAGAGGAACCCCGTGTCCTCGTATATCCCGGCCATGAGTATCGTGGCCTCCCTGGCGGTGAGGTCGAGCCCCTTTTCGCGTATGACGTGGGTCAACACCGTGGTCGTGGAGCCGTAGGGCCGGACGACCTCTACCGAGCCTTTGAGGTCCGTATCCGTAGCCGGGTGGTGGTCGTAGATGTGGAGTTCCACTCCAGGACGTCCGGCTATCTCGGAAAACCTCCCGATACGCGCCGGGCTCCTCACGTCGACGAGGATGAGCCTCTTTACAGCCTCGAGGTCGATCTCCTTCAACCTCTCGAACTTATAGGGGAGCTTCAGTTCCTCGAGCCCCTCCCTCAACGTCTTCTCGAGAGAACCGGGAAAGACGAGCCGCGCCCCTGGATAGAGCTTCTTGGCGGCTATCATCGAGGCGAGGGTGTCAAAGTCCGCGTTCGTGTGGGTGGTGATTACCTCCATGAGCCGATATTAGCATTTTTTCGTACACGTTACAAAGGCTTGGTTGCCCGGCAAGGGAGGTGGGGAGAGAACGGCACCTATAGACGTTGAGCAATACGGCAAGGGTAGGCGATGGGGATAAAGAGGGGGGAAACCTCCAATACATTGTCACCGCTAAAATAAAAAAGCCCCGGGAATAAAAAAGGCCCGCACGAGGGTCTGCGGGCCCGGGTCAAACCATGCGATGGAGGCGGCCCCGTCGGCTCTTTTAAAGACCCGGGAGGCCGCCCCCCCCGCCCCCCCCGCTATTTTTTCTCGCACTCTTTATCGCCGTCCTTCTCCCCGCCCTTTTTGAGCCACTCCGGAACGGGCGCGGGCTTTGAGTGGCACCTGAAGCAGTCCTCGAGGGGGAAGGCCACATGGCCGTGGCACTCGCCGCAGTACTTTCCTGCTATAATCCTCATCATGTTCATCTCGGGGTTCGCCCCCCTTTGCTGTGTGAATATCCCGGGATGGCAGCTCGAACAGAAGAGCTGTTCGGTGTGCGCCTTGTGGGGGAATACGACCCCCGGAGGGTGGGGCGTGAACTTCGATACCGGGATCTCTATGTCGAGGTCAAGGACCGTCATCTCTTCCTTCCCTGCGAGGTCCGCCTTGGGCTTGATATTGCCCTCCCTCAACGCATTGACCCAGTTCACCCTGTTGCCGAAGTCGTCTTTCGGGAGCCCATTAAGGAATTCACCAATCTTCAAGTTCTCCTTGACCTCGATGCCCCAGGAGTGGCACCTTATGCACTCAAAGGGGCCGAAGGCCTCTTTGCCGTTATGGCACGCCCCGCATGACCTGCCGGCCTCGATATCCGCCTGCTTTATGTCGGTAGCCCCGGCCTTCATGGTGAAACCGAGGTCGGTGTGGCAGACCTTGCACGTGTAACCCTTTCTGTGCGCCCAGTGGGGGAATACCACGGGGTTTACGGTCTTGATGTTTTTGGTGTTCCTCTCTATGACTACCGTGCCGTAATCCTCGGCGGGCTTTAACTTCTGGAACCCCGTCTCGGCAGTTACGTCACCCTGGGCGTAGACCCGGGGCGATACAAAGACCGCTATCAAAAGGCCGGCCACCAGGGCCGTCGGGACGTGTTTAGACCATGTGAATCTCACCTTGAAAACCTCCCTGTCGATAAATTTCTCAATAACCTCTGTGACACGACGCGCAAAGCCTCAGGTACTCCACCCTGAGCATCCTCGGGTGGCCCGAGGTGTTGTGCTGGTCGTGACAGGTATAGCAGACCAGGAGCCCCCCTTCGCTCAGGGGCAGATAGGCGGCGATATTTATCCTCGGGGCCTTGCCTATGGGGTGGCGGGAGACCGGGTGGTTGCCCACGTTGCCCATGTGACACTTGGTGCAGGTCGTCACGGGGTCGAAGCTCAGCGCGGGCGGGGCCTCGCCGTGGCAGGAGGAGCAGTAGTCCTTCCTCGAAAAATCATGGGGGTTTGTAACCGGGTACTCCTCCTCCGGCGGCTGCGCATGGGTTTTAGCCGCAAAGGGTACGGCCGTTACCGCCAAAAGGGCCAACACAAGAGCGGTGCCGACGAGCGACCCGGTAAAGAGGCCGCACAGGGAACGGATATGGGCTTTGGGTCGAGACATTAAAATATCCGCCGTTAAAGGTTTTGAATGATATTCCCTGCTGTGTGTCAGTTGGAGCAGTCGATTACGTTGTTACACCTGTAGATCGCCTCGTTGCCGGTGAAGCTCGTGAAGTTGTTGTTGCACACCGTGTCGGTAACGGGGTCCACCGTCCTGAACCACATCTTCACCCCGCGGTTCGGCTTCGCCGCCACGTGGGACTCGACGCATGCGCCGTTCATCATCCTGTAGCCGAGGTCGTCGGAGCCCGTCTCGGGCCCGGGACCGGCGTTACTGCCGTGAACGCCCTTCATGACGTTTACCGTGGCGTCGTGGCTCCCGCCGTGGCAGGTGAGGCAGAGTATCTGGAATTTATTGGAGTCGTTGCCCGTGCCCACGCCAGACTGGTAGAAGGGCGAGGTCGCCCCGAGGCCGTCCACGGGATGGGGGACCCTGGAGAAGTCCGCCTCGGGGCCCACGTAATCCTCGTCGCCGTAGACTTCTCTCCTGTGGCAGTTGTAGCAGAA
>DATEAM010000041.1:0-9458 GCA_035288385.1 Thermodesulfobacteriota bacterium
GCCGATTTGAAGGAGTTCCTCCACATCCAGGATATCCCTCGGCCCGCCCGCCTTGAGTTTCATAACTACCAGATACTCTACGGGTATTACCGGTATTTTGACGCCGTGAAAATCCATGCCGACAGAATTCTCTACGGCCTCGTCCTCCCATTTCTTAGTCGTAATGAGCATGTCAACAGGGACACCTTCATGAACGACCTTCAGAAGGAATGGCACCGGGTCAGAAGGTCCGCCCCTGTAAAGTTTCGGACTGAAACCATCTTTTTCAAGGGCTTCCTGAAAGGCCTTCAAGTTCTTTATCGCCTCAAGCGATACAAGAAGGTCTATGTCCTTTGTGCCTCTCGGAAGCCCCCATGTGGAAACGGCAAGCCCCCCTATAAGGGCGTATCCTCTTATTACTCCCCGAGCGCTTAGCCTGTTCAGCGCCTTTCCGATTTCCTTAAGGCTTCTTTCTAAGGACACGAAGCTTTACCTTCCTGCCGGCCTTCATGAGTTCAACGCAGAAATCGGAGAGTTTCGCCGCGGTAGAAAGTTTCTCGGATGGTTTGAGTCTTCTGGCCGCCTTGGACTCCGACGCCTTGCTTCTTTCCATTGTCTTTGATTTTGCCATTTTTTAACCCGTTCAAAACATGGTATATTCTGCCTCTGACGCTGTCAAGAAGGACTTTTATTTAATTATAAAGAGGTCTTGTGGCTGGTTAAGTGATGGAGACCGGGCAGGAAGTGGGACAGATTTATTTTTCGATGGTGGGCGCTGAACTGTGCCTTTAAAACCGGTTTTTCTTTGGTTACTTTCTTTTTCCCTAAAAAGAAAGTAACTGGTGGCGGTGCGTGGAGTCGAACCACGGACGCGGGGCTTACTGATGCTCCACCTCTTCCTCTATAGCCTTCTGGACAAGCTGGTTTAAAGAGATCCCCATGAGCGCGGCTTTTTCAAGGGCCTTTCTGTGTGTCTCGGGGGATATGCGGATATTGAAGCTGCCTTTAGCCGACTTCAAAGGCTCTTTACCCGCTTCTGTGCATAATGAGACGTAATCGTCCACCGCTTCATGGAATGCCTTTATAAGCTCCTTTACATTTGCCCCCTCAAACACTACAAGGTCGTTTATCCCCCCTATCTTCCCATGAAAAACCTCGTCCCCGGCGTCAAAATGCACCGAGCCTATGAAACCTTTATATGTCAATACGTCTTTCATTTTATTACCCCCTTATTTCTCAATTCTTCTTCGATGTAATCGAACTGGTATCTTTTAAGCCCAGGCCTCGGGTGGGGCTTATGTAACCTTATAATATGCTTTGTCCGGTAATTTATAAAAGCCGCCCTTGAGCCTGAAGTTTTCCCGGTTTTGACCTCCTGATAACCGAATCCCCTTAAAAGCCTCTCAAGCTCTTCAAGTGTAAAGTCCTTCGGCTTCGAAAGGAACCTTCTCAAGAGCTTCTCGGCTTTGCCCATATTTTATCGTAGCATGGAATTTAAATTTTGCAACTAAAATTTAGTTACAGAACCGGGGCGGCAGATCGGCGTAAAAGCGCTCAATCTGATTTTAAAGATAATTGGGGGAGGCGGAAGGGTTATTTTTTCGATGGTGGGCGCTGAACTGTGCCTTTAAAACCGGTTTTTCTTTGGTTACTTTCTTTTTCCCTAAAAAGAAAGTAACTGGTGGCGGTGCGTGGAGTCGAACCACGGACGCGGGGCTTATGAGACCCCTGCTCTGCCAACTGAGCTACACCGCCGTTCATGGGAAGGGTTTAGCGTTATATTATACTATAATCGCGGGAGTTGGGAATGGTTTTTTAACCCCGCCCGGTCCGGAACCATGAGGGGCGGGGCGCTCTTAAGGTTTCAACTTGTAAGAGAGTATGTAGCTCTTGGGGTTTGGGGACAACATACCCATGCCCTCGGTAACGAGCATCACAAGCTCCACAGCGCCGTCCCCGTCGAGGTCTTCGAGGATAAAGTCCGATATGTAACCGTCCACCCCCTTTGTCCTCCAGTTCTCCTTAAGGAACTGTCCGTCCCAGGAGAGGCTCACCACAGAGCCCGAGGAAACGGCCCTCACTATCCTGGCGTAGCGTCCTAAGACGCCGCCCGGGGCGTTCACCTTCACTATGACCTCGTTGGCGCCGTCGCCGTCAAGGTCCGTGTAAACAAAACTCCCCTCCACAGCCACCAGCTCCGGCCCGTCCCCCACGGTGGGACCCTCGTCGAAGCCTATGTAGTTGAGAGTGCCGCCGTAGTAGTCCCTGCTCTTCCATGTCCTATCCCACCCGTCCTCGGCGTTCTTCCTGTAGACTCTCAGGTAGCCCCTGTCGTCGAGGGCGACGAGGTTTTTCTCTCCCCTTTCCTTCGAGTTGAAGTTAAAGACCTCGAACCTGTAGAGGTCGAGCCCCGTGGGCAGTTCCACTCCGAGAGGCCCGTTGTCCACCATCTCCGAGTCCCCCTTCTTGAAGACCCGGACCTCCCCGTGGAAGGCATCGGGGAGCCTGAA
This sequence comes from Thermodesulfobacteriota bacterium, assembly GCA_035288385.1. Classification (GTDB taxonomy): domain Bacteria; phylum Desulfobacterota; class GWC2-55-46; order GWC2-55-46; family JADFVP01; genus DATEAM01. The sequence continues at coordinate 2,490 of DATEAM010000041.1, forward strand.
ACCCTGTCCGGCGAGCAAGCGCCCCATGCCCTCAACTTCTATGCTCCTTAAAAGCCACCTTATCCCCTCAAGGGTAATCCTGTAATCTCCTTCCATGAACTCGACGACGTAGCCGTAGGCCCTCCCGTTCCTGACCCCGGAGACGTAGACCTCGGGCTTGCCGTTATTGTCCGAGTCCACGGAGTCCACTGATACGATGTCCACGCTGGTGCCGGTCTTTATCTCCTTTTTTACCTTGAGATTCCTGTCCTTTATATCCGCTATGACAATCCCCGTGCTCCTTACGAGGAAGAGCTCCTTCGCCCCGTCGCCGTCGAGGTCCGCTGCGGTCATGGCGAGGAAGAGCCCGTCGATGCGGTCGCTCGTCCAGAAATCGGACTTTTCCACTTCTTTATCTTCTTTATCGGACTTTATTATAAACTCCTCTTTCTCCTTTTCAGGGGCCTTAACCGCGGGCCTCACCCCGGGAGCCTCTTCCACGACGGGTGGCGCCGGGACGGGCGCGGGGGTGGCGAGGGGGGCGGGCGCAGGCTTTATCTCCACTGGTACGGGGGCCGGCCCGGGCTCGAAGGAGGCTATTATCTCGGAAGAGAGCCCGTCGGCCATACCTATCACGGAATCGAGGCCCGTGCCCTGTTTATAGAAAGTACTCACCCGCGCCTCTTTAACGTCGAGGAGGTTCGCATCGAGGCTGAGCGACTCCCCGACGACCGTAAGGCTCCCGTAAAGTACGTAGTCGAGGGCGAGCCTCGCTCCCAGGTCCGAGGCCGTGGAGTCGGTAATCTCCTCATAGTCCTTGAGCGCGTCCTTTATTACGTCGGGCCGGGTCACCTCCATCTCGCGCGCAGACCCTACGCGGGAGACGAGCATGTCCACCATCGCGCTTCCGAGGTAGTCGAGCTTCTGGGCGGAGTTTATCTTCCACGGGAGCACGGCTATCTTCTTCGTCTCTGAAAAAGATGCCGTGGGCAGGAGGAGGACTACGAAGGCCAGTATCGCTATAAAGCTGTATTTGAAAGAAGGCTTCATGGTTGTATTTGGAACCGGGGGAACCTTTTTATAATTGCGGTTCCTCGAAAAATTTTTTACAAGAAATTCGCGTCAAAATGGAGGAGCCTCTCCACGACCTCTCCCCCCCTGACATGGCGCTCAACTATCTCGCGAACGTCGCCCTTAGCTACGTTCCTGTACCACACGCCCCGGGGGTATACTACTACAACGGGGCTGTACTCTCCCTCGGTCTCGGTCTCCTTGCAGGCCTTGACGCACCCGGTCCTCGAGACCCTTACGTCCTCGAACTTTCCCTTTATCCGCGCCTTGAACTCGTCAAGGACCTCTTCAGAGCCCCTGGCGTCGCACCTCTTGCCCTGGCAGATGAATATATGGAGCCTGTAAGGTTTCATAGGCAACGCCCCCGTCCAGCCCGCCCCCTGTCCCCCGGCCCCCCGGCCCCCCGGGGATTAACCGGCGGCCCGAGACTGGGTGGGGTGGGGATATATATACGTATTATATCGCCCCTTACAAATCAAGTGATTTTTTTATTGTTTTTTTATTGCGCCCCTAATTGTTATAATAACAGCCACCTGCGCCTTAAGGGCCACGGATAAAAGTTCAGAGAGGATAGGCTGTTGGGAAGACGTCCCGATAAAAAAGGACTCGACCGAGAGCTCCGATACGAGGGTAAGGTTCTCGCCGAGGATATCCTCGGTTCGATAACCCCCGCCAGGCTCACGGAACCCCGGGTCTTCCCCGGGGGGGCCGGGGGGCCGGGGGAATTGACGAACATACTCGTCCACGGCGACAACCTCCCGGTCTTGAAAACGCTCCTCGACGGAAAGACCGGCCACGCTGACCCCGGCGGCGTCCAGGGCGTGCGTCCCGTGCGCCTCGTCTACATAGACCCCCCTTTTTCAACGGGTCTCGGCTTCAGGACCAGGGGCGAAGTGCACGCCTACGATGACAGGCTCTCGGGGGCGGGCTTTATCGAGTTCCTTAGAAAGAGGCTCGTCCTCCTTAGAGATCTCCTCGCCGACGACGGCTCCATCTATATCCACCTCGACTGGAAGATGGCCCACTACATGAAGGCCGTCATGGACGAGGTCTTCGGCGAGGAGAATTTTTTGAACGACATAATCTGGAGCTACGGGGGACGCGGGGCAAAGGCGGTCTCGAGGCAGTTCCCCAGAAACCACGACATAATCCTCCTCTACAGGAAAAAGGACCATATCTTCAACCCCACATACATTGAAAAAAGGATACCCATGGGGGCGGGTGGGTTCAAGCAGGACGATCTGGGACGGTGGTTCAAGACCTCGCCGCGCGGCGACTATACGGACGAGAGCATAAGGGGGCTTGAAAAGGAGGGCAGAGTCTATAAAACGAGAAATGGCGGCATAAGGATAAAGTACTTCCTGCGTGAAGAGGGGGGTTTTATAATCGAGGAGAAGCTCGTCGGCGACGTGTGGGACGACATCCCCGACGCCATGCACATCCCTGCCGGAGAAAAGACCGGCTACCCCACTCAGAAGCCCGAATCACTCCTCGGCCGCATTATCGCCGCCTCCACAAACCCCGGAGACACCGTGCTCGACTGCTTCTCAGGCTCGGGCACGACCCTGGTGGCCGCGGAAAAGCTCGGCAGGCGCTGGATAGGCATGGACTCGGGTTCCCTCGCCATAGAGACGACGAAGAAGAGGCTCATAAACATCAAGGGAACGAGGGACATTGAAGACCCGAAGAGGAAATACCCGTCCCAGTGCAAAACCTTCGCGGTTTTTGAGACCTGAGGGGAACTTTTTTCAAAAAGTTCCCCTCAGACACCCTTCTTGGAGAAACCTTTTTGAAAAAAAGGTTTCTCCAAACCTCTTCCAAAAACTTTTAGCTATTTCCTGCTAAGCGGCCGCCTACAGAGAAATAGCCAAAAGTCTTTGGAAAGGGGGTCCGGGTGGGAACCTTTCTTCAGAAAGGTTCCCCCCCGGCACTTGCCACCTGCGGCATAAAGAGATAAAATTGGCCATATTCCAATAAAGGAGTTTTAGATGTCGAGAGATTTCCTTAAAGAATTGAGAAAAAGACCGATCCTCTTCGACGGCGGCATGGGCACCATGCTCCAGAGGCTCGGGCTCAAGCCCGGGGGCTGTCCCGACGAACTTAACCTCACCGAGCCGGGGATGATAAGGAAGGTCCACCGCGCTTACAGGGAGGCGGGCTCCGACGTGGTCACCACGAACACCTTCGGCGCCAACAGGATTAAGCTAAAGGAGTATAACCTCGAGGGCAGGCTCAGGGAGATAAACGTCTCCGCGGCGAGGCTCGCGAGAGAGGCCGCAGGAGAGGAAGGGTTCGTCGCCGGGGACATGGGGCCAACGGGGGCCTTTATAGAGCCCGTGGGCGAGATTGGCTTCGACGAGGCGGTGGAGGTCTTTTCAGAGCAGGCACGGGCGTTGAAGGATGGAGGCGCGGACCTCTTCATCATCGAGACGATGATGGACATAAAGGAGGTTAAGGCCGCCATAATCGCGGCAAGGGAGGCGGGGCTTCCGGTGGCCGCCACCATGACCTTCGACGAGACGATGAGGACTGTATTGGGCACGCCTCCCGAGTCCTTCGCCCTCATGGCCGAGTCTCTGGGGGCGGCGTGCATCGGGGCCAACTGCTCGCTCGGGATAGAGGGCATCTACAAGGCCCTCCTCGACATGGCGGGTGTGACCACCGTTCCCCTCATGGCCCAGCCCAACGCCGGGATTCCCGTGCTGAAGGGAGGAGAGACCGTCTTCCCGGCCACGCCCGAGGAGATGGCCGCCTACGTGCCAAGGCTCATAGAAGCGGGTGTGCGGGTCCTGGGGGGGTGCTGCGGCACGACCCCCGAGCATATAAAGAGGTTCGCAGGGGTCTTTAAATCTACGAGACCCGTTGCAAGAAAGCCCCTCCTCTTTACGGGCCTTTCGAGCAGGACATCATTTGTCACCTTCGGCGGGGGATTACCCCCTGTAATAATAGGCGAGAGGATAAACCCCACGGGCAGGAAAAAATTCGCCGATGAGATCAAAGAGGGAAAGATCACGCGGTTGAGGACGGAGGCGAGAGAGCAGGCCGAGGCCGGGGCCCACGCCCTCGACGTGAACGTGGGGGTGCCAGGGATAGACGAGGCCGTGGCGATGAGGAGGGCAATATTCACGGTAAACGAGAACTCGAGCCTACCCGTGGTCATAGACTCGTCGAGCCCTGCGGCCATAGAGGCGGGCCTCAAGGCCGTTGACGGAAAGCCCCTCATAAACTCCATAAGCGGAGAGGAGAAGAAGCTTAGAGAGATACTTCCGCTTGCCAGGAAATACGGCGGGGCGCTCCTTGCATTGACCCTCGACGACACGGGCATCCCGGCTACCGCCGAAGGGAGGCTAAAGGTAGCCGAAAAGATTCTAAAGCGCGCACTTAAAGCGGGCGTAAGGAAAGAGGACCTCATATTCGACTGCCTCGCCATGACCGTGAGCGCGGACCCGAAGGGCGCGCTCGCCACCCTCGAGGCCATAAGGCTCATAAAAGAAGAGCTCGGGCTTGCCACGGTCCTCGGGGTGAGCAACATAAGCTTCGGGCTTCCGGCGCGCGATGTCATAAACGCCGGTTTTCTCACCATGGCCCTCTCCGCCGGGCTCGACTGCGCCATCATAAACCCCAAGAACACCGAGATGATGGACGCCTACCACGCATCCCTCGTCCTTACTGGAAAGGACCTGAGGGCGGAGAGGTTCATAAAGAGGTTCCACGTGGAGTCTGCTGTTAAAGAGGCCCCCGCGGCCGAGGAGCGGAAGACCCCCGAGGGGATAAGGGACAGGCTCAGGAAGGCGATTATCGAGGGCGACGAGGAGAACGTTACGGCGCTCGTGGAGCAGGCGTTAAAAGAAGGGCTCGACCCCCTGGAGGTAAGTAACGAAGGCCTCGTACCGGGGCTCGAGGAGGTGGGAAGACTCTTCGCCTGCAACAGGTATTTTCTCCCCCAGGTGATGCTCTCTGCGGACACTATGAAGAGGGCCTTCGAAAGGCTCAAAAGAGAGATAAAGGGCAGGGGCGGGCCCAAGCTCGGCAAGGTCCTCCTTGCCACGGTAGAGGGGGACATACACGACATAGGCAAGAACATAGTTGCCACCCTCCTTGAGAACCACGGCTTCGAGGTGATAGACCTCGGCAAGAACGTCCCCACGGAAAGGATAATCGAGGAGGCCGTAAAGAACAAGGTGGACATCGTGGGCCTCTCGGCCCTGATGACGACGACGGTGATGGAGATGGACAGGGTCATAAAGAAGTTGAAGGAGCGCGGCATAAAGGCCTTGACCATCGTGGGCGGGGCGGTAGTCACCGAGGAGTTCTCAAAGAAGATAGGCGCCGACCAGTACGGGGGCGACGCCCTGTCTGCCGTTGAGAAGATGAAGATGATGGTAAGAGAGGGTAAGGCCTGATGGTGTAAAGGCGAAACCTCTCGGTGGTGTTTCTCACATTGGGGTAAAAATGGGCGCTGACCCTATTTTAAAATTTATAAGAAATCGCACAAGGGACGGCCGCCCTCTGGGCAGCGAAAATTTCATTTTGAGGATGGAGCGAAAACTTGATAGGATATTTAAAACTAAACCAAGAGGAAGACCGAGGAAGGAAAGATGAAATTAAATGGGATGTGTTGTCCCTGATTATTCCAATTCCGAATTAGAAAATCACCAGGTTGATTTAAGGCGTAAAAACAGAAAGCCGCATATGGGGGTCCGGTATGAACGCAAAAAAAATCTTTTCCGCCATGACCGTAATCGCTGTCCTTTTTTTCCCGCCTGCCGGGTACGCCGCTCATGAATACGGGCCTCCTTTAGAACAGGCAAACTCCGAGTCCAAATTCATAAAGAAGTTCACGGAAGCGCTAAAAAGTCATAACGAGGCGGAAATGTTCTCCCTTATAACGGAGAACATTGATAGCGTGCCTGCAGAAGTGGAGGCGCTTTTAAAAGAGGCCCTTCGGAGCCAAACCGGGAGGGAAGAAAGGGAGGCGCAGTTTTATGTCGTCGAACGCATGACGAGCGTGTACAGGGATGTAACCGGAGATGTCGAGCTCCTTAAGTCTGCAAACAAAAGAATCTTTGAATCAAGGCTCTCGACACCCGTGCGCCTGGAGCCCAAGGGCGGGGTGTATATCGTTGAGAGTATTTCCACCGAAAAGGCACATAACATTTTTACGCCAGATAACATAATAATAAAAAAGGGCGAGACCGTCAGGTGGGTGAATAATGACGACACAACGCACCTGCTTGCCTCGGTCCTTACATCCGTCGGCCTGGGAGGGCTCTTCTCCCCGAGGGTCGAGCCGGGCAAGAGTTGGGAGCACATGTTCGATACCCCCGGGGAATATTACTACATCTGCTTCATTCACAAGATCATGTACGGGAAGGTGACCGTCGAGGAATAGAAGCTGAACAAGATATTCATATTAAAGCCGCCGGGGAGGCAGAAAAAGAAGCAGCGGGTGTAAAATATTGGACAACAGCGCCAATTTTTTCGCTAAATCGGTTACAAAAAACCATTCTAATTCCTCTTAATCAGCGCGCCGCAGGTTCGAGCCATGTGCGGCCCACCAAGTTTTGTAATAGACTGATTTTCCACAGGCTTTTTACCTCATTTCAAGACCCGCCTTCTCTTAAAGAGCCCGCTCTTTGAACCCGAAAAAGGCTTCCTCCCTCCACCGTCAAAAGCTTCCGGGAAAATTTCTAATGAAGCTTTAATGTTGTTTTGTTATTCTACAATTCGAGCCAGCAGCCCTTTCTTCTTTTGTAACCGTAGTCACAGCATGGCCGGAAAAATTCCTGTAACAGGTATAAAGGAGCCTGAGGAAGAAAGTGTAACCCTCATCTATTCCAAAAAAAAGGGTTTTTTACATACAGGTGCCCGGCTTATTCCTGATGCTTCCCTGTTGCGGAACCTTTGATGAACCCTCTC
>DATEAM010000042.1:0-6962 GCA_035288385.1 Thermodesulfobacteriota bacterium
TCTTCGAAGTGCCCTTGCCTGTCTTCATCCGGGGGCTCGGGGGAAGACGGAACCCAGGGCGCTTCCGCCGTCTCTATTTCCTCTACGACCTCTTCCTCTACGGTCTCATCTTCAGGTACATCGACGGGCTCCGACTCAGCGGGTTCGGCCGCCACCGGTGCCTCCACCTCTCCAGTCAATAGCCCTTCGACAATTGACGGTCCCTCTTCAGGGGCCCGACCTGCATCACGTGCCCCAACATCTTCGTCCAGAACATCTTCACCTGGGGCGTCCTCCAGCATGGTCGGGCCGGTCTCGATCTCTTCTTCCTCCGGCTCTACGGCCTCAGCTACTGACCCGGTCCCGCTCTCGGTCAACCCTTCCTCTGAAGGGGCCGTCTCTTCGACCAGGACCTCGTCTTCTCCCCGAGGAGCGCCTTCCGCCTCTCCTATCGACTCTTCATCGTAAGGGCCGGCTTCGACCTCGACCTGCGTGGGGGTTTCGGTATCCGTGGCCTCTTCTCCCGTTAATCCCGGGGCCTCAAAGGAGGACTCTATCCGTATCTCTTCCGGCCCTTCCTGTAGTTGTGGCGTTTCCGCAATATCAGGCTCGGGCTCTTGTTCAGCCGGCGCCTGTTCGGCTTCGCCCTCTCCGGTTGCCTCTTCTCCAACGACGGCCCCTTCGACAGAAGACCAGGTCTCTACTTCCGGCTCAGTATCTTCCGCGGGTCCATCCGGGGAGGCGACCTCAGGGGCCTCGCCAATGGGTCCGGCCTCTTCAGCCGTTACCTCTTCGCCTGCGTCGGCCTCTGCTTGAGAGGCGGGCCCCTCGGGGTAAAATTCCCCTTCAGGCTCTGGAGGAGTTAACTCTTCAACGGCCTCCATCTCCTCGGAGCCAGGCCCCGCGGGCTCCGTCACCCTGGGCTCAACCTCTTCTACCGTAACGCCGGGCTCGAAGGAAGCGACGCCACTGTCGACGTCCTCCCCTGTCTCACCGCCCCCGCCAGCCCCCCCGGCCCCCCCGGCATCATCGAGACCGGGTATGTCGAAGTCGACCTCCTCGTAGTCGTCCTCGGGCCCCTGCGGTTTTGCCGAGGCATCTTCGATTTCATCGGGAGGTTCCCCTCCAACCGCCGTCTCTTCGGTTTCCGCCTCCTCGAAGCCCTCGAAGCTGACCTCAATCTCGCCTTCGTCTATGGCCGCGTAATCCTCTTCAAACTCGTCTTCAACGGCCTCGACCGGTCCTTTCGTGGACTCTTCTTCGGCCTCATCCCCGGCGCCTTCTTCCGGCACTTCTTCGTGGAACCCGCCAGCCTCCTCCTTGGGGACCGAGACAGATGACTCCTCTGCCGCAGGGGGGCTCAGAGCCACGCCCTCTCTACCCTGGTCCTCATCCGCCCCTTCTTCGGCCTCCATCTCTTCCGGGATATCTCGAGCCTCCTCCCCTTCAGATACCTTCTCCTCAGTAGCCTCTTGAGCCTCCAGGGTCTCTTCGCCCCTCTCTTCTTCCGGGACCTCTTCCGGTGCCCCGGCGGCTTGCGCTCTCTCTTCTTCGGCTTTTACCCCCTCAGGGGTTTCTTCGTAGACCTCCCTCGCCTCGTCCAGTTGCCCGGCCTCCCTGTAGACACCCGGGAGGAGTCCCGAGAATCTTACGAACCCTTCGTTATCTCCCCTCTCTTTACAGATGCCGGCGAGGCCCTTGAGTATCCTCGGCTCCTTCGGATAAGCTCCAAGGAGCCCGCGGTAAACCTCTTCGGCCCGCTTTGTGTTGCCGCGGGAGAGGAGCTTTGCGAATATATCGGAGTAAAGGTTAAGCGCGTCCTTTTCGTAGCCGATGTCCTTGTAGAGCTCGGCGAGCTTGAGCCTTATGCCGGTGTTTTCCGGGTCAAGGGCTATCATCTTCTTCAGGAGATCAACGGCCTCCACGGTCATGCCCTTCTTCTCGAGGGTGTTGAGTATGAATCTGTACTCGACGACGGCGTCGGCTATGAGGTTTTTCTTGGTATAGAGGTCTGCGAGCTTGCTGTGGACGTCGAGGTTGGAGGGGTCGAACTTGAGGACCTGCTTGTATACGGCTATGGCCTTGAGGTAAAAGCCCTGGCGCGCGTTGGCCCTGGCGGCTTCCGTGTACTCCCGTATCGCCTCCTCGGTGAGGCCCTGCTTTATGTAGAGCTCGCCGATCCTCAAGCGTATGGAGATGTCCCTCGGGTCGAGGTCGGCGGCGGCCCTGTACTCGGCTATGGCCTTGTCCAGGCTGCCCTTCTGGATGTATTTCTGGGCCCTCTTGAGTATTGTGTCCTTATGAGCCATTGCTACCTGGACTGTTAAGTGAAGGGCTTTCGTCCATTGACCTTAAGGAGTACCGGGGCGGCCCGCTTGTAAGCCTGCCGCGCGGTCGTTGGCTGGTGCACTGCGCCCGGTCTCAAGGTTCCACTCCCGCCTCGAGTACTTAAGCCTCAAGAGCCTCGCTTTGAGCTCCGTTTCAGCGCCCGTAAGGGCGCCTGGCGCAAAAACGGCATCGAGGCCTTCGGACATCCTCCTTATTAAAACCGTCCTGAACTCCTCCACGCCGACGGTACTGAAATCGCTCACGCAGGTCATCTTTTCGACCATGCCCTCTGAGAAGACGCTCGCGTTAAGGGCCCGGTCTATCCCGAAGAGTATGGAGCCGTGCTGGAGGAAATGGTCCTTGAGCCTCCTCTGGGCGCTCCCGGCAATCTTCCTGCCTCCAACGAGCAACTCGTAGCGCGAAGAGGAGTTGAAGCATGCCGGGGTCTTCGCGTAGCCCGCCCTGGCACTCGAAAATTCCGCCCCTATCCCGACGTCCCTCAATGCAGCGGCGATGCATCCGCTTATCCTCGAGTAGGCGTCCATTATCCCGCCGGAAAATACCGTGTCGACAGAGCCGGCGACGATGGAATAGGTAAGCTCGACGTCGTGTATAAGCGCCCTCCCCCCCGTCGGCCTCCTTACGATGGGCAGCCCCGACGGTACGAGGGGGGCCGGGTCCTGGAGGCATCCTATGGATATATATGGCTCGCTCCAGCCGTAAACCCTCAAGGTAGGATGGCAGACCCCCCCGGCAAGGGCCCCGGCGAGGAGCGCCTCGTCAGTAGCCATGTTCTCCGGGCCGTCTCCCGGCGGGTCTATTATGAGCCTCCAGTCGTCCAATCTAAATGCCTCTCAGCCGATAGGTCCTCGGAGTCATCTCATTCAGGCAAGACCCGCGAGGGTCTTTGCGCTCGTGCTCAAGGGGGTTGTGGTTACGGTCAAGGCGCACAGCGGTACGCGCTCGGTCTGATAAACCTTAAGGTGCGGGGGTTCGGACAGTCTTTTACGCAGACCATTTTAGGTGAATCTCGAAAGAAAGTCTATATCAAAATTGCCCTCGTTGAAGTCGTGGTCCCTCATTATCCTCATAAGGAGCGGTATGTTCGTCTTGATCCCCCCGACCTTGAACTCCTCGAGGGCTCTGGCCATCCTCGCTATCGCCTCTTCGCGGGTGTCGGCATGGACGATGAGCTTTGCCAGGAGGTTGTCGTAGTAAGGCGGGACCTCGTAGCCCTGGTAGATGGCCGTGTCCACCCTTACCCCGGGCCCTCCGGGCATGAGGAGCTCGGTAATCCTCCCGGGACAGGGGACGAAGGTCACGGGGTCCTCGGCGTTTATGCGGCACTCTATGGAGTGCCCGCGGATCTCCACGTTCCTCTGCCTGAGCCTCAACCTCCTCTCGGCGGCTATCCTTATCTGCTCCTTTACTATGTCGATGCCCGTGACCATCTCGGTAACCGGGTGCTCCACCTGGACCCTCGCGTTCATCTCCATGAAGTGGAACTTCTTCTTCCTGTCGAGGAGGAACTCAACGGTCCCGGCGTTGGTATAGCCGATGGCCTTGGCGAGCTTTACGGCGGCCTCCCCCATCTTGTGCCTCAGGCGAGAGTCGACGGCCGGGGAGGGAGACTCCTCTATTATCTTCTGGTGCCTCCTCTGTATCGAGCACTCGCGTTCCCCGAGGTGGATGACGTTTCCGTGCTCTCCCGCGAGTATCTGGACCTCCACGTGGCGGGGCAGCTCGCAGTACCTCTCTATGAAGACCTCGCCGTCTCCGAAGGCGGCGAGGGCCTCCATGCGGGCCATGTTGAAGGCGCTCGGCAGGCTCGCCTGCGTGTGCACGAGCTTCATCCCCCTGCCTCCCCCGCCGCTCGCCGCCTTTATGAGCACGGGAAAGCCTATCGCCTTCGAGACCTCGAGGGCCTCTTTCTCGCTCGAGAGCGCGCGGTTGCTCCACTGGAGGACGGGCACACGGATCTCCTCGGCTATCTTCTTGGCCTGGATCTTGTTGCCAACGCGCCTCATCACCGACGACCTGGGCCCTATGAACTTTATGCCGCACTTCTCGCAGGCCTCGGCAAAGGCCGCGTTCTCGGCGAGAAAGCCGTACCCTGGGTGCACGGCCTCGGCGTCGGCCACCTCCATGGCGCTTATCAGGTTAGTTATGTTGAGGTAGCTGTCAGCGGGTTTGGCCGGGCCTATGCATATGGCGCCGTCGGCGAGCCTGGTGTGCAGGGCCCCCCTGTCCGGCTCGGAGTACACGGCAAGGCTCTTTATGCCGAGCTCCTTGCAGGCCCTTATCACCCTTACGGCTATCTCGCCCCTGTTGGCTATCAGTACCTTCTTGAACATCCTCTTTTTTCTATCCTCTCTGCCCCGCCCTCACCCCCGGCCCCCCCTGCGGCAAAAACCCCTCCTGGCCGGCAGGCTCACCTTTGCTCCTTATGCTTTGCCTCTGGGTAAGGGGGAAGTCAACGCACGGGTCATATAAAGGGTTCTGGACGGACGGGTCGAAAAAGCACGTCAGGCCTTTTCGGCCACCTCTATGTGGAAGAGCGGCTCCCCGTACTCGACGGGCTGGCCGTTCTCGACGAGTATGGAGACCACCTTGCCCGTGAACTCGCTCTCCACCTCGTTCATAAGCTTCATCGCCTCTATGATGCAAAGTGTTTGACCGCTCCTGACCTTGGAGCCCACCTCCGCAAAGGCATCGGCCTCCGGGGCCGAGGCCCTGTAAAAGGTGCCCACCATCGGCGCGGTCACCACCTTTATGTTCTCGGCCTCGGCCTTTTCGGCGGCCTCTTCCCTGGCCTCACGGGCCTCTTTTGTCTCCTTGGCGGCCTTTGCCGGCTCCTCGGCCTCGGCCTCGGCCCCGGGGGCGCCGCCACGCCTGATCCTCACCTTGCCGTCGGGGCCTTCGACCTCGAGCTCCACGATGTCGGTACTCCTCATGAACCTGTAAATCGCCTTTACGTTTTTAAGATCCATCTATCCTCCTAAAGGGAGCGCAACTCCTTCGGTGAATTCGTCAGTATCTCAGGGCCGTCCTTTGTGACGAGGACCATGTCCTCTATCCTCACGCCGCCGAGCCCCGGGACGTATATACCCGGCTCCACGGTCATCACCATCCCCTCCTCGAGGACGTCCGTGCTCATGGGGCCTATGTTCGGGCTTTCGTGTATATCGAGCCCCACGCCGTGCCCGGTGCCGTGGCCGAAAAACCTGCCGTAGCCCGCCTTCCTTATATGGCTTCTGGCGGCGGCGTCCACGTCGCTGGCTTTTACTCCGGCCTTAATCCTCTCGACGGCGCGGGAGTGGGCCTCGACTACCGTGCGGAATATCTTTTTCTCCTCGCTTCCAACCCTTCCCGTACAATAGGTGCGGGTCTCGTCGGAGTTGTAACCCCCGAAGGACGCGCCCATGTCCACCACTACGAGCTCCCCGGTCTTTATCCTCTTTTCAGAGGCCTTGCCGTGCGGGAGAGCGCTCCTCGGACCCGAGGCTACTATGGTCTCGAAGGCAGTACCCCTGGCGCCCCTCCTCCTCATCTCGACCTCGGCAAGGAAGGCGGCCTCTTTTTCCGTCATCCCCGGTTTGAGGACCCTCTCGATCTTTTTGAAGGCGAGCTCCAAGACCAAAACAGCCCCCCGGATACTCTCCACCTCCGAGGGCTCCTTTACGGCCCTTATCTCCCCGACAAGGTCGGGAAGAGGCCTGAGCCTTACGGGCCTTAACGCCTTTTTCAGCTTTACGTAGCTCCCGAAGCTCAGCCCCGTCTCCACGAAACCCACGCAACTCAAACCGAGCCCGGAGAGGCTCATGGCGAGGGCATCGAGGGGCTTTTTCCTGTATACCCTGACCCGGAACCCCTCCCGGACCTCGGAGGCGGCCTGGGTGGAGTACCTCGAGTCCGTAAGGAAGAGGCCCTTCTTCTCCGTCAGAACTACCTGGGCGTTAGAGCCCGTAAAACCGGTAAGGTACCTTATGTTGTTTATGTCGGTTACGAGGAGCGCGGAGCACCTTCTTTTCTTCAAAAGACGTCTGAGGCGCTCGACTCTTCCCCTGTAATCGGGTTGTTGTGCCGTAAAGACCCTCCTTCCGAGGGCGTACTTCATCCCGAACTTGGTCCGCCCTTAAGGCCGCTCCTCCTGTGCCTGCCCCTTCCGGCGAGCTCCTTCAGGTCCTTTATCTTGAGGACGAGGGCCTCGTCCCCGGGGGAGCTGTCGGCGAGTATCTTGTATATCATTAGGGCGTCCTCGAGGAAACCCTGCACTTCAAGGACCTCGGCCATGGTCCGGGTAAAAAAAATGTCATCTCCGGCCTTTACGTGAGCCATGGGAGTTGCGGACAAAAACTTAAAATATTACGGCACTTACCGGCCATGAGCGCTACGCACTTAAAATTATTAAAGAACAGGGCTTAAGTCAAGCTTATTTTGGGGGAACCTTTCTGCCGGGGGGAAACTTTCTGAAGAAAGTTTCCCCCCGGACCCCCCTTCAAAGACTTTTGGCTATTTCCTGCCAAGAGGCCCCCTACCGGGGAACAGCCAAAAGTTTTTGAGAGGAGTTTGAGGGGAACTTTTTACAAAAAGTTCCCCTCAATTTTTTTAAGAAAAAATGCCTTAAGCTCTGTCTCCGTGACGTCACGGAGGAA
>DATEAM010000043.1:0-16403 GCA_035288385.1 Thermodesulfobacteriota bacterium
AATCGGCCTGACCCCTCGTTGAGAGAACCTTGGTTATCGCCGCAGTAAGGGTCGTCTTGCCGTGGTCCACGTGACCTATGGTGCCCACGTTGACATGGGGCTTAACCCTCTCGAATTTGGCTTTGCTCATGATATTCCTCCGAAGGCTATTTGTAAAATAATTATTTTGCCTGCACCTTGGCCGTAAGGGTCTCGGTCACCGAAGTGGGGACCTGCTCGTAGTGAGAGAACTGCATCGTATATGAGGCCCTTCCCTGGGTCTTCGACCTCAAATCGGTGGAGTAGCCGAACATGTTCGCAAGGGGGACCCTGGAGCTTACGACCTGGGAGCCCGCCCTCGATTCCATGCCGAGGATCTTGCCCCTCCTGGAGTTGAGGTCCCCTATCACGTCGCCCATAAACTGCTCGGGCATGACGACCTCGACGTTCATTATGGGCTCGAGAAGCACCTCTCCGGCCCTGACGAGGGCGGCCTTGAAGGCCATGGAGCCCGCTATCTTGAAGGCCATCTCGGAAGAGTCGACGTCGTGGTACGAGCCGTCGTAGAGGGTTATCTTCACGTCCACCACGGGATAGCCCGCAAGCTGCCCTGACTCTGTAGCCTCTTTTATGCCCTTCTCAACGGCGGATATGAACTCCTTGGGTATTGCTCCGCCGACGATCTTGTTAACGAACTCGAAACCCGCGCCCGTCTCCGCGGGCTCGGCCTCTATGAGGACGTGCCCGTACTGGCCGCGCCCGCCCGACTGGCGCACATAGCGGCCCTCGGCCTTTGTGGCCCCGACTATTGTCTCCTTGTAGGCGACCTGGGGCCTGCCCACGTTGGCCTCGACCTTGAACTCCCTCAGGAGCCTGTCCACTATTATCTCGAGGTGGAGCTCGCCCATACCGGATATGATCGTCTGTCCCGTCTCCTCCTCGGTCCTTACCCTGAAGGACGGGTCCTCGATGGAGAGCTTCTGGAGCGAGATCCCGAGCCTGTCATGGTCGGCCTTTGTCTTCGGCTCTATGGCGATTGCCATGACGGGTTCCGGGAACTCCATGGACTCGAGTATTATGGGTTTGTTTTCGTCGCAGATGGTATCGCCGGTTACGGTGCTCTTCAACCCCACTGCCGCGGCTATGTCCCCGGCGTATACGTCCTTTACCTCCTCGCGCTTGTTGGAGTGCATCTTTACGAGACGGCCCACCCTCTCTCTAACGTCCTTCGTCGAGTTGTAGACGTAGGACCCGGCGCTCATGGAGCCGGAATAGACACGGAAGAAGGTAAGCTGGCCGACGAAGGGGTCGCTCATTATCTTGAAGGCAAGTGCCGACAAGGGGGCGCTGTCAGAGGTCTCCCTCCTCTCCTCGTCCTTTGTATCCGGGTTGATGCCAATTATGGGGGGCACGTCTATGGGGCTCGGCAGATAATTGACGACGGAGTCGAGAAGGGGCTGTATGCCCTTGTTCTTGAAGGCCGAGCCGCAAAAAACCGGGGTTATGACTATATCGATGGTGCCCCTCCTTATGGCCTTCACCAGCTTTTCCGCGGGGACCTTCCCTCCCTCGAGGTACTTCTCCATAATCTCCTCGTCGAAGTCCGCAGCCGCCTCGATGAGCTTTTCCCTGTACTCGGCCGCCTGCTCCTTCATATCCTCGGGTATATCCACGGTCCTGAACTGGGCGCCCAGGACGTCCTCGTCCCAGATTATGGCCTTTTCGCTTATAAGGTCCACGATGCCCTTGAAGGTATCCTCTTTGCCCACCGGGATCTGCATTATAACGGGCCTGGCCTTGAGCCTATCGACCATCATGTCCACGACGGCGAAGAAGTCGGAGCCTATGCGGTCCATCTTGTTAACGAAGGCTATCCTCGGGACCCTGTATTTATCGGCCTGACGCCACACCGTCTCGCTCTGGGGCTCCACCCCGCCCACGGAGCAGAAGACCGCCACCGCGCCGTCGAGGATCCTTAAAGACCTCTCGACCTCGATGGTGAAGTCCACGTGCCCGGGGGTGTCGATGATGTTTATGCGGTGGTCCTTCCAGAAACAGGTGGTCGCCGCGGAGGTAATGGTTATGCCGCGCTCCTTTTCCTGTTCCATCCAGTCCATGACGGCGGTACCCTCGTGGACCTCTCCTATCTTGTAGGTGACACCTGTATAGTAAAGGACACGCTCGGTAGTCGTGGTCTTGCCCGCGTCTATATGGGCCATGATCCCTATATTTCTCTGTTTATCTATGGGTATTGCTCTCGGCATAATCTTCAGTTCTCTCTTATAATCCGCGGCTGCTGATTATCGTTTAAAACCCGCAGCCCTGAAAAAAACCATCTCCCCTGAACCCGGCTCCCCTTGAATCCCCTTTAAACCCTCCCCCGTTGCGCCCCCCGGATCCGCCCCACGTGAGTCAAGAAAGACCGGGAGATGAAGACCTTTCCCGGTCAGGTACTTAGACCTGCTTACCAGCGGTAATGGGCGAAGGCCTTGTTGGCCTCGGCCATCCTGTGGACGTCTTCCTTTTTCTTTACGGAGCCGCCCTTGCCGTTGGAGGCGTCTATAATCTCGGCGGCGAATTTTTCGACCATGGACTTCTCGCCCCTGGACCTCGAATAGGTTACGAGCCACCTCAGGGCCAGAGACAGCTTCCTGTCGGGCTTCACCTCAATGGGCACCTGGTAGGTGGCCCCGCCCACCCTCCTGGACTTGACCTCTATGGAGGGCCTTATGTTATCGATCGCCTTTTTAAAGACCTTCATGGGTTCGGTCTTAAGCCTCTCCTCGATTACGTCAAAGGCGCCGTAGACGACCCCCTCGGCCTTGGACTTCTTGCCTTCAGAGGTCAGTTTGTTTATGAGCCTTGAGACCACGCGGTCGCTGTACTTGTGGTCCGGCAGAACATCTCTTTTAGGTACAGAGCCCTTGCGAGACATATAAACTTCCTCCTAATTTTTGCGGGTGCGAATCTTTGCCGGGCGCTGTTGACGGAAGATGGTTCTTGTCAGCCGGTCAACTCTCGGGGCACAAGTATCGTCAATATCGATGAGCCCGCGAGAAAAATTCTCTCCCGCACCCCTTTCAAAAACTTTTGCGCCTGTCCCCGGTGTGTCTCTCTCAAGAGGAAAGGGCCCAAAGTTTCCAAGGGAGATTTTTACGGATTGACTCCCAGCCTTCAAATAAGAAGCCTAAACAAAACCGGTTTTATCGAAGGGGCAAAACCCGTTCTATTTAGGCCTCTTGGCGCCGTACTTGCTGCGCGCCTGCTTCCTTTCCTGAACTCCAATGGTATCGAGGGTGCCCCTTATGATATGGTACCTCACACCAGGGAGGTCCTTGACCTTGCCTCCCCTTATGAGCACCACGGAGTGCTCCTGGAGGTTGTGTCCTATGCCGGGTATGTAAGATGTGGCCTCTATCCCGTTGGTGAGCCTCACCCTCGCCACCTTTCTAAGGGCGGAGTTCGGCTTCTTGGGGGTGGTGGTATAGACCCTGACGCACACGCCCCTTTTCTGGGGACAGTTCTCCAGTGCCGGAGACGCGGTCTTCCTCTTTGCCTTTTTTCTTCCTTTTCTTACCAGTTGGTTTGTCGTCGGCATAGTTAGTTTTTCCTCAGGCGTAAATCCTATTAAACTACCAGCTTCACAGGACCTTGTCAACAACTAATTTTGGCGTTTTTGCCATATTTTCGAAAATTTTCCGCCTCACGGGGCTCTGCCCCGGCCCAGAGGGGTATCGAGGGCATCGGCCAGGGGATTTTCCGCCCCCAGCGGCTCATAATAAAGGAGGAGGCGGACGGTATCCCGGCCCCACCCGGCCCTCCCCCGGTCTTCCCCCGGCACCAGGCCCCCCCGGCCCCCGGTCCCCGGCCCTTTTTAAACTCCCTGTGTCTCCTCCTCTGCTGCGAACTCCTCGGGGGCCTTTTCTTCGGGGACCTCCCGGGGTTCCGGCTCGGGCATCTGCGCAGTTATATTCATGTACCTCTTGAAGCCTGTGCCCGCGGGCACGAGGCGTCCCATTATGACGTTCTCCTTGAGGCCCCTCAGGTAATCTATCTTCCCTTCGACGGCGGCTCCTGTCAGCACCTTCGTCGTCTCCTGGAAAGAGGCCGCGGAGATGAAGCTCTCCGTTGAGAGAGATGCCTTTGTTATGCCCTGCAATAGCGGCTCAGCCACGGCGGGCAGCTTCCCTTTGGCGAGTATCCTCTCGTTCTCCTCCTCGAATACATACCTCTCGACCTGCTCTCCCACAAGGAGGTTCGTGTCACCGGGGTCCTTTATCCTGACCTTGCGGAGCATCTGGCGCACCACCACCTCTATGTGCTTGTCGTTTATCTTGACGCCCTGGAGTCTGTAGACCTCCTGGACCTCGTCGACGAGGTACTTGGCGAGTTCCTTGACCCCGAGCACCTTGAGTATGTCATGGGGGTTTGCCGAGCCGTCCATGAGGGGCTCGCCCGCCTTTACGCTGTCGCCCTCCCTCACGCTTATGTGCTTGCCCTTGGGTATGAGGTACTCCTTCGGCTCTCCGGCCTCAGGGGTGATTATCACCTTTCTCTTGCCCTTGGTGTCCTTGCCGAAGGTGACCATGCCGTCGATCTCGCTTATGACGGCGCACTCCTTTGGCTTTCTCGCCTCAAAAAGCTCCGCCACTCGCGGCAGGCCGCCCGTTATGTCCTTCGTCTTGGTCGTCTCCTTGGGTATCTTGGAGACGAGGTCTCCCGCCTTCACCGTCTCGCCCTCCTCGGCGGTTATGATGGCGCCCACGGGCAAGAGGTACCTTGCCGCTATGTTAGTCCTGTAGATCTTGAGGGTTTTGCCGGCCTCGTCCTTTATGGAAATCCTCGGCCTCAGGTCGCCTTCCCTGTAGGGCACTATCACCTTGCTCGAAAGGCCCGTGACCTCGTCGATCTGTTCGCGCATGGTCTTGCCGTCTTCGACGTCGCCGAACCTCACGGCCCCTCCGACCTCCGTTATTATGGGTATGGTATAGGGGTCCCAGTCGGCGAGCACGGTGCCAACTCCGACATGCGTCCCCTCCCTGACCCTGAGCCTGGCGCCGTATATGACGGGGTTGCGTTCGCGGTCCCTGCCCTGCTCGTCCTGCACGGCGATATCGCCGTTGCGGTTCATCACTATGGTCTCGCCGCGGCTGTTAACGGAGATGTTCAGGTTGTGGAATTTTATTACGCCTTCGTGCCGGGCCTCGAGGGTCGTCTGCTCGGCCCTTCTGCTCGCCGTGCCGCCTATGTGGAAGGTCCTCATTGTGAGCTGAGTGCCGGGCTCGCCTATGGACTGGGCAGCTATGACGCCCACGGACTCGCCCATCTCGACCATCCTGCCCCTTGTGAGGTCGCGGCCGTAGCATTTTATGCATATGCCCCTGGTTGACCGGCACGTGAGAACGCTCCTTATCTTGACCTTCTCTATACCGGCCTCTTCGATCCTCTCGACCCTGTCCTCGTCTATCCCCTCGTTCGCGTGCACTATCACTTCGTTGGAGAAGGGGTCCTTTACCTCTTCGAGTACCACCCTGCCGAGGATCCTCTCACCGATGGTCTCTATCACCTCTCCGCTCTCGACCAGGGGCGTCATGTAGATGCCGTCGAGGGTGCCGCAGTCATCTTCGGCTATTATCGCGTCCTGTGCAACGTCGACGAGCCTTCTGGTGAGGTAGCCGGAGTTAGCGGTCTTCAATGCCGTGTCCGCCAGGCCCTTTCGCGCGCCGTGCGTGGAGATAAAGTACTGGAGCACGGTGAGGCCCTCGCGGAAGTTCGCGGTGATAGGGGTCTCTATTATCTCGCCCGAGGGCTTGGCCATCAGGCCCCTCATTCCCGCGAGCTGGCGTATCTGCTGCGCGGAACCCCTGGCGCCTGAGTCGGCCATTATGAATATGGGGTTGAAGCTCGGGACCTTCTTCTCCCTGCCCTTTTCGTCCTTTACGATATCGGTACCGAGTTCCCTCAACATCTCCTCGGCTATCTCCTCGGTGGCCTGGGCCCATATGTCTATGACCTTGTTGTAGCGCTCGCCATCGGTTATGAGCCCCTCGTTGTACTGGGCCTGTATCTCCTTTACCTCCTCGTAGGCCTTGTCGAGGAGCTCCCCCTTTTTGGCGGGTATCTTCATGTCGTCTATGCAGATCGATATGCCGGCCTTTGTGGCGTACCTGTAGCCGAGGTCCTTCAGCTTGTCGGCGAGTATTACGGTCTCCTTGTTGCCGCCTCTCCTGTAGCAGACGTCGATAAGGTCGGCGAGGCGCTTCTTGTCGAGGACCTTGTTCACCTCGTCGAACCTTATGCACTCGGGGATCACCTCCATCAAGATGACCCTGCCCACGGTAGAGTCGTATAGAACTCCACCGTGCTTCACCTTTATCTTCGCCTGGAGGTGGACCTCGCTGGAGTCATATGCGGCATGCACCTCGTCGAAGCAGCTGAAGAGCTTGCCCTCTCCCTTGACCCCCAGCCTTTCCCTTGTCATGTAGTAGAGGCCGAGGACTATGTCCTGGGTGGGCACTATTATGGGCTTGCCGTGGGCTGGAGAGAGGATGTTGTTGGTGCTCATCATCAGCACCCGTGCCTCCACCTGCGCCTCTATGGAGAGCGGGATGTGGACGGCCATCTGGTCCCCGTCAAAGTCCGCGTTGAAGGCCGTGCAAACGAGGGGGTGGAGCTGGATGGCCTTGCCCTCTATGAGAATGGGCTCGAAGGCCTGGATGCCGAGCCTGTGGAGCGTGGGGGCGCGGTTCAGGAGCACGGGGTGCTCCCTTATGACCTCGTCGAGCACGTCCCAGACCTCGGACCTCTCCTTTTCGAGCATCTTCTTCGCGCTCTTTATGGTGGTGGCGTAACCCCTCTCCTCGAGTTTCTGGTAGATGAAGGGCTTGAAGAGCTCTACGGCCATCTTCTTGGGGAGCCCGCACTGGTGGAGCCTTAAGTCCGGGCCTATTACGATGACCGAGCGGCCGGAGTAGTCCACGCGTTTTCCGAGAAGGTTCTGGCGGAACCTCCCGCCCTTGCCCTTTATCATGTCGCTCAGGGATTTTAGAGGCCTCTTGTTCTGACCGGTTATGACTCTGCCCCTTCGACCGTTGTCGAAGAGCGCGTCCACGGCCTCCTGGAGCATCCTCTTTTCGTTTCGGATGATGATGTCAGGGGCGTTGAGCTCCATCAATCTCTTGAGCCTGTTGTTCCGGTTGATGACCCTCCTGTAAAGGTCGTTAAGGTCCGAGGTGGCGAACCTGCCTCCGTCAAGGGGCACCAGGGGCCTGAGATCGGGGGGGAGAACGGGTATCACCTCGAGTATCATCCACTCCGGTTTGTTGGCGGAGGTTATGAAGGCCTCCACCACCTTGAGCCTCTTCGCGATCCGTTTTTTCTTGGCGTCCGAGGAGGTCTTGCGCATCTCGTCCCTCAACTCCACGGAGAGTTTCGCGAGGTCGAGCTTCTTCAGAAGCTCCCTTATCGCCTCGGCGCCCATGCCGGCGCCAAAACCGTCGGGGCCCCACCTCTCCACGGCCTTCCTGTACTTGTCCTCGGTAAGGAGCTCCCCCGTCTTCAGCTCCGTGTCCCTGGGGTCCACCACCGTATAGTTCTCGTAGTAGAGCACCCTCTCAAGCTCCTTCAACGTCATGTCGAGCATGGCGCCTATCCTCGATGGCAGGCTCCTCAAGAACCATATATGGGCCACGGGGGTGGCGAGCTCTATGTGCCCGAGCCTCTCGCGGCGGACGTTGCTGGGGATGACCTCCACTCCGCACTTTTCGCAGACTATGCCCCTGTGCTTCATGCGCTTGTACTTGCCGCAGTTGCACTCGAAGTCCTTCACCGGACCGAATATCTTGGCGCAGAAGAGCCCGTCCCTCTCCGGCTTGAAGGTCCTGTAGTTTATGGTCTCCGGTTTCTTCACCTCTCCGTAGGACCACTGGCGGATCCGCTCGGGCGAGGCAATGGAGACCCTTATGGCGTTAAAGTCCGTCGGTCTCTTATGCTTCTCAAATAGGGCCATGAGGCTTTCCAAGGCTTACCTCCTTATTAATGCTCGTGTGTCGTCCTGATTCATATAATACAACGCTACTCCGCTCTTCTGCCCCTAAGACTCCTCGCCCTCTTCAAGGAGGTTTATGTCCAGGGAGAGGCTCTGGAGCTCCTTTATAAGGACGCTGAAGCTCTCGGGGAGCGTCGGTTCGAGGTTGTAGTTGCCGGTAACGATGGACTCGTACATGCGGGTCCTTCCGGGGACGTCGTCGGACTTGACGGTGAGGAACTCCTGGAGGGTGTATGCCGCTCCGTAGGCCTCCATCGCCCAGACCTCCATCTCTCCGAGCCTCTGGCCTCCGAACTGCGCCTTTCCCCCAAGGGGTTGCTGGGTGACGAGCGAGTAGGGGCCCGTGCTCCTGGCGTGGATCTTGTCGTCCACGAGGTGGTGGAGTTTCATCATGTACATCATCCCCACGGTAACCTCCTGGTCGAAGGGCGCCCCACTTCTGCCGTCATAGAGGGTGGTCTTGCCGTTCTTCGGGAGTTCGGCGGTCTCGAGGGCCTCTTTCACGTCATTCTCCGTGGCCCCGTCGAAGACGGGGCTTGCGACCTGTATGCCGCCGGAGAGCTTTTCGGCCACCGTGAGCACCTCCTTGTCGGAGAGCGTGTTCATGAACTTGCTGAACTCGAGGTTGTTGTATATCTTCTTTATCCTGTCCCTCACGGTATTGGGGCTCAGGTTCTTCTCCACAAGCTCCCTTACGGAGGCCCCCAGGCACTTGGAGGCCCACCCGAGGTGGGTCTCGAGTATCTGGCCAATGTTCATCCTCGAAGGCACCCCCAGGGGGTTCAAAACGATGTCCATGGGGGTCCCGTCCGCCACGTAGGGCATGTCCTCCTCCGGGAGAATCCTCGATATGACGCCCTTGTTGCCGTGGCGCCCGGCCATCTTGTCGCCTACGGAGACCTTCCTCTTCATGGCTATGTAGACCTTGACCATCTTTATCACGCCGGGGGGGAGCTCGTCTCCGCGCTTCAATCTCGAGATCCTCTCGTCGAAGACCACCTTTATAAGGTCTATCTGCTCGCTCAACTCTCCAAGCATGACCTTGATGTCTTCGGCGACCTTTTCATCGGCTGGCACTATTTCGCCCCACCTGCCCCTTGGTATCTCGTCGAGCACCTCGGCGGTTATGGGCTTGCCCTTGCTGAGAAGGGTGGTCTTGCCCTTCTTGTCCGTAATCCTTACCCTGGACTTCTTTCCGAGGAGCAGTTTCCTTACCCGGTTATGGGCGGACTCCTTGACGATATTTATCTCGTCCTCCATGTCCTTCGTGAGCCTGATCATCTCACGGTCCTCTATGGACTTGCTCCTCTCGTCCTTCTCGGCGCCCTTTCTCGTAAAGACCTTCGCGTCTATCACAACGCCCTCGATGCCGGGCGGCACCCTCAGGGAGGTGTCCTTTACGTCTTCGGCCTTCTCGCCGAATATGGCCCTGAGGAGCTTTTCCTCGGGAGAGAGCTGGGTCTCGCCCTTGGGGGTAATCTTTCCCACGAGGATGTCCCCGGGCATCACCTCCGCGCCTATTCTCACGATCCCGCTCTCATCGAGGTCCTTCAAGGCCTCCTCGCCCACGTTGGGGATGTCGCGGGTAATCTCCTCCTTGCCGAGCTTTATGTCGCGGGCCACCACCTCGAACTCCTCTATGTGCACGGAGGTGAAGACGTCTTCCTTCAGGAGCCTCTCGCTTATGAGGATGGAGTCCTCGAAGTTGTAGCCGCCCCAGGGCATGAAGGCCACGAAGACGTTCCTGCCCAGGGCGAGCTCGCCCTGGGAGGTGGAGGGCCCGTCGGCTATGACCTGGCCCGCGGAGACCCTGTCGCCCTTTCTAACTATGGGTTTCTGATTCAGACAGGTGTTCTGGTTGGACCTCCTGAACTTGGTGAGGTTGTATATGTCGACCCCTCCGGTGGTGTTCCTCACCACCACCCTCGTGGCGTCCACGTTCTCGACGACCCCCGGGCTCCTGGTAAGTACCGTGACTCCGGAGTCCCTGGCCACTATGCTCTCCATGCCCGTGCCTATGAGCGGGGCCTCGGTCTGAATAAGGGGCACTGCCTGGCGCTGCATGTTGGAGCCCATGAGCGCCCTGTTCGCGTCGTCGTTCTCAAGGAACGGTATGAGGGAGGCGGCCACACTTACGAGCTGGTTGGGGGATACGTCCATCAACGTTATCTCCTCGGGCCTGGCCATTATGAACTCCCCGCCCTTCCTCGCCGATACGTACTCGTTTATGAAACGGCCGTCCTTGTCCAGGGGGGCGTTGGCCTGGGCGATGACGTGGTCCTGCTCGTCGAGGGCCGAGAGGTATATTATGCGCGCCGCCACCTTTCCTCCCTTTACCTCGCGGTAGGGGGTCTCTATGAAGCCGAAGTCGTTTACGCGCGCGTAAGTGGAAAGGGAGACTATGAGGCCGATGTTCGGGCCCTCGGGCGTCTCTATGGGGCAAATCCTGCCGTAATGGGTGGCATGCACGTCTCTGACCTCGAAGCCCGCCCTCTCGCGCGTAAGGCCCCCCGGGCCCAGGGCCGAAAGCCTCCTCTTGTGGGTTATCTCGCTCAAGGGGTTGGTCTGGTCCATGAACTGTGAGAGCTGGCTCGAGCCGAAGAACTCCTTTATGACGGCGGTGACGGGCTTCGGGTTTATGAGGTCGTGGGGCATGAGGGTCTCGAGCTCGCCGAGGCTCATCCGCTCCTTTACGGCCCTCTCCATCCTCAGGAGCCCTATCCTGTACTGGTTCTCGAGAAGCTCTCCCACGCACCTTACGCGGCGGTTCCCGAGGTGGTCTATGTCGTCCACGTTCCCGATGCCGTTTCTGAGGCCTATGAGGTAGCGGACCACTTCGAGGATGTCCTCCTTCCTCAACGTTATGTGGTCGAGCTCCACGTCGAAGCCGAGCTTTCTGTTGAGCTTCAATCGGCCCACACGGGAGAGGTTGTACCTCTCGGGGTTGAAAAAGAGGTCGTTAAAGAAGCTCTTGGCCGTCTCCACGGTGGGCAGGTCCCCGGGCTTCAACCTCTTGTATATCTCGATCCTCGCGTTGAACGTCATGTTGGTGGTGGGGTCGTCGGGGTTCTCCTTCCTGTAGGAGACGATGGATTTGGTATCCTCGCCGCCGGTCTTGTCATTCAAGAGTGTCTCCCTGAAAAAGGTCCCCATCGCCTCTATCAGGAGGAGCTTGAAGCTCGTAATACCCCTTCTTGAGATCTCGTCGAGGACCTCCCTGGTAAGGGTCTGGTTGCACTCGATAATAACCTCGCCCGTGTTGGTGTCCACTATATCGCGCGAGGCAATCCTTCCCACGATGTCCTCGACCTCCACGGGTATGTACTTGATGCCGGCGTTTACAATCTTCTTCAAGACGAGCCGTGTGAACTTCCTGTCCTTTTTGAGTATAATCTCGTTCGTCTCGGGGTCCTTGATGTCGCTGCTCGCCTTCTGCCCGACGAGGTACTCTGGCTCGACACTCTTTACTATCTTCTTGCCATCGAGGACAATGTCCTCGCTGGGGTAGAAGTAGTTGAGCATCTCCTCGACGGAGTAGCCCAGCGCCTTAAGGAGTATGGTCGCCGGCATCTTGCGCCTCTTGTCTATCCTCACGTAGAGCCAGTCCTTCTGGTCGAACTCCAGGTCGAGCCAGGAGCCGTGATAGGGGATGACGCGCGCCGTGTAGAGGACCTTGCCTGTAAACCCCTTGGGTTTTTCGAACTCGAAGAAGACCCCGGGGGACCTGTGGAGCTGGCTTACTATGACCCTCTCGGTGCCGTTTATGATGAAGGAGCCGGTATCGGTCATCAGGGGTATCTCCCCGAAGTAGACCTCCTGCTCCTTTATGTCCCTTACGCTCTGGGCCCCGGTCTCGAGGTCCCGGTCCCACATGATGAGCCTGACGAGTATCTTTATCGGGGCGGCGAAGGTCATCCCCTTCTCGTGGCACTCCTCGACGTTGTACTTGGGCTCGAGGAGCGAGTATTTTACGAACTCGAGGGAGGCGTTGCCGCTGAAGTCCTTTATGGGAAAGGCGCTCTCGAAGATGGCCTGCAGCCCCACCGATTTCCTCTCGGCGGGCTTCACGCCCTCCTGGATGAACTGGTCGAAACTCCGTTTCTGGACCTCGATAAGGTTGGGCATGCCCACGACCTTGCCGATCTTCGAGTAATCCTTTCTTAAAAACTCTCCGTTTGTAGCGAAGCTTGAGGACATTGAACAAGACTCCTTTTTTGAAATCCCCTTAACTGAACCTGCCCGCAGGCGAGTTCCTACGGGCAGGTTCTCTCTTTTTATACCTTTGTTTTCTCAAGTGAGAGGTACATAACCTTGATACCTTTAAAAAGGGTTCTCGGGACCCGTTGCTGCCGGGTCCCGGGTCTGAAAGATAGAAGGCCCACACTGCGCTCGGTTGGGCGGCCTACTGAATCTCCACCTCTGCGCCGACGGCCTCGACCTGCTTCTTTATCTTCTCGGCCTCTTCCTTGGAGACCCCCTCCTTCATGGGTTTCGGGGCGCCCTCCACGAGGTCCTTCGCCTCCTTGAGGCCCAGGCCCGTTATCGCCCTCACCTCTTTTATGACCTTTATCTTCTCTGAGCCTGCGGCCTTCAAAACGACGTTGAACTCCGTCTTTTCCTCCACGGCCGGCGCTCCGGCCGCAGGCGCTCCCGCGGCCGCCACCGCCACAGGCGCCGCTGAGACCCCGAACTTGCCTTCAAGCTCCTTTACGAGCTCGGAGAGCTCTATGACACTCATGCTCTCAATATATTTTATTACGTCATTTTTCGTAATCTCGGCCATTTTTCTTATTCCTCCTGGAATTTTTGTTTTGACTAAAGCCTTTAAAGCCGCGTTTACTGCGCCTTCTGCTGCCCTATCGCGTTAAGCGCGTAGAGGAGTTTCCTCGGTACCCCCGAGAGGACTCCCACCAGACCGGATACCGGGGACTTCATCGAGGCGAGGAGCTTGCCCAGAAGTACATCCTTCGGGGGCAGTTCCGCGAGCCTCTTTATGTCGTCGACGGCGAGGACCTTCTCTCCGAGGGTCCCTACCCTGAAGATGAAGGCCGGCTGGTCCTTGGCGAACTCGGTCAGCCTTTTGGCGGCCAGCGCCGCGTCCTGGTAACTGAAGGCAAAGGCTACCGGGCCGTTCAGGTGTTCTCTGAGGTGCTCGGAGGCAGTGCCACCGAGGGCGCGCCTTGCAAGGGTGTTCCTCACGACCTTTAACTCGACCTTGGCGTCCCTGAGAGTCCTTCTGAACTCGTTCATCTGGGCTGCCTTTATGCCCCTGTACTCGGCCAGGAACATCGCGTCAGCCCTGGTGAGCTTGTCTTTCAGGTCCTCGACGTATTTTTCCTTCTCAGTTTTCTTCAAATCCCGCTCTCCCTCCTTTCTATAACGTCAGAGACAGAGGGTCCAGCACAAGGGCCGCGGTACGTTAAAGCAAGGCGCAACGTAAAAAAAGGACACGCCGCCAACGTGAAAAACCACCGCCGCTGCAACTGGATCTTCAACCGGTCTCGGTAGGATTTTTACGCCCCAAGGCCCCTACTGTCTCCGACCTTCTTTTTTATTGGTTCTCGGGGAAAACTTTTTTCAACAGGTTTTCCCCGGACCCCTTTCAAATTTCAAAAACTCTTCGCTATTTCCGACGAGACACTCTCGCAACAGGAAATACCCAAAAGCCTTTGGAATGGGCCAGGGGGGGACCTTCCTGCAGGAAGGTCCCCCCCCTGCGTGCTATTTAAAAATGTTTCTCAACTCCACGGTGTCGAGCTTTACGCTCGGGCCCATGGTGGTGGAGAGATAAAGGCTCTTAAGGTATATGCCCTTGCTCGCCGCGGGCTTGGCCTTGACCACGGCCTCCATAAGGGTCATGAAGTTCTGTTTCAATTTTTCGGCACCGAAGGAGACCTTGCCCACGGGCACGTGTATGTTCCCGGCCTTGTCCACCCTGAACTCCACCTTGCCGGCCTTGAGGTCGGCAACGGCCTTTTTTACGTCAAAGGTGACGGTGCCGAGCTTCGGGTTCGGCATAAGGCCCCTGGGCCCGAGCACCCTGCCGAGCTTTCCCACGATGCCCATCATGTCGGGGGTGGCCACCGCGGCGTCGAAATCGAGCCACCCCTTCTGTATCTTCTCCGCGAGGTCCTCTGCGCCCACGTAGTCGGCCCCGGCCTCCTTGGCCTCCACGGCTTTTTCGCCCTTGACGAAGACAAGCACCCTGATGGTCTTGCCCGTGCCGTTGGGAAGGACTACGGAGCCCCTTACCATCTGCTCCGGGTGTTTGGGGTTCACCCCGAGTCGCCCGGTGACCTCCACGGTCTCGTCGAACTTGGCCCCTCCCATCTCGGGGACGAGCCCGAGCCCTTCCTCCACGCTGTATGTCTTTTCGGGGTCGACCTTTTCGGCCGCCGCCTTATATCTCTTTCCCGCCATCTTTTATCCCTCCACCGTTATTCCCATGCTTCTCGCCGTACCAGCAATCGTCTTGCAGGCGGCCTCGAGGGTGCCTGCCGTAAGGTCCGGGAGCTTTAGTTTAGCTATCTCCTCGACCTGTTTTCGGGTGACCTTGCCCACCTTCTCTTTCTTCGGGTCCTTGGAGCCCTTCTCGATCCCCGCGGCCTTTCTCAAGAGGACCGAGGCGGGCGGGGTCTTGGTTATATACGAAAAAGACCTGTCCGCGTATACCGTGATTATGACGGGGATAACCATCCCCTCCTGGCCCTGGGTCTTCGCGTTAAAGGCCTTGCAGAAGTCCATTATGTTCACCCCGTGCTGACCGAGGGCAGGACCTATGGGTGGCGCGGGGTTGGCCTTGCCAGCCTGTATCTGGAGCTTTATCTGTGCTATGATCTTCTTTGCCATCTTAAGACACCTCTCCCTGTAATATTAAGCGGCCCGGGGCTACGTCTTCTCGACCTGGCCGAAGTCAAGCTCAACGGGGGTCGCCCTGCCGAATAAGCTTACATGGACCACCAGTTTCCCCTTGTCTGGTTTTACCTCTTCCACTATGCCGTTGAAGTTCGTGAAAGGCCCGTCTATGACGCGTATGTTCTCGCCGCGCTCGAAGAGGACCTTGGGCTTGGGCCTTACGGCGCCCTCTTCCATCTGCTTGGCGATCTTCTTCACTTCCTCTTCCGGGACCGTAGGGGGTGTCTGCTGCCCGCCCACAAAACCCGTCACCTTGGGAATGTTCTTGACCAGGTGCCACGTGTCGTCGGTAAGCTCCATGTTGATGAGTATGTAGCCAGGGAAAAACTTCCTCGAGGCCGTCCTCTTTACACCCTTTACCATGTCGACGACCTTCTCGACGGGCACGAGCACCTCGCCGAAGAGGTCTTCCTTGCCGAGCGTTTTTACCTTCTCCTCCAGCGCGGCCTTTACCTTATTCTCATATCCGGAGTAGGTGTGGACCACGTACCATTTTTTCATCATATTCGATTATCCCAGTATCAGGCCGATGACCTTGCTCAATCCCAGGTCAACGAGGCCAAGGAATATCGCCAGGAGTACAGTCACGGCCATCACGACCCACGTGGAGGTCATGGTCTGCTGTTTAGTCGGCCAGGTGACTTTCTTAAGCTCCTGCCTGGCCTCCGCAAGAAACTGTTTGCCCTTGTCTATCTTTTCCATTTAAGAATCATGCTCCGGGGCGCAAGCGGCGCCCTAAAAAAAACAACGTCACCGGCATTAAAAGCCCCCCTTACGGCTTACGTTCGCTCGGCCTACAGGAGGCGCCGGCATTAGAAGCCCCCTTACGGCTTACGTTCGCTCGGCCCCTGGGAGGCGCCGGCATTAGAAGCCCCCCTTGCGACCGGCTGACCGCGAAGGGGGACAGGCGGTCTGGCAGGCCAGGAGGGATTCGAACCCCCAACTTGCGGTTTTGGAGACCGCCGCTCTACCGTTAGAGCTACTGGCCTTTATTTTGGAGAGACCTTTTTGAAAAAGGTCTCTCCAAAGCTCTTCCAAAAACTTTTAGCTATTTCCCGCCGGGGCAGCGCCCGGCGCGGAAAGCTACCGGAGTTACTTGGTCTCCTTGTGCACCGTATGCTTGCGGCAGAACTTGCAGTACTTCTTGAGCTCGAGCCTGTCCGGTATGGTCTTCTTGTTCTTCGTCGTCGAATAATTCCTGCGCTTGCAAT
This sequence comes from Thermodesulfobacteriota bacterium, assembly GCA_035288385.1. GTDB lineage: Bacteria > Desulfobacterota > GWC2-55-46 > GWC2-55-46 > JADFVP01 > DATEAM01. Next base: position 16,153 of record DATEAM010000043.1, read on the forward strand.
CCGTGCAGGCGAGCGTGATTATGTCCCTCATTGTTTACCCTCGTTATATTTCCCTTTGAGAAATTTTATCGCTTGATGCCAGGCTTACGTCCTACTCCACTACCTGTGTTACCACCCCGGCGCCCACGGTCCTGCCTCCCTCGCGGATGGCGAACCTCAGGCCCTCCTCCATGGCTATGGGCATTATGAGCTCCACGTCCAGGTTCACGTTGTCTCCGGGCATCACCATCTCGGTGCCCTCGGGAAGCTTC
>DATEAM010000044.1:0-19264 GCA_035288385.1 Thermodesulfobacteriota bacterium
TATTCGCACTCCCCCCTTCCTTTTGCGAGGTCATAGTTCGCGCACTCCCCCAACTCACAGGCCCGTTTCCAATCACCACAGGCATTGTCCCTGTCCCCAAAACCCTCCATGTAGGCGGACCCCCGTTTGTCATAGACCTCGGCATGCCCCGGGTCCAACCCAATGGCTCCTGTGAAATCGGTTACGGCCAGGGAGTGGAGGCCCTTTTTCATGTATACGAGGCCGCGGTTGTAATAGGCCCCTGGATAAGCCGCGTTTATGTCTATGACCCTGTTGAGGTCACTGAGGGCGCGGTCATACAGGCCCTCGGCGGCGTTGGCAATCCCCCTTGCGTACCAGGCCCCGAGGTGCATCGGGTTCAATTCTATGGCCATTGTAAAGTCAGAGACGGCAAGAGCGCGCCTGCCGATCTCTTCATAAGCCATGCCACGGTTGAAGTAAAGGTCGGCGTTCCCCGGCTTTATCTCTATGGCGCCGGTGAAGTCGGTTATGGCGCGCACATGCTCGCCTTTGCCGGCATAGGCGAGGCCGCGGTTGATGTAGGGGTCGGCAAACCCCGGGTCCAGGTCTATGGCCCTGGTATAGTCCGAGACGGCGGGGTCGTAGAGGCCCTTGTCAACGTAGGTAAGCCCCCGGTAATTGTAGGCGTCGGCAAACCCCGGGTCCTGGTCTATGGCCCTGGTATAGTCCGAGACGGCGAGGTCGTAGAGCCCCTTGTGCCGGTTGGCGGTCCCCCGATTGAAGTAGGCTTCGGCATCCCCGGGTTTCAATTCCACCGCCCTGGTAAAGTCCGAGACGGCGGGGTCGTAGAGGCCCTTGTCGTCATAGGTAAGCCCCCTCATATTGTATGCGGCTGCATAACCCGGCTCGAGCTCTATGGCCCTGGTAAAGTCAGAGACGGCGGGGTTATACCTGCCGCTCTTTCTATAAGCGTTACCCCTGTTGAAGTATGCCTCGGCATACCCGGGCTCGAGCTCCACCGCCCCGGTAAAATCCAAGACGGCGAGGTCGTAGAGGCGCTTATAGAGATAGGTGACCCCCCGGTTGTAGTAGTAGTTTTCCGCGTCCTTAGGCCTGATATCTATAGCCCTCGAGAAGTCCGCCACGGCGAGGTCGTAGAGGCCCATTGCCCTGTAGGCAAGCCCCCGGCTGTTGAAGGAGCCGGCATGCCGGGGGAGGAGCTCTGTGGCCCTGGTAAAATCAGAGACGGCGAGGTTATACCGGCCGCTTATTCTATAGGCGTTACCCCTGTTGAAGTAGGCTTCGGCGTCCCCTGGCCTGAGCTCTATGGCCCTGTTGAAGTCCGGGATGGCGAGGTCATGCCTGCCCTTCACGGCATAGGCAAGCCCCCTGCCGTAATATGCGTCTACATACTCCGCCTTAAGCTCTATGGCCTTCGTATAATCTGTGACGGCGTCGTCGTATCGGCCTTTCTTGGCATACGCAAGCCCCCTGCCGTAGTAGGCCCCGGGGTAGAGGGGGTTAATATATATGGCCCCGGTGAAATCGCCTATGGCGCGGTCATGGTCGCCCTTTTTTATATACGCAAGACCCCTGTTGTGGTATGCCTCGGCGTACCCGGGGTCCTTCTCCACGGCACTGGTGAAGTCCGTTATGGCCCGGTCGAGATATCCCTTGACGACATTGGCGAGACCGCGTCTCAAGTATGCCTCGGCATACCCCGGGTCGAAGACAACCGCCTTGTCATAGTCCGAGATGGCACGGTCGGTCCTGCCAGTTTTTATGTACGCGTCCCCGCGGTGCAGGTATGCGGTTGCATAGAGGGGCTCGGCGGCTACGGCCCTCGAATAGTCCGATAGGGCCTGGTCATGGAGGCCTTTTTCCGAGGCGGCCGCACCCTTGAACAAAAAAACGGCGGCCCCCCTCTTTATCCTCCCTGCAATCGCGTCTTCGGCCACTTTGAGGGACTCCTTTACGGACCTCTTCAGCGGGTCGGTCTCGAGGGCCTTTTCGAACTCAGCCCTCGCCTCCTCGAACTTTCCCTGGACGCCCAACTCCAGGCCCCTGTCGTAATCCACGTCGTAGGGGTCCTGGCCGAAGGAGATGCCGGCAGACAAAAGAAAGACCGTTAAGAGCATGGCGCCTATTATTCCGGGTACTCTCATGATTATCACCTGACAAGGCTTCGAAAGGGGTCGCAAAACGGTGGCGACCTGACAAAACGAGAAAAAGACAACGGGGTAAAAGGGGAATGAAAACCCCGTAACCCATGGGATTACGGGGATGAATTCTGGCGCCCCCGAGACGATTCGAACGTCCGACACACGGATTAGGAATCCGTTGCTCTATCCTTCTGAGCTACGGGGGCATTTGGAAAAAGAGCCTGGCGCGACAAAAAATTTCCCCCGGAGTCCTTTTAAGAACCTCCGCGCCGGGGCACTTAGGCCTTTAGTCAAGGTCTGGGGGGGGAAGGTGAACCTTTCTGGCGCTGAGGCCACCTCAAAAAAATAGTAACCTTTTATATTTTCCCTGTCAATATTTTTAAGAGCCGCCCGAGGGAAGACCGTCTATTGCTATACCCACCCCATGATGGGGCACAGTATCATGAGCCCGATGATTATGAGGAAGAACCCCCCTATGTCGAAGAGTATCCCCTTCCTGACCATGGCGAGTATGGGCACATACCCCGAGCCGTAGACTATCGCGTTCGGGGGGGTTGAGACGGGCAGCATGAAGCCGAAGCTCGCTCCGAGGCAGGCCCCCAGGGCCGGAGGCAGCGGTGAGATTCCGGCGCCCTGGGCTATTGCTATCATGACGGGTATGACCATGTTGGCCGAGGCGGTATTCGAGGTGGTCTCGCTCAGTATTATGGCCAGCGCCGTGCCCAGGGCCGTTATGCTCCACAGGCGAGTGGCCCCGGTAAAGCCCATGAGGAACTCTCCCAGGTGCCCGGCGAGCCCCGTTGAGAACATGAGGCCCCCGAGGGACAGGCCCCCGCCGAAGAGGAGTATAGTGCCCCAGTCTATCCTCACGGCCCTATCCCAGGTCATGGTGAACTCGCCCTTCCTGAAGTCCACGGGCAGGACGAAGAGGAGGGTTGAGGCGAGTATGGCAACGACACCCTCATTGAGCCTCGAGTCCAGAAACCTCGCGAACTCCGCATCCTTGCCTATTATTATCCCCACCACACTCGGGAAGACCCAGAGAAATACCGCCACGGCGAAACAGAGAGCCGTATTCTTCTCGGCCCTGCTCCAGGCTCCGAGCTCCCCTCGCGCCTTTTGAACGTAGAGGTCTATCCCGGCAAGCCTTACTCCTCTGAGGGCCCCTGTCCTTCCCAGGATGAAAAAGAGGTAGATGAACATGGCCGAGGTAATGGGCACGGCGAAGACCATCCACTCGAAAAAGGTTATCCTCACGCCGGCGAGCTGCTGGATCATCCCTATGCCTATGAGGTTCGGGGGCGTGCCTATGGGGGTTGCGATGCCGCCCACGGAGGCGCCGTAGGCGACCATGAGCATCATGGAGATGGAGAACCTCTTGAAATCAAGGCCGCCTCCTGCCACGCCCCCATCCGATCTGTCCTCAATCTCCTTCATTGCCGTGAGGACCCCGAGGGCTATGGGGAGCATCATCGCGGTGGCAGCGGTGTTGCTTATCCACATGGAGACCATGGCGACTATGGCGCCGAAGGCGAAGAGCACACGGCGGGGGCTTTTCTGAAGTCCCCTTATGGAGAATATGGCGAAGGCGAAACGCCTGTCGAGGCCGTGGAAGGTTATGGCGTTGGCGAGGATGAAACTCCCTATGAACAAAAAAACGAGGGGATGGGCGAAGGGAGAGAGGACCTCTTGAGCCGGGGCGACACCGAGTATGACGTTAAGGACCGCGCCGAGAACCGCCGTTACGGGAATGGGCACCGCCTCGGTGAGCCAGAAGACGAGGACGAAGCCGAGGACCGCCGTGAGCCTGTGGGGGGCGTCGTCGAGGCCGATGGGGAGGAAGTAGAGTGCCAGAAAAACAAGGGGGCCGAGAAAAAACCCGCATCTCTTCCTCCACCTCTCGAACTTCTCCTCGGCGGGAGTTAGAACCTCCTTGTAGGCCATAAGAAAGGGTCCGTTCTCCGGTTAATGGTCCGGACGCGATAAGGTCCGGGAAAAAAATCCGGGTCTCGGGTTCGCATGTAACAATATTTAAACGTCCCTGATAAGTCAAGAGGCTTTTGACGAGCTTTTATCGGTAATGCCGGAGGAGTTGGCGAGGCGTTGCCGGGACAAAAAAAGGCGGGCCCTCCCTTTCTGTCCGGAAGACCCGCCTTTAACTAAGAGAACGCCGGGGTTACTGCTTCGTCTCCTCGTCCTTCCTGGCCGCCTCTTTAAGCTCCCCTACGAACACATCCACGTCTGTGGAGTGCATGGCGCAGGCCATTGAAATCGGCTCCTCGCCGAAGGCCGGACAGGTGAAGCAGCCCGAGCCGAAGTGTTTTGAAAAGACCTGCCTGGTCGAAGGCCACCTTGTGGTAACCTCTCCGGTGGTCATCTCTCCTGTAATGTTCAACTCTGACATTGACCCTCTCCTTTATTGTTTTTAAGTATTATACCCATAGCTCTTTATATATTATATGATTTTAATCATATTTTCAACGAAATCTCAAGCCTCCCCTTCCCCGCGTTCCAACTCGAAGGGGTGTTGAACTCGAGGCAGAGCCTCTGCATCTTCTTCGATATGGAGAGGGCGCGGTCGCCTTTGGCGAGGCTTGCGTGGAAGTCGTCAATTACAGTTGGGTAGAGGTGGACGGAGCGTATCCCCCCGCCCCCCTCTGCCCCCCCGGCATTGGCATCGACGACGTATATGAAGGACTCGTCGTTCCTCTCTATCTCGTCGACTGCATAGTCGTCTATGAAGTCACCGGCGCCGTATATTATGACGCCTCCCTCGTAGAGCTCAACACCCTGGAATACGTGGCAAGAGTGGCCGAAGACGATATCCGCCCCTGCGTCAACGAGGGCGCGGGCGAAGGGGGGGTGGCCTTTCACCGGGCTCCGTCCCCAGTTAGGCCCCCAGTGGGCGGAGACTATTAAGACATCCACTCCCCTTGCCGTCTCCCTTATCTTTTCAAAAAACACCCCGGCTTCCACGGAGTCCGCGTCCACGCCGAGGTGGAAGACGCCGGGCCTTTTTTCCCTCGCCTTCCACGATGGTTCGTTGTCCGTAAAGGCGAAGAGGCCGACCTTTTTCTCATTGACCGGGAATACGGCTGGCCTCGACGCCTCTCGTATGTCTCCTCCGGCTCCGGCGTGGCGTATGCCGGCGCTGTCTAAGGCCTCAATGGTATCGAACATGGCCTCGTACTCGAAGTCGAGGATGTGGTTGTTGGCAAGGGAAAGGGCGTCTATCCCCGCGGCCTTGAGGACTTTTACGTTCCTCGAATCGGCCCTGAAGTGGAAGGGTTTTGGGGTCAGAGACCAGGGGACCCCCCTGTCCGAGATGACGCACTCGAGGTTGCAGACCCTAAGATCCGCCCCTTTGAAGACCGGTAGCGTGTCGCCCCACGGGTACTCGGGGGGCCTGTTGCGAAGGGCCCTGTTGACGAGCCTGCCGAGCATCACGTCCCCGACAAACAGTATCTTCATGCTGGATTATTTTATTGTTTAAAGACAGGGTGTTACAGTGGTTTCTTTATGCCCTTTGTTAGGCCTCGGGCCCCATCCCCTCCGGGGGCTTCTCCATCTTTATGGCGAACATGAGGAGGGCCGGGATAATGAATATGGTGAATATGGTGGACAGGGCGAGTCCCCCGAGGACCACGCTTCCGAGTCCTCTGTAGAGCTCGCTCCCAGGACCCGGTGCCACCACCAGAGGGAGCAGGCCGAAGATGCTCGTGAAGGAGGTCATGTATATGGGCCGCAGCCGCGACCTCGTGGACTCAAGCACCGCCTCGCGGTGGCTTAGCCCGTGGTAGCGGATGAAGTTAAGGGCCTGATGGACTATGAGTATCGCGTTATTTACGACCACGCCCACGAGTATGACGAAGCCGAGCATTGTGAGGACGTCGAAGGGTTGCCTGGCTATGAACGTGTCCACGAGCTTAAGGCCTATGAAGCCGCCGGCCGTTGCAAGCGGCACGGTGAAGAGTATTATCAGGGGGTAGATGAAGTTCCCGAAAAGCGCCGCCATCAGCAGATAGGTTATAAAGACGGCCAGGAGGAAGTTCCACTGCAGCGCCTCCCTCGTCTCGGTGAGCTTGTCCGCGGCGCCGCTCAACCTTATCTCCACCCCCTCGAGGATCCCATTTTCCCTCAACGACGGCACGAACTTGTCACTTATGTCCTCCATGAGCTTCTCAAGGGGGATGTGAATCGGCGGGGTCACCTGAAGCGTTATCGTCCTCTGCCTCTCGAGGTGGCGTATCTCCGTAATGCCCGTCGTCCTTACGAGGCTGGAAAGGGACGATACCGGCACTACGGCGCCCCCCGGGGTAACGGCAAGCGAGCCATACAGCTCCTCGGGCGTGGTTATGTCCTCCTCCGAGGTCTTAAGGACGATGTCTATCTTCTTCTTCCCCTCCTGCTTGAACTCCCCGATCTCCCTGCCGTCCATGAGCACGTCGAGGGTGACCCCGAAATCCCCGGCGTTCATCCCCACCGCCCTTAATCTTTCCCTCTCAGGCACTATCCTCACCTCGGGGTAAAGGATCTCGAGGGAGGGGATGGGCCTCAACTGCGCGTCCGGCATATCCTGCTTGAGGGCGCCGAACATGGTGCCGGCGACCATCACTGCCTTGTTTATGTCGTCGCTGCTGATGTCTATGTCGATGGTTCTGCCCCTGCCGAGCCTTGTCTGGAATATGCTGGCCTGGTTGCTGATGCCGAACATCCCGGGGACGCCGAATATGGCCCTGGTAAAGAGCGGGATGAGCTCACCCGCGCGCTGCTCGTGCGTGGAAATGGCCCCGAAGAGCATGAGCTGCTCCGAGCCGACGTAGAACATGTTCTTTATCCCGGGCAGTCCGCCGTGTTCCCTGTTGAAGTGCGGCTCGACGGCCCTGAACAAGTCCTCCCCTATCTCGTGCCTCTCCTTGTAGGAGAGCCCGGGCGGAGGGACCAGTATGTTTATGACGAGGTTGCGGTTCCCCTGGGGCAGGTACTCCATCTTCGGGAAGAGCAGATAGACGGACGCTACCGAGAAGGCCGTGAGGGAGACCACGGTAGCGACCCTTGTCTTCCAGTCCCGTATGGCCCATCCGACGAGGGCCATGTAAATGTCCATGAGCCGGGAGCCGAACCGCGCGATTGCCTCGCCCCTGGCGAACTTCCCCCCCCCCGTAAGGGAGAAGAGCCCTTTCGAGAACATGGGTATGACGAAGACCGAGACGAATAGGCTCAATATAACCGAGCATGTCACGGCGATGGCGATGTCCCTGAAGAGCTGGCCCGCCTCCTCCTTTATGAAGACCACGGGGAGGAATACCGCGACCGTCGTCACCGTCGAGGTGAGTATCGCCCCCCAGACCTCCTTTGATCCCTCGTAGGCCGCCTGGAAGGCGGACTTTCCCATGCCCATGTGGCGGTCTATGTTCTCGAGGACCACGATGGCGTTATCTACGAGCATGCCGACGGCGAAGGAAATCCCCGCGAGGCTCACCACGTTCAAATTCCTCCCCAGGGCGTTCATCAGGATGAATGTCCCGAGTATGCTTATGGGGATGGCGGTCGAGATGATTACGGTGGAGGAAACGCTCCTTAAGAATATGAGCAGAACCGCCACGGCAAGGGCGCCTCCGATGAATATGTTGTTCTTGACAAGCGATATCGCGCCCCTTATGTACGGCCTCTGGTCGTAGGCCCAGTCGAGGTATATTCCCTTCTCTGAAAGCTTCGTCTCGTTAAGCCACCTGACCACCTCCTCGACCCTGTCCGTGAGCTCGAGTATGTTCGTGTTGGGCTCGGGCCTCACTCCCACGGCGATGCCTTCGGAGGAGTTGTGTATCATGGCCGTGGTCAGCTTCTCGTAGCCGAACTCCGCGCGGGCGACGTCCTTGATGAGTATCCTTTCCTGGCCCGTCGTCCTTATGACGATGTTCTCTATGTCCTCGGGGGAGCTGAACTCAGCGACGGTCCTTACCCGGTAGTCGCGCCTGCCCACCCCCATGGTGCCTGCGGATACGTTTATGTTCTCGGCCCTTAAGACGTTTATGAGGTTTGCCACCGTAAGCCCGTGGGCGGCGAGCCTCCCTGGCTCGACGACCACGTGCATCTGCCTCTTGGCGCCCCCGGCGATAAAGAGGTCCGCCACCCCCTCCACCCTCTCGAGGTGCTGCTTCACATCGTCCTCGAAGTAGGTCCTGTACGTGTAAATGGAGCTCGGGTTATCCTCCTTCGCCTTCAATATGGTCCATATGACCGGAGAGGTGGCCACGCCAGTGGCGTTTATGACGGGCTTTTCGACGTTCTCCGGGTACCTGGGCACCTCGTTTATCTTGTTTGATATCCTCAGGAGCGCGTCGTCCACGTCGGTGGCTATCTTGAACCTCAGGGTGACGGTGCCCTGGCTGTTGAATGAGGAGCTCTCCATGGAGACGAGTCCCGGGATCCCCTTCAGGACCTTCTCCTGCTCCTCTATTATCTCCCGCTCTATCTCGTAGGGGGTCGCGCCGGGCCAGAGGGTCGTGACCGTTATCTCAGGCTCCTCCACGCTCGGGCTCAGCTGGTAGGGCATCCTCAGGAGGCCGATGACCCCGAAGAGCACAACCAGTATCACGCCCACGATGACCGTTACGGGCTTTTCTATGGAGAACCTTATGGGGTCCATGCGGATATCCTATTTCCTCTCCTCCAGGACCTCTACCGTCTGGCCCTGGCTGAGTCTCTCCTGCCCCTTGATGACCACCTTCATCCCGGGCTCCAGGCCCATGGCGGAGACCCCCGCCTTCATGCCCTCAAAACCGACTATCTGTACCGGTATCATGACAGCGCTCCCCTCGACCACGGCGAAGACCGCGTTCTGTCCGAAGACGGGGATGACGGCGTCCCTGTTGACGAGCAAACTCTCCACTTTGGCGCCCACCGGAAGTCTCACCAGGGCCTCCATGCCCCCTATGAGCGAGTAGGTGTTCCTGACCCTTATCTTCACCGGAAAGGTCCTCGTTGGGACGTCTCCGCTGGGCACGATGGCAAAGACGCTGCCCGTAATCATCCGCCCCCCTGCCCTCATCTCCACGCTCATCCCCTCCCTCGTGTGCATCAGCACCTCTCCCGGGACGTTTACCACTATGTCGACGTAGTCGTCCCTGGCGACGGTGGCCACAACCGACCCTGGAGAGAGCCACTCCCCGCGGTCTACGTGTTTCTTCAAGACGACTCCTCCGAAGGGCGAGGGCAGGTCCTTTTTGCCCAGTTCGACCTCGTATCTTCCGAGCTCGGCCTTCAGGGAGTCAGCCCTCTTCTCCAGGCCCCTGACGGTGAAGACGGCCTCATCGTGCTCCTTTTCGCTTATGAGCTCCTTTTCAAATAGCCCCTCGAACCTCCGGAGGTCTATCCTTGCCTTCTCAAGGTCGCTTAAGACCTGCTCGTAGGAGGCCCTTGTGGATTCTATTACCTTCTTCAGTATTTCGGCGTCTACTCTTGCGAGCACGAACCCCTCTTTCACGCGAACCCCTTCCTCGAAGTTCACCGCCTCGACCCTGCCGCTCACCTCGGACGCCACCTCCGAGACCTCCTGGTAATATACCGTGCCTATGAACTCGGCCTCGGGGGCCATCATGCCGCGGCTGACCTCGGAGACCACCACCCTGGCCGGGGGCGGACCCGCGGCTGCCCCCGCCCCCCCTGGTTTCTGTTCCTGCGCGTAAAGGGCGGCGGAAGATAATATCAACAAGACGGCCAGGGCAGAAATCCTAAAATACCTGAGCATATTTCGCCTCCATATATTTTCCAGGTCCGGTCTCACTTCAACGCCTCCTCGAGAAGGACCCCTACGGCGTATTCAAGCTCGAGCGCGGCGAGCTCGAGGTCGTAGGCTGCGTTGGCAAGCGTCCTCTCGGCCGAGACGAGCTCCGTGTCCGAGTCTATCACGTCCACGGTGGTGACGAGCCCGAACTTGAACTGCTCGAAGACCATCCTGTAGTCCTCCTCGGCGAAGGAGAGCCTTTTCTTAAGCGCCGCGATAAGGGCCTGAGCGTCCACCACGTTGTTGTAGGCCTCTCTTACCTCCACCTCTATGTCCTTCTTGAGGCCCGTGAGCCGGAGCTCCGCCTCTCTCAGTCTGCTCCTCGCGTCGTATAGTTCGTGTTTCCTGAGCCCCCCCTCGAACAAGGGGTAGCTTAATACAAGGGAGGCAGAGGCCGACTCCTTCAGGAGAAAAGTCGTCGCCGGGTCCTGGTCCCTGCGCGTGTAGTTCCCCTCGACCTTGAGTTTGGGCAGGAACTCCCCCCTGGCAACACTTACGCCGAGGTCCGCCATCTCCCTGTCTATGAGACCCTGGCTGTAATCGAGCCTCTCGTCGTAGGCCCTCTGTATGAGGGAGTCCAGGTCCTCCGGCAGGGGGGCCTCGATCTCCGGGTCTGATACGTCGTAGTCCCCGGTTATCCCCGTAAACCTCTTGAGGACGTTCTTCGCGTCCTTAAGGTTGTTCCCTGCCCCTATGAGCTCGGCCTGGGCCTCGGCCACCTCGGCCTCGGCCCTAAGGAGCGCCGACTTTACGGCATCCCCTACCTGGTAGCGGCCCTCGGCTACCTTTCTCCTCTCCTCGGCCCTCTTCAATGCCGCCTCTTTTATCTCGAGGTCCCTTGCGGCCCTGAGGACACTGAAATAGGCTCTCGCCGTATCGAGTACGATATCCTCTCTCGCCGCGTCAAGGCCCTCCCTCGACCTCTGGAGAAAGAGTTTGGCCGCCTTCCTCGAGTTCCACTCAACGCCCCCAGAGAACAGGGTCTGGGAGACCGTGAGGTTCACGGATGTGCTGTTGTCGGGCTGGAGCAGGAACCCGCTTATGTTCTTCTCCTCGCTGAACTTGGTGTACGTCCCCTCGGCCTTGACCTGGGGGAGCATCACCGAGGTCGCCTTTCCCACGTCGCTCCTGGCCTGCTCCACGCCCTCTGCGGCTATCCTTACGGCCTCGTGGTTCACGATTGCGAGGTTATAAGCCTCTTCAATGGAGATTGTCTCCGTGACGCCCTCCTCGACCTGCCCCCCCTGCCCGTCATGGCCTCCCTCGCCTCCCTCGGCCGCGTGGAGCGGACTTAAGGGGAAGAGGGCGACGGCAAGGAAGAATAAAAAAAGGGCCGTCGCCGCGAAAGAGGGTGTGCCGGCAAAGGCGGAACACGGGTTCTTTAAAGAGGCTCCGGCCATACCTACCTCCCCCTCATGCCGTCGAAAAAGATATCCACGAAGGTCTCCACCACACGTTTGTCCGGCCAGTCGCGGTACCTTTTCAGCCCGTATATCTCCTGAGAGAGGCTGTAGTGGAGGACCATCCCCATGAAGGCCCGGGCGGCGAGGCTGGCGTCGGCTCTCCTGAAGTCGCGTGCGCGCATAAGCTTTTTTACGTGCTCTTCGAGGAACTCTATGAGCTCGAGCCCCCTCGTCTTTATGAAGACCTCGGAGAGGTCCTGTTTTTCGAGGGCGCTGTGGGTAAGGAGCCTCATGAGGGTGGGGTCCTCCCTGTGTTCCCTTACGAGGAAGGCGGCCACCTCCCGGAAGACCTCCCTGCCCTCCTTGCCTTCGAGGGCGGCCATGAGCCGGGACCTGCCCCGGGAGTCGTCGCACTTGGAGTCTATAATGGCCCTGTAGAGCTCCTCTTTTCTGGAGAAGTGCCTGAAGATGACGGCCTCGCTTATTCCGGCCCTGCGCGCTATCTCGCGCGTGGTCGTTCCCTTGAAACCCCTCTTCACGAAGAGGCCCGTTGCCACGGCGACTATCTGCCGCCTGCGCTCCTGACCTGTCATACGCTTTTTCGTCATTTTTTCATGATTTTGTTAGTAAGTGCTTACTATACTCCCGTATGCCCCCCCTGTCAAGCCCAACGTGGCCGGAGAGGCCGTTGTAAAAGCCGGGAAAAACATCTATACTGTGGGAGTAGGGTCAGGAAATAATTATAGCAGAAAAAGGGCATCCAACGTGGCCGGTGGAACCGAAAAAGACCGCCTCCAAGACGGGGGGATAAGCTACGAGTGGCTCGGACAGTCCACCATGAGGATTACCGCCGCCGGTGGGTTCGTCATCTACACGGACCCCGTGCTCCTCGACGCCGACCCTCCACCCGCCGACCTCATACTCATAACCCACCACCACGTGGACCACTGCCTCCCAGAGTTCGTAGCCGCCGTAAGAAAGGCCGACACGAGGCTCGGGGCCTTCCACCCGAGCTACGTCACCCACTGCGCCCAGGACATAAAGGGCGTGAGGACCGTGAACATAGGCCAGACCGTGGAGTTCGGCCCCGTGCGCGTAACGGGGGTGGAGGCCTACGCCAGGCGGGGGTTTCACATGAAGGGCCAGGGCTGCGGCTTCGTGATAGAGGTCTCGGGCCGGAGGATATATTTCTCGGGGGACACCTCGGCAACCGAGGAGATGAAAGGCCTCCGTGACATAGACGTGGCCATAGTCTCGATTTGCGACAACACCTGCCACATAAACCCCGAGGAGGTGGTGGAGGCGGTAAAGGGTTTCTCACCGCGCCTCTTCATCCCCGTGCACTTTACGCCCGTCGACGAGCCTGACGCCGTCATGACCGAGGGGATGTTCGCCACCAAGGACCCGAGGTTCTTTACGAGAAAGGAGGACCCCGGGAGGTTCGCCCCAGCCTTCGAGGGCACGGGCGTTGAGCTCGTGGTCCTTAAAAAGCTCGTGAGGTTTACCTGACCCTTCGCCGTGCCCTCCCACAAAATGCCGAAGACCCCTCCCCTGCCCTTACCGTCCCGTCACAGGGGGATAAATGCCTTGACACGCTCTTTTGTAATATAGGATAGTTGAACATTACGAAGGGCGCACAGGCAGTGGTTACGGCAAGACAACGGGATAAAATGTGAAAAACTTCGAGAGCGTGGACCTGACATGAAGATGCTCGAGGTAAAGGACCTCACGATAGAGCTCGGGGGCGTAAAGGTCCTCGAAAACGTCACCTTCGACGTGGAGAAGGGCGACGTCCTCGCCATCATCGGCCCAAACGGCGCGGGAAAGACGGTGCTCCTGAAATCGCTCCTCGGCCTCATCCCCTACACAGGGACGGTCCTGTGGAGCCCGGGGATAAAGAGGAGCTACGTCCCCCAGAGGATGGACATAGAGACGGACGTGCCGTTGACGGTCATGGAGTTCTTCGGCCTCAGGGGCTTTCCCGTGGCCGAGGACAAGCTAAGAGAGGCCCTCGGCTTCGTCCAGCTCGACCCGGATATCCTCAGGGCCGGCTTCGGCGAGGTCTCCGTAGGTCAGCGCCAGCGGATACTCGTGGCCTGGGCCGTATTAGGCGACCCTGACGTCCTCCTCTTCGACGAGCCCACGGCTGACATAGACATAGCGGGCCAGGAGTCCATCTACAAGATGATACCCCATCTCCAGAAGAACCTCGGCCTCACCGTGATACTCGTCTCCCACGACCTGAACATCGTCTACCGCCACGCGACCTCCGTCGTCTGTCTCAACAGGAAGAACCTCTGCTACGGGGCCCCGAGGGAGGTCCTTACCCCGGAGCAGCTCCTCGCCCTTTACGGCGGGGAGAAGGCCTTTTTCAAGCACGAGCACAAGTAAGTTGCTGCCGGCTGAAGCCGGTAGCTTTGATATCGGCTGCAAGCCGGATAGAGCGGTCCAACCGATTACCCCTCACCCCGGCCCTCTCCCGCAAGGGGAGAGGGGATACTAAATACCTCCCCTCCCTCGATGGGAGGGGAGCGAGGGGAGGGTTGGCTCTTTTATACCGACGCTCAAACCAAAGTCTTCGCCTGAGGGCGGGAATTTTTCTCCAAATCCCCGAAGGGGACAATAATCTCCAGATTCACGCTCCCGGCCCCGGGGCCACCACCGGGTCGCCGGGGATACTAAAACGTCCTGAAGGTAAGATGCCGGAGTTCATTCTGCCCCTTTTAGTCGCGGCCTTCGTAGCCGCGTGCGCGAGCCTCCTCGGGTCCTTCGCCATATTGAAGAGGATGGCCCTCGTGGGCGACGCCCTCTCTCACGTGGCGTTGCCGGGCCTCGCGCTGGCCCTCATCTTGAACGTCAACCCCTTCATAGGGGCCGTGGTCTTCCTCCTCACGACCGTCGTGGGCATCTGGTTCGTCCAGTACAGGACCACCCTGTCGTTAGAGACCATAGTGGGGGTCTTCTTCACGGCGAGCCTCGCCCTCGGGGCGCTCCTGACGCCGGAGCACGAGCTCGTCGAGGCCCTTTTCGGGAACATCCTCGATCTTAGCATGGGAGAGTCCCTCGCCTCCATAGTCCTCTCAATAATCCTCATAGCGATCACCTTCATGATATACAAGAGGCTCGCCCTGAGCATGGTCTCTTCCGAGATAGCCCACTCCATAGGGATAAGGACCAAGAGGGTCGAGTTCGTCTACCTCCTCATCTTCGCGCTCTCCGTGGCGCTCGGCATAAGGTTCGTGGGGGCGCTCATGATGGGCTCCCTCGTCATAATCCCGGCGGCGAGCGCCAAGAACATCTCAAGGAGCCTCAAGTCCTTCATGGCCTGGTCCATGGTCTTCGGGGTGCTGGCCGCGAGCTTCGGCATATACTTCTCCTACACGAACGGGCTCCCTCCCGGGCCCGTCTTCATAATCATCTGCTCCGTCTTTTTCATAGCCACCCTCGTCGTGCGCCAGCTTAAGAAGGTCTCCGCCTGAGGCCCCAAAGGGGCGCAGGAAAGACCCGCCCATGGACTCGTAAGGCCTCCCGGCCCTCCCCTGTTTTCTGAAAGGACGTCTCCATTGAAAGACTGATATCGGTTCGGGAAAAGTGAAAGGCGAAGGAGCCCGCCGGGGTGGTGTGCGGTTGGATGAAAAAGTCAGGTCCGGAGGGGGAGGGGGGGGGTCTCTATCTTACGAGGTCAGGGGTGATTATCCACTCCATCCACCAGTGCATGCCCCTGCCCCTGTGGAGGCAGACGATGCCCGCGTTCTTGAAGTCCACCACCTTTTTTTCGCCGTCACCGTTTATGAGGAGAGAGGCGAGCCTCTCCAGGTGCGGCAGGTGCCCCACGAGCATGATGGGCGTTGTCTCGTGCTTGAGTTTCTCGGCCCAGTAGTTGGGGTCGTCGTCGGGGGCGAGGCCGTTGGTGGGCATAAAACCCTTGGGGGGGTTGAGCTCGTCTTTCAGTATCATGGCCGTCTGCTCGGCGCGTTTTTTTCCGCTGTGGAATATGACGGACGGCCTTGTCACGTTGAGGCCGGCCATGTAGTGGGCCGTCTTTCGAGTGGTGAAAAACCCCCTGTCCGTGAGCCCCTTCGCCGGGTCTTCACTCCTGGACTTGGATTCGGCGTGCTGTACGAGGTACAGGATCATATCAGGCCTCCCATAGGGTTGTAGGGTAGTCAGTATAAATATATAGGAAATGGAGAATAATTCAAATGTTTTTTAATGGCGTCGGCTCAGGGGGGTTAAAAGGCGCCCTCCCCGGCATTATAGAATCCAAAAGGAATCCATGAAGCCAGGGGGTTGCCGGGTGTGAAATAATAGAAGTAAATACGGGAAGCGTCCCTGCGTCTATGGCTGGAGCCCCGTCACTCGCCCCTGTCTATGTCGTAATCGCGGTCGGGGATGGACCAGGTAGCTGAGGGCTTTACGGCCTCCTCTTCGGCGGCAGAAGCCTCAGTTGCGGCCTCCTCTTCCGTTTCGGAGGACTCTTTCTCGGCCTGCCTGCTTTCGATGTAATCCTCGGCTTCGTCCTCTTTCTCCAATACTTCTCCGGTCACGTCCGTTGCGTCGTGCCCGAGTTCTCTGGTAGTGTCCTCGAGTTGTCTCGAGAGGTCGAAGGCAATGCCCTCAAGAGGGAGGCAGAAAAAGACAAAGGCGAAGAGGGATAAGACGAGAGGGTTTTTGATGGGTTTTAAAGGGTTCATGGTAGGCTCCTTGGTGAAAGGGTTGTCGTTGATTTGAAAAACTCCTTTACGGGTCTTCAGTGGCTCAAAAGAAACCCTGGTGACATAAGCGGCTTTTTGTTGCGCCCTTCTTCGGGCGCTCGGGGGTTGGGCCGCTCCACCCTCGCCGTACCTCCCCCGCGGGTCCACCCCGCCCTACGGTCGCTAAAGCTCCCTGCACCCTCGGCATCCCCGCCCGAGGTCCGGCCCGCCCTACGTTACGCTTGCCCAACCCCCTGTGAGTTTGGTTAAAAGACCTGAAGGATTACAGGGACTAAAAAAGTGTAAAGAAAATACGAGAAGCGTCCCTGTGTTTCCCCCTGTTTGATGTTGACTGCGAAAAATAAAAGCTGATAATGTATAATTCTATCAGAGATAAAATGAAATACCTTATTGTTACCGAAAAAGCAAGTACCGGTTACTCTGCCTATTCCCCGGACCTCGAAGGTTGCGTGGCCACCGGCTCCACCCCTGAAGAGGTCGTTGAAAATATGCGGGAGGCCATCAAGTTCCACATAGAGGGGCTTCGCGAAGAAGGCTACGAGATCCCCGAACCTCGCAGCTCTTCCACTTATATTGAAGTATACGGCTGAGCCAACCGATTTAAAAATCCATTCCCGAAAATGATGTAAATTTCTCTCCCCTTGAAAGCTGTATGGTGTTGGGTGATGCAGGGGCTTGGGGGGCAGGCCATAGGGCTTTTTTTACATCCATTCTGCCCCTAATCCTTTGACATGCTTTTATAAAGTATTATAATATAGACATAGGTGTAAAAGGCGTTACCGGTCTTAAAACTTTTTTAAGCGAAGGAGGTTAAGACCATGTTCAAACAGCATATGATGGATAGTTTACATCTGAACCACGACCACGTGGTTTCGCTCTATTATGCAGCCGCGGTAGTGGTCGGCACAATCGTGCTGATAGGCGTAGCGTTGTTTCTAAGCTGGGCATTTGTGCCGGTGGACCCGGAGACACAGATTCTGGGATTTACAGTCATATGAAGCCTGGTTTGACGCCCCTGGCGCCTATGTATAAATGGCACAGGGGCTGTCAACTTCTGTCCTGCTCCCAGTTAGTGTGCCGCTTGCAGAGTTGGCTCTAAGGTCTTTGTTGCCCAAGGCGTCACAGGCTCAATCGCCTCAGAGTCAAAGGGGGATTGTGTGCCGGGCGGCGGCTTTTTTTTGCTCCCTTTTGCGGGCGTTACGGGGTTGGGCCGCTCCAATACACACACGCCGTCCCCGCCCGAGGTTCGCCCCGCCCTACGGTCGCTAAAGCTCTCTACACCCAACACCCACGGCGTCCCAGTCCGAGGTCCGCTCACCCAACCTACAAGACTTACCCCTATTATATATAACGATTTTTTCAGGTATTGCAAATCAAGGGCCTGTGAGGGCCCGGGCATCACGCCGTATTCAAGGGAGTTCTCTCGGGGTAATAAGGAGTTTTACGCCTTCAATCACCTCATTGGTCCTCGCCATGGACAGGGAGCCTATCTTCTCGACGAGGTCGTCCTTGTCCACCGTTACAACCTGCGATATGTTCACCACGCTGTCCTTCCTCAGTCCACCTTCTCCCTTGAGGATGAGCACATTGCCGGGGGAGCCGGCCCTTTTCAAATTCGATGTCAGGGCGCAGACCACCACGGTATTGATCCTGCTCCTGTTGAAGACGTTATTCTGCACCACGACATGCGGGTGCCTGAACCCCGGCTCTGACCCTTTCGGGACGCCAAGGCTGACCCAGAAGATATCGCCCTGCCTGATATTCAATACCGCTCCTTCAACACCCTGGCGCCGTAACGCCTCTTACCCGCCTCCCTGAGCCGCGCCTCTTCCTCGGGCTCTGCGCCGGAATACGCCTCGTTTATGGCCTCGAGGAGTTTTTGGGATTTCTCCTTTTCCAGAAACTCGCTGACGGCCATGCTCAAGACCTCGCTCCGGGAGCAGTGGCGCTCTTTCGCGTAGGCCTCGATCTCCCTGAATATTTCGTCCTTGATGGATATCGCTATCTTCATATTTTTAGTATACCTTTGGGTCATACTTTTGTCAATACCAAACGAACAGGTCTTTTCTACCTTTAAAATAGAACCGGAAAACAAGGCGGCCTTATGCCCCGCCCTGCGTTCCGCTCACCCAACCCCCCGCGGCATAATGCACCTCGGCGGACTCAACAACCTCGTTGCGGAAGTATCTGCTTAAGTCTTCCGGAGTCCTCATATCAGCTTTGCGCCCGATGATTCCGCTCAGCTCTATCTCCATGCCCGAGAGCGTAATAAGCCCGGGCACATGCCCCTGCTCGAACTCAACAAGCACGTCCACATCGCTTTCAGGCCCAAAATCGTCGCGTAATACCGAGCCGAAAAGCGAAAGCTTGCGGATATGATTCCGACGGCAGAATTCGGCGATCTTTTCTTTCGGGATGTCTATATGCGCTTTTCCCATCATCTCACCTCCATGATCTTCAAGCTCTCGATCCCCCTGTCATCAATTATCTTTACGGCAACCCGCTTATTTGCGCCGCCCTTGAAAGGAAGGGGCACCGTCCCCCTGATTGAGGTTGACTGCGAAAAAAAAGCTGATAATATGCTATAATAATGAAGATAAAAGAAATTATCGAGATTCTCGAAAAGGAAGGCTGGCGTCTTGTTCGAACCCGTGGAAGCCATCGTCAATACAAACACGCGCGAAATTTGAAGAAATATTATAATAATTCAGGAGGTTCTTATGGGCGAGGTGTTTTTAAAGCTCCACATAGAAGCCCTTGAGGAGGGCGGGTATGTGGCCACGAGCCCGGACCTTCCTGGGCTCGTGGCGCAGGGCAGAACCCTGGCCGAAACAACCGAGATAGCCCACGATGTGGCAAGGAAGCTCATAGAGTCCTATAAAGAGCACGGGGACCCGCTGCCGCCGGGCATCAAAAGACCCGACAAGGAGATGGAAATAGATATCGCCGTCGGGATCGGTTGATGGGTACGCTCGCCGGATTCAAGTACAAAGAGATTGTCCGCAAGCTCAAAAAGGCCGGGTTTGAATTCGACCGCAACGCAAAAGGAAGCCCCGAAATCTGGTGGAACCCCGTGACCCGCGCAAGGACCACCGTCCCGAATCACCCTGGCGACATGCCGGAAGCACCCTGCGCGCCATCCTCAAGCAGGCCGGAATCTCAACGGAAGAATTCTTGAGGTTTTGAGGGATTATCCGGAGATTTGGCCACCAATATACAAGGTGGGCATTGCCCACC
>DATEAM010000045.1:0-3453 GCA_035288385.1 Thermodesulfobacteriota bacterium
CTCCGCTTTCGCCCACTCCTGCGAAGACCTTCGCAGTAAAAGGCGTCTCGAAGGAGCGGTCTACGACGACCCTTGCCGGGTTCCTGCGGCCCTTGACGAGGCGTACCGTCAGCTCGGGGTCGTCCGTTCTTACGGTAGAGCTTCCCACCATTACGGCGTCCACCATGGAGCGGAGCCTGTGTACGTATCTTCTCGACTCCACACCCGTTATCCACCGAGAGCGGCCCGAGGCGGTGGCTATCCTCCCGTCAAGTGTTGATGCGATCTTCAATATCACGAAAGGCCTCTGCGTCGTTATGTACTTCGCGTACCACTCGATAATCTCGAGGCATTGACCCTCAAGGACGCGTGTGCTTACCTCTACCCCGGCCCTCCTCAATATCCTCACACCCCTCCCTGACACCTCCGGATTGGGGTCGAGGGCGCCGATGACCACCTTTTTTATCCCCGAGCCGATAATGGCCCCGGTACATGGTGGGGTGTGGCCCCAATTGCAGCACGGCTCGAGCGTAACAAAGAGGGTCGCTCCTCTCAGGTCTTTTTTCCCGAGCCCTCTCATCGCCTCTATCTCGGCGTGGGCAAGACCGGCTTTTCTGTGATATCCGCGTCCGATTACCTGTGAGCCTTTTACCACTACGGCGCCCACGGCCGGGTTCGGGCTCGTTCGCCCGAGGCCTCTTTTCGCGGCCTTGAGGGCCTCCCGCATGAACCGCTCTTCTCCCCTCACCTAACCCTTCCTCTTTTTTATGTCGAGGAGCTCGTTCAGTTCATGCATGAACTCGTTTATATCGCGAAAATCCCTGTAGACCGAGGCGAACCTCACATAGGCCACCTCGTCGAGCATCTTAAGGGCGTCCATAATCGACTCCCCTATGACGGTGCTCGCGATCTCCTTTTCCCCGGAGTCGAGGATCTTCTTTTCGAGGCCGTCGACGGTCTTTTCTATCTCCTCCATGCCAACGGGCCTCTTCTCGCAGGCCTTCATTATCCCTGCGAGTATCTTCGTCCTGTCGAAGGGCTCGCGCCTGCCGTCCTTTTTAACGACAAGGGGGAGCGCCCCCTCTATCCTCTCGTAGGTGGTAAACCTCTTCGAGCACTTCAGGCACTCTCTCCTTCGCCTCGTGGCCATGCCGTCCTGGGAGAGCCTGGAGTCTATCACCTTGTCTTCGATGAAGCCGCAGAAGGGACATTTCATAGGGGAAATATACTGCATAACAGTTTAAAAAACAAGGATTTTCCCCCTTGAGAAGGACCCCTCGGAAGCAAAAAGCCCCCGCTCCTGCAGGAGCGGGGGCTTGAAATCGTATATGTCTCCGGGGCGCAACACAACTACAGGGCGACGGGTGCGGGCTTTCTGGGGCTCCGGTTTATGTCCTGATGATGTTACGGGATGAGTATTTCTTATTTCTTCCCGAGGACCGCGTCCTTGCAGGCCTTGGCGACCCTGAACTTCACGACCTTCTTCGCCGGTATCTTTATGGCCTCTCCGGTCTGTGGGTTCCTGCCCATGCGGGCCTTTCTCTTCACGAGGACGAGCTTGCCGATCCCGGGGATGGTGAAGCTGTTTTTTGCCTCCCTGTGGGAGAGAAGAGCAAGGTGGTTTATCATCTCGGTCGCCAGCTTCTTGGTGACACCCACCTTCTGCGAGATATAGTCTGCGATCTTTGCCTTGGTTAGTGCTTTTGCCATCTGAACCTCCTGTGATTTTTTATGGGTTGTTTTTTCTCCGCTCTCTGCCTGCAAGGAATGACTTTCAGGCTAACTATTAATACAATTTTTTCTTGTCATTTGCAAGACAAAAAACGCATTCGAGTGTACTTTTTTCAAGAAAATTATGTGCAACTCTACCATCAAAAAAAATGTTTGTCAACCTCGCGGAAGGCAGGCGGGGTACGGTCTTCGCTTTTTACCTGGGGACCGGGCGGCCGGGCGGGAGGGGAATATTTTAGATTGACATCGACGGACGCGCAATGTTATTTTTATAAATACGTCGCGTGTCCGGACGACGGCAACAGGTCATGTAGTCGCATCGGGGCTGTAGCTCAGTTGGGAGAGCGCAAGACTGGCAGTCTTGAGGTCAGGGGTTCGATCCCCCTCAGCTCCACCAGGATTTTTAGAGGGGTTATGACGATGGTCATAACCCCTTGTTTTTTAAGGGGTCCTTTATTCCTTGCGGACGAGGCCGGTGACGGAGACGGCGGCAAGGGTTGACAATACCCAGCCTGATAGAATGTGCAGCCATAAATAGACGCGGAAAAGCCATCCCCATGATTTGTTGGAATCGGGCAGCCAGTAATCTTCCTGGTGCAGGTTGACGAAAGGAACGAAAGTGTCGAGGGAATAGACGAAGGGCTGGAATACCGGGTATTCCGGGGGGATAATTTTATGTACCTTAAATTCCGGGCTCATGTAGACGCGTTCCCTGGAGGGCTGCATGACATCGAGCCTATCGGCGCACCAGAAGGCGAATAAGCCGAAAAGAACTATCGGGACGATAAAATAGGAAAAAACCCTCCACGGCCTCCAGCCGTGCCCTATGGTAAAGCCGAGAAACCAGTTCCAGGCCTTTGCCTTGCGCGATAGTCCCCCGTATCTTCTCAAATCTTCCTGCTTTTCAACCCTTACTCTTCGCGCGTCGGATTCATGGCCCATCTGGTGAAGGATTTTCGCGAGCTGTTCATAGGGCCGCGGCTTAAAGGCCACGGACGATTTCTCCGGTATCTGCAGACGGAGCCACTCGAGCCTGTCTTCGACATTCATGGTTTTTTCATCCATCCTCAGGGATGAATACTCGAAGCCGTCGAGATGGAGCTTCCCCTTTCCGGGCCAGCTCCTTTTGTCGTCCTCGAGATGCCCCACGCGGGCGTTTACGAGATCGACTGTGCCAGAAGGTTTTTCTCTCAAGAGCCAGAAAAAGACCCCTTTTACATTCATACCTTCGGCGTTGAGCGCAAAACCCTCTTCGTTTTCAAAGGTCCCGTCTCTGCACGAGAGTTGCCCCCCTATATCTGCCCCGAGAAGCTTCACCTCGCCCCTTGCCCTGAAGCCTTTATCTAAAAAGACATTGCCCCCTGTCTTAAGGCCGTCGGCGTTGAGAGCCTTACCCTTTTCGTTTTCAAAGGTCCCGTCTCTGCACGAGAGTTGCCCCCCTATATCAGCCCCGTGAAGCCTCACCTCGCCCTTTGCCCTGAAGCCTTCATCGAAAAAGACGTCGCCCCCTGTCTTAAGGCGGTCGGCGCAGAGCGCATAACCCTTTTCATTTTCAAAGGTCCCGCCTCTGCACTCGAGATTTCCCCCTATATCGGCCCCGGGAAGCCTCACCTCGCCCACGGCCCTGAAGCCTTCATTGAAAAAGACGTCGCCCCCTGTCTTAAGGCCGTCGGCGCAGAGCGCATAACCCTCTTCATTTTCAAAGGTCCCGTTACTGCACGCGAGTTGCCCCCCTATATCGGC
>DATEAM010000046.1:0-10169 GCA_035288385.1 Thermodesulfobacteriota bacterium
TCCCCAGCTATGGAGAAATCATGGAAATAATATCCGACACGATAAAAGGGCTTTCCGAGAGGCTAAAGAGAAAAGAGGTCACCTCCCGGGAGGTGACCGAGGCGTACTTGAAGAGGATCAAAGAAGTGGAGGCGAAGGTGCGCGCCTACATTACGGTAACACCCGACGAGGCGCTCGAGGCGGCTGACAGGGCCGACGAGAGGATATCCCGGGGTGAGGATACTACACCCCTTACGGGCATACCCATCTCCGTCAAGGACATCTTCTGCACCAGCGGGATAAGGACCACCTGCGCCTCGCGCATGCTCGAAAACTTCGTCCCCCCTTACGACGCCACGGTCATAAAGAGGCTCAAAGGGGCGGGAGCCGTGATACTCGGCAAGACCAACATGGACGAGTTCGCCATGGGCTCTTCCACGGAGAACTCGGCCTTCGCCCCCACTCTTAATCCCTGGTCTACAGGACGCGTGCCCGGAGGGAGCTCCGGTGGCTCCGCGGCCTCGGTGGCCGCCCTCGAGTGCGCCGCCTCCGTTGGCACTGATACGGGAGGCTCCATACGCCAGCCGGCCTCTCTTTGCGGTGTGGTGGGGATGAAGCCGACCTACGGCAGGGTCTCCCGCTTTGGGATTATAGCCTTCGCCTCCTCGCTCGACCAGGCAGGCCCCCTTACAAGGGACGTCACCGACGCGGCGATCATGCTTAACGCCATCTCCGGCCACGACCCCCTCGACTCCACCTCCATAGAGGCCCCAGTCCCTGACTATACAAGGAACCTCGCCTCCGGCATCAAGGGCCTGAAGGTCGGCATACCGGCGGAGTACTTCGTGGAGGGGATGGACAAGGAGGTCGAGGCCGCAATAGAGAAGGCCCTCGATATATTGAAGGACCGGGGCGCGGAGCTCGTGGAGATAAAGCTCCCCCATACGGAATACGCAGTGAGCGTATACTACCTCGTGGCCACCGCCGAGGCCTCAAGCAACCTCGCACGCTACGACGGGGTCAAGTACGGGTTAAGGGCCGATGAGACGGAGCTTTTGAACATGTACAAGAAGACGCGCGACGCCGGGTTCGGGTCCGAGGTAAAAAGGAGGATAATGCTCGGGACATACTCCCTTTCAGCCGGCTACTACGACGCCTATTACAGGAAGGCCTCCCAGGTGAGGACCCTTATAAAGAACGACTTCGACGAGGCCTTCTCATCCTGCGACGTCATAGTGACCCCCACGTCCCCGACTCCGGCCTTCAAGTTCGGCGAGAAGACAGCGGACCCGCTCACAATGTACCTCTCCGACATATTCACCATATCCTGCAACCTCGCGGGTATCCCCGGGATATCCGTGCCCTGCGGGTTTACGGGAGAGGGCCTGCCCATCGGGCTCCAGGTCCTCGGAAAGGCCCTCGACGAGGAGACCGTATTGAGGACGGCCTACGCCTACGAAGAGGCCACCGACTGGAGGGAAAGGAGACCTTCATTTTAAAAGACTGGGGAAAACTTTTTGAAAAAAGTTTTCCCCAGACCCCTTTCAAAAACTTTTGGCTATTCACGGCAAGAAGCACCGCAAGAGGAATAGCCAAAAGTCTTTGGAAGGGGGGTTTGGGGGGAGACCTTTCTTCAGAAAGGTCTCCCCCCAAAAGGAGACTTCAATGGAATACGAGACAGTAATCGGGCTCGAGATACACGCCCAGCTCCTGACGGAGTCGAAACTATTCTGCGGCTGCTCCACGCGCTTCGGGGCCGAGCCCAACACACAGGTCTGCCCCATATGCCTCGGCATGCCAGGGGTCCTTCCGGTCATGAACAGGAAGGCCGCCGAGTACGCCGTCATGATGGCCCTCGCCGTGGGATGCAAAATAAACAACAGGAGTGTTTTCGCCAGGAAGAACTACTTCTACCCGGACCTGCCCAAGGGCTACCAGATATCCCAGTACTCCGAGCCTCTGGCCGAGCACGGCTCCGTGGAGATAGAGGTCGACGGGGAGATTAAAAAGATAGGCATAACCCGCGTACACATGGAAGAGGACGCGGGGAAGCTCCTCCACGGCGAGACAATTGAGGACGAGGGCTCGAGCTTCGTCGACCTTAACAGGACCGGGGTGCCTTTAATAGAGATAGTGAGCGAGCCCGACATGAGGAGCCCAGAGGAGGCCTCCGCCTATCTTAAGGCCCTGCGGGACATACTCGTCTATCTCGGGGTCTGCAGCGGCAACATGGAGGAGGGGAGCTTCCGCTGCGACGCCAACGTATCCATAAGGCCCGCAGGCTCAAAGGAGCTCGGCACCAAGGCAGAGCTAAAGAACATGAACTCCTTCAAGTTCATAAAGGACGCGCTCTCCTACGAGATAGAGAGACAGAAGGAAGTGCTCTCCGGGGGCGGAAGGGTTATTCAGGAAACTCGGCTTTTCGACCCCTCGAGGGGGGTGACCGCACCCATGAGGACAAAGGAAGAGGCCCACGACTACAGGTACTTCCCCGAGCCCGACCTCCTGCCCCTCGTCGTCGAGGACTCTCTCATAGAGGAGCTGAGGGAAAACCTCCCGGAGCTTCCTCAGGAGAAGAAAGAGAGGTTCGTGGAGGAGTACGGGTTGCCCCCCTACGACGCCGGGGTGCTCACCTCGTCAAGGGAGCTCGCCGACTATTACGAGGCCGCGGCCAAAGCCGCGGGCGACCCGAAAACGGCCTCCAACTGGGTCATGGGCGAGGTCCTGAGGCTTCTCAAGGAGGACGGCCGCCTTATCGCCGAATGCCCCGTCAAGCCCGAGGCCCTCGCCGACCTCATAGGGATGGTGGAGAAGGGCAAGATAAGCGGAAAGGTCGCCAAGGAAGTCTTCGCCGATATGTACAAGACGGGAAAAACCCCTGAAGAGGTGGTAGCTGAAAAAGGCCTTACCCAGATTTCCGACGAGGGGGAGCTCATCGAGGTGATAGACAGGGTCTTGGCCGAGAACGCCGAGAACGTGGATAGGTACAGGAAGGGCGAGGAGAAGCTCCTCGGGTTTTTCGTGGGCCAGGTCATGAAGGCTACCCGCGGCCAGGCGAACCCCGGGGCCGTGAACAAACTCCTCAAGGAGAAGCTGAGCGAGTAAATGACGGCGGTAAAAACTCCTGCCGCTTCAAGGCACGGATAAAGGCCCTCAGTTGAAGAGGGCCTTATTTTTTTCCTCGATTTTTATCTAATACCTGTTCTACATCTCGAAGACCTTGAAACCCTCCCTCTTCCACCTGAAATAATCCCGGAGTATCCTCGAGTGGTCGAAGGCGAGCGGCCCGGGGAGGCCCTCCTCGGTAAAGACCCCTATGCCCTTGGCGTCGTCCCTCGCCTCCGGTATGCCCTCGGCCTCGGCTATAAAGACCGTCGAGACGGTGTGGAACCTCGGGTCCCTCTTGGGGTCCGAATAGGCGTGGAGCTGAGTCTTAAGCCTCACCCTCAGGCCCGTCTCCTCCTCGGCCTCGCGCACCGCCGCATCCTCGAGGCTCTCCCCCTCGTCCACGAACCCCCCGGGTATGGCCCAGCCGTAAGGGTGGTTCTTCCTCTCTATTAGCACTATCCCCTTTCGGCCGAGCTCTATTATTATGTCCACCGTGGGGAGCGGGTTTTTGTGCTCTTTAGCCATACGCATTCTTTTTGGGGGAAACCTTTTTTCAAAAAGGTTTCCTCAAGAGGCATGCACTGACTTAAGGAACTCCGCGCTCTTCTCGGGAAGGCTCGGGTTTATGAACATGCCGCTCCCAAGCTCGAACCCAGCCGTCTGGGATATCCTCGGGATTATCGTCAGGTACCAGTGCGAGTACTCGTTTCCCATGTCCTGGGGCCTTGAAGAGCTTATGACCAGGTTGTAGTCCGGGTCGTCGAGCCCCCAGAAGAGTTTAGTAAGAAGGGTCTTCAGGCTTACCGCGATCTCCCTTATCTCCTCCTCGGTTATGCCGGAGAAGGAGGCCGAGTGCCTCTTGGGGAATATCCATGTGTGGAAGGGCGATAGGGCCGCGTAGGGTATGAAGGTGAGGAAGTGACTGCTGTCGATTATGACCCTTCTCCCGTCTTCCCTCTCCATCCTGAGCATGTCGCAGGTAAGGCACTCCCCCGTGTCGTCGAAGTAGTGCATGGCCGCGAGGACCCTGTCCCTGAACCTTACGGGCACTATGGGGGTAGCGACCAATTGTGAATGGGGGTGCTCTATGGAGGTACCCGAGGCGAGCCCGTGGTTCTTGAAGATTATCACGTGCTCCACCCTCTCGTCGTTATAGGCCTCCACTAACCTGTCCCTGTATATCCGTATTATGTCCTCCACGTACTTGACGTCCAGGAAGGCGGGGCTCGTGTTGTGCAGGGGGCTCTCTATAATGACCTCATGTAGCCCTACGCCCGTCACCAGGCGCCTGGCGCCGTCTATCATGCGGCGCCTCTCGCCGGCCCTTGAGAGCGCCGGGTACTTGTTCGCCACCACCCTTATCTTCCAGCCGTCGTCCTCGGAGACCCTCAGGAGCTCTTCCGGGGTCCGGTGCTCGTTTCCGGGGCAGAAAGGGCAGGTCTTGAGGTACGGGGGTCTGGGTATCTTGGACTCGAGGCGCTTGAACTCGGAGGGCTCTTTCGTCCTCTCGGTGCTTATTACGACCCACTCGCGTGTAAGGAGGTTGAGTCTGAGTTCGGGCATCTGTCAGGCGGTTAAAGAGTAACCCCTTTTAAATGATGGGTTTGAGTGAATCGACGGTAAGGTGTCGAAGGCATCTTCTCTTGCATCCCCACATGGCGAGTGTCCAGGCGAAAAACCCGGAAGGCGCCAAGCAAGACCTTAATCCTTCGGGGTCTTCTCGAGCATCCCCTCTATAATTCTCACGTGGTTCTTTTCCTCGTCGGCGAGCCTTTGACAGACGTCCCTTTCCTCGGGTGCGGTCGATTTTTCAGCGAGCCCTTCGAAGAACTCCACTGAGTACCTCTCCGTGTCGAGGGCGAGTATAAGGGCCCTTCGCGGGCTGTCCAGGACTCTAACAAGCCCCTCAACGTTCACCCTCCTGGTGAATATATCGGCCTCGCCAGTCTTTTCCATGCTCTCCTCCATCGCCAGCTCTTCCTCGGTAATCTGCTCCGAAAAACCGGCCTCCGGGAAAAAAACGGTCTCTATTACCTTGAGGTGTTTTTTTTCGTCCCTGGCGAGCTTTTTCAGGGCCTCCTTGGTCTCTCTGTCCTCGACGGTGTCGGCAAGGTGGGAGTAAAACCTGTACCCGTTTATCTCGATAAGGGCGGCCTTCATTACGGCCTCTTTCTCTTCAAGGTGTTCAAAGGGCATGGCTGCCTCCGGGCTGGTTTGTCCTGACTTAAATTAAATGTATCAGAAAAGGGGGGTTTGGGCAAGCGCAACAATCCCCGTCGACGAGCGACGGGGAAGCCGGCGCGGAAAGTAACGGTTGAATCATTTCATGAATAATGATAGAAATAGGGCACCCGCGCAAGCGAATCCGTCAGGGCTGGACAAAAAACCTGGGAGGTTTTTTCATGGGACTACTTGAAGGAAAAAAGGGTGTCGTGCTCGGCGTGGCCAACGAGAGGAGCATGGCCTGGGCCATAGCTAAACTCCTCCATGATGAGGGGATGGAGCTCGCCTTCACATACGTGGGAGGGGCGCTCGAGTCGAGGGTAAGGCCTCTGGCCGAGAGCGTGGGCTCGAAGGTAATCATGCCATGCGACGTCACGGACGACGCCCAGATAGAGGCCCTCTTCGGGGAGCTTAAGGACCGATGGGGTGGGCTCGACGCCCTCGTCCATTCGCTCGCCTTCGCCAACAAGGAGGAGTTGAAGGGGGAGTACCTGAACACGTCGCGCGACGGGTTCAAGCTCGCCCTCGACGTGAGCGCCTACTCCCTCGTGGCGTTAACCCGCGCCGCGGCCCCTCTCATGGAGGGCAGGGAGGGGAGCATCATAACGCTCACCTACTACGGGAGCGAGAAGGTCATAGCGAACTACAACGTCATGGGTGTGGCCAAGGCCGCCCTCGAGACGAGCGTTAAGTACCTCGCCGCTGACCTCGGCCCCAGGGGCGTACGGGTAAACGCCATCTCCGCGGGCCCCATAAAGACCCTTGCGGCAATGGGCATCACGGGGTTCAAGACCATACTCGACCTCGTGGAGCAGAAGGCCCCCTTAAGGCGTAACGTCACGCAGGATGACGTGGCGAGAACCGCCCTCTACCTTTTAAGCGGCCTCTCAAGCGGCGTCACCGGAGAGATAATACACGTCGACTCGGGCTACAACATCATGGGGATGTAGCTCCCTTATCGATATAAATGCGCATAATAGCCGACCTCCACATACACAGCAAGTACTCGAGGGCCACGAGCAGGGAGATGAACCTCGAAACCCTCTCCCAGTGGGCCCGCATTAAGGGCATAGACGTCCTCGGCACCGGGGACTTCACCCACCCGGCTTACTTCGCCTCGATAGAGGAAAAGCTCGAGCCCTCGGCCCCCGGGCTCTTCGCCCTGAAGGGAAAGGGCGAAAAACCAGTCCACTTCATGCTCACTTCCGAGGTGAGCAACATCTATTCCCAGGACGGAAAGACCAGGAAGGTCCACAGCCTCATCTTCGCGCCTTCGCTGGAGGCGGCGGGAAAGATAAACGCCACCCTCTCGACGCTGGGGAACGTCTCCTCGGACGGGCGGCCCATATTCGGTTTTTCCGCCCGGGACCTCCTGAAGATCGTCCTCGACTCGGACCCGGACGCCCTCCTTGTACCGGCACACGCCTGGACGCCGTGGTTTTCCGTCTTCGGCAGCCGCTCGGGCTTCGACTCCATAGAGGAGTGTTTCGGCGAGTACTCCGGGCATATCCACGCCATAGAGACGGGGCTCTCCTCGAACCCTCCCATGAACTGGAGGCTAAAGGCCCTCGACAACATCACCCTCATATCAAATTCAGACGCGCACTCCCCCGCCAAGCTCGGAAGGGAGGCGAACGTCTTCGACTGTGAACCCGATTATTACGAGATAACGGATATCATAAAAAAGGGGGACAGGGACCGTTTCCTCTTTACCGTGGAGTTCTACCCCGAGGAGGGCAAGTACCACGCCGACGGGCACCGCAACTGCGCCGTCCTATTAACACCGGCGGAAACCAGAAGCGCGGGAAGGAAATGCCCGGTCTGCGGCGGAGAGCTTACCGTCGGGGTCTTGAGCCGGGTCGAAGAGCTTGCCGACAGGCCCGGGGGTTTCGTGCCCGACGGGGCCGTGCCCGCCAGGCACCTCGTGCCCCTCCAGGAGATAATCGCAGAGGCGTTGGGCGCCGGGGTAAATACCGTCAAGGTGAAAAGAGATTACAAGAGGCTCGTAACGGAGGCGGGCAGCGAGTTCGCCCTCCTCCTCGACACCTCCCCCGAGGACCTCGTAAAACTCGCCGGGGAGAGGCTCGCCGAGGGGATCATCAGGGTAAGAAGCGGGGAGATCTCCATCACACCCGGATTCGACGGAGAGTTCGGCAAGATAAAGATTTTTTCAAGGGCCGAAAAACCGGGGCCGCTCGGGGCCCGGCAGATTTCACTTTTCTGACCTTTCCTTCATGGGTTTTTCAACGGACCCTTCTTTAAAGAGATGTACAAAAAAATCCTCATCTGTCTCGACAACTCGGACCATTCCACGACGGGTATAGACTACGCCCTCGAGATCGCTCGCTCCATGGACGGGGGGGGCGAGGGGGACGCGGGGCTTACCGGCCTCCACGTCTACGCCGCGAGGCTCCATAACTCTCGGTTCCGGGAGATGGAAGAGGGCCTGCCTCCCGAATACCGCTCCGAGGAAGAGCTCCAGAGGCAGCGCGACATACACGACGACCTCATAACACGGGGGCTCAGGATGATCTCCGATTCCTACATGACCCCCCTTGACGCAAAGGCCCTCGCCTCTGGCATCACGCCCGAGCACGTCCACAGGGAAGGGAAGAACTACGAGGAGATAGTAAGGGAGGCCTCTGAAGGGCCCTATGACCTCGTTGTAATGGGCGCCCTGGGGCTCGGGGCTACCGAGGTAAGCACCATCGGCTCCGTATGCGAGAGGGTCGTAAGGAGGGTCACTAAAGACGTGCTCGTCGTAAGGGATGCCGTCTTTACGGGCAGGCCCATGGGGAAGGTCCTCGTCGCCGTCGACGGAAGCTCCCGGTCTTTTGGCGCCGTTAAGACCGCCGCGGCCCTTTCAAGGGTATTTTCCTCTGACCTCGAGGTCGTAAGCGCCTATGACCCTGACTACCACCACTCGGCCTTCCGCTCCATCGCCGGGGTCCTCACAGAGGAGGCGGGGAAAGTCTTCAGGTTCAGGGAACAGGAGAGGCTGCACACGGAGATAATAGACAAGGGCCTGGCGAGGATATACCGAAACCACCTGGACGCGGCCGTAAGGCTCGCCGAAAGCGAAGGGGTTGATGCGACTTCAAAGCTCCTTTCGGGGAAACCCTCCGCTCAGATAATAAGGCATGTGGCGGAGACCTCACCCTGGCTTCTCGTCATGGGCAGGACCGGGGTCCACGCAACAGAGACCCTCGACATCGGGAGCACCACGGAGAACTGCCTGAGGTACTCCGGGTGCAGTGTGCTCGTGGTCTCGAGCGAAGCTGCTTCCCTGGAGAGTACGGAAGCTCAAAGACCCTTTACATGGACGAAAGAGGCCCTGTCCGTACTCGAGCGAATCCCCTCCTTCGCGAGAGGGATAGCGAGGCTCATGGTCGAGGACGCCGCCGCCAGAGACGGTATCGCGATGATAACGCCCGAGTTCATGGAGAGGGTGAGAAAGGGCATGAAATGGTAACGAAGACCGCTACAGTACCCCCGCCTTATCTCGTCTCCTGGAACATAACGAAGAGGTGCAACCTCAAGTGCGCACACTGCTACCTCGAGGCATCGGAGTTCGAGGGGGCCGGAGACATTTCCACCGACGAGGCAAAGGGTTTCGTTGAGGAGATTACCTCGCTTAACCCCGCCGCCATGCTCATCCTCACAGGCGGAGAGCCCCTCTTGAGGCCCGATTTTTTCGACATAGCAGGCCACGCCTCAAAAAAGGGCCTTACGGTATTCGTGGGGACCAACGGCACACTCCTCGATTACGCCACCGTCGAGCGAATGACACGAAGCGGGGTAAAGGGAGTTGGGGTGAGCCTCGACTCGACCGCCCCGGGCTACCACGACCGTTTCAGGGGCAAGGAAGGCTCGTGGCATGAATCGGTTGAAGGGATAAAAAACCTGAGAAGAGCGGGGCTCGACTTCCAGGTCCAGTTCACCGTGACCCGGGAAAACAGGGAGGAGCTCCCCGGGCTCATAGAACTCTCCAGGGACCTCGGCGCGAGGGCCGTTAACGTCTTCTTCCTTGTCTGCACGGGCCGGGGTCAGGACTCGACGGACCTCTCTTCAGCCGAGTACGAGGAGACGCTCGACTACCTTTTGGAGGCCGAAAAGACCCACCGGGGAAATATAATCGTAAGGGCGAGGTGCGCCCCCCACTTCCTGAGGGTCGCCGAGCAAAAGGACCCCGAAAACCCGCTATTAAAGGGCGCGACGAGCGGCTGCATAGCCGGAAGGACCTATTTGAGGATCTCACCAGAGGGTTTTGTCTCGCCCTGCCCCTATATACCAGTGGACAAAAATTCGCCGAGCCTTAAGACCAGAAGCTTAAGGGAGATATGGGAGGGCGACGGGGTTTTTTATTCCCTCAGAAACCCCGAATACAGGGGACGCTGCAGGGAGTGCGAATACACGACACTCTGCGGCGGATGCAGGGCGAGAGCTCTCACTAAAGGCGACCTCTTCGGAGAAGACCCGTGGTGCGGCCATGAGCCGGGGAAAGGGCCTGAGGCGAAAAAAGAAATAAAGACGGAAAAACCCCAATGGACGAAAGAGGCCCTCGCAAGGCTCGAAAGAGTCCCCCCCTTTCTAAAGGAGATGGTGGCATCGGGAGTGGAACGCTACGCAATGTCCAAAGGCATAAAAGAAATCACACCGGAGGTCATGGGAGAGATGAGGAAAACTTTTAACTGAGGGGAACTTTTTGAAAAAAGTTCCCCTCAGACTCCCCTCAAAAACTTTTAGCTATTTATCCCATGGCGTTAGACCCCTTCTTGCCTGAAAACTTCTTTCATGGGGTCTAACGCCATGGGATAGCCAAAAGTCTTTGAAGGGGGGTTCGGGGGGAAACTTTCTTC
>DATEAM010000047.1:0-2875 GCA_035288385.1 Thermodesulfobacteriota bacterium
CAGAAAGTTTCCCCCCGGCTGAACTCGTGGACGCTGTCCACGAGGGCCTGGACGTTATCCACGGGTGTGCCGAGGATTATGCCGTGGCCGAGGTTGAAGATGTGTCCCGGTCTTCCCCCGGCCTGGTCTATTATCTCCTTCGCCCTCTTCCTTATCCCCTCTACGGGGCCGAAGAGTATGCCGGGGTCGAAGTTGCCCTGTATGGCGCGCTCAAAGCCTATCCTCTCCCAGGCCCTGTCGAGCCTCACCCTCCAGTCGATCCCTATGACGTCTCCCCCGGCCTCGGCGAGGAGCTCAAGGTAGGTGCCCGTGTTGGTGGAGAAGTTTATTACCGGGACCCTGCCCCCTACGGAGTCTATGACCTTTTTGGTGTAGGGCTGGACGAATCGCTTGTAGTCATCGGGGCCGAGACATCCCACCCAGGAGTCGAATATCTGGAGGACCTGGGCCCCGGCCTCGACCTGGGCGTTCAGGTACCTCCCGAGTATCTCGGAAATCTTTTCCATGAGCGCGGCCCATGCGCCGGGGTCGCTGAACATGAGGGCCTTGGTGTGGATGTAGTTCCTCGACCCCCCGCCCTCGATTATGTAGCTCGCCAGGGTAAAGGGCGCGCCGGAAAAGCCTATGAGGGGGACCTTGCCGTCGAGCTCCTTTTTCACGAGCCTTATCGCCTCGAGGAGATAGGGCACGTCCTCCTCCGGGTTTATTATCCTTATGGCGTCTATGTCCCGGGCCTCCCTCACGGGGTTCGATATGACGGGGCCCTCGTTCTTGGCGAACTCGAGGCCGATGCCCATCCCCTCAAGGGGCAGCAGTATGTCGGCGAATATTATGGCCGCGTCGAGCTCGAACCTCCTTATGGGCTGGAGCGTTACCTCGCAGGCTATCTCCGGGGTCCTGCACATCTCGAGAAAGGAGTGCTTTTTCCTTATCTCCATGTATTCCTTCATGTAGCGCCCTGCCTGCCTCATGAGCCACACCGGGGTAAAGTCCGTGGCCTCGCGCCTGCAGGCCTTGAGAAATGTGTCGTTTGCCATAAGGTATCTCCTCTCCTCGTATCTTTTTTTTAACTCCTTTTATAAACCCCCGGCCCCCGGGATTTTTCCGAAAAACCGTAGAAAAACGGTATTTTTAAAAAGATTTAATCTCCCTTTAACCGGCATTATAAGCAAATATTGTATTTTATGCAAAGGGGGGCATTTTTTCAAGGTTTTTCCGTTCCACCCCTTGACCTCCCTTGACAATCCATATAGAGTTATAGTATGATTGAATGATTTTCCGCCTAAAAAGCCTTATATAATAAAAGGATGGGGATATGACGAAGAGAAACGAAGAAGAGCTCAAGACCCCGGGAGACAACAACGGGCTCTCAAGCCTGATCGACCTGGGCAAGGACAAGGGCTTTCTCACCTACGACGAGATAAACAACGCCTTTCCCGATGAAAACTTCTCGGTAGAGGAGATGGACAGCTTCCTTGAGACCCTCGGAGAGCTCGGCATAGACGTGGTGGACACGGCCGAGAAGGTCGCCAAGTCGAAGGCCGGCGCAGGGGCGAAGGCCGAAGAGGCCGTCGAGTCCGAAAGGGTGGAGGACCCCGTAAGGATATACATGCGCGAGATGGGGGCCGTGCCGCTCCTTAAGAGGGAAGAGGAGATAGTCTACGCCAAGAGGATAGAGGAGGCGAGAGAGGAGCTAAGAAAGCTCACCCTCTCAAGCCCCTTTGCCTTGAGGGAGGTCCTGAGGGTCGTCGAGAGGATAAAGACGGACAAGGCCTCTTTAAGGGAGCTCATGGAAGAGGCCGAGGAAGACGGGCCCTTCGACGAGGCGTACACCAAAGATGTCATCACCAGGCTCGAGAGGCTCAGGAAAAGGAAACCCGAAGGCGCCTACAAGCTCCTTAAGGAGTTCAGCCTGAGCAGCCGCGTCATAAGGAGGATCGTAAGGAGGATAGTGCGCCTCGAGGGCCTCATAGATAGGGAGGAGCTCAAAAGGGGCATGAAGAAGGCCCAGAGGGCGAAGGCCCGGGTAAGGCGCGTCATGAGGAAGCTCTCCATGAAAAGAGCCGAGCTTAAGGAGCTCGCCCGCATGGTCAAGGTCCACGACTACAACATGTGGGAGGCGAAGCAGAAGCTCATAGAGGCCAACCTGAGGCTCGTGGTGAGCATAGCGAAGAGGTACATAAACCTCGGCCTCAAGTTCTCGGACCTCATCCAGGAGGGCAATATCGGCCTCATGAAGGCCGTCGACAAGTTCGACTACAAGAAGGGCTACAAGTTCTCCACTTACGCCACCTGGTGGATCCGCCAGGCCATCACCCGCTCCATCGCGGACCACGGCCGCACCATAAGGATACCCGTCCACATGATAGAGACGATAAACAGGCTCCTGCAGACCTCCCGGCAGCTCCTTAAGGAGCTCGGAAGAGAGCCCTTCCCCGAGGAGATAGCCGAGAGGATGGACATACCCATCCAGAAGGTAAGGAGGATCCTGCGCCTCATGAAGCAGACCCTGAGCCTCGAGACCCCCATAGGCGACGACGAGGAGAGCTCTCTGGGGGACTTCATAGAGGACGAGAGCTCGCCCTCCCCGTCGGATGCCGCCATAGACAAGGACCTCTCGGACCAGACCGACCTCGTCCTCTCAGGGCTCACGCCCCGCGAGGAAAAGGTCCTCAGGATGAGGTTCGGCATAGGAGAACGCCAGGACTATACCCTCGAAGAGGTGGGCAAGGTCCTGGGCGTGACCCGAGAGAGGGTAAGACAGATCGAGGCGAAGGCCATAAGGAGGCTCCGCCACCCCACCAGGGCTAAACTCCTCAAGACCTTTGCCGAGGGTTAAGGGCTCCGAGGGGGAAACCTTTCTGAAGAAAGGTTT
>DATEAM010000048.1:0-18404 GCA_035288385.1 Thermodesulfobacteriota bacterium
CAGTCCACCAGGTCATAATCGGCTCTTCGGTGAATTTTTCCTTCCACGACATGATGGTGGTGGCAAAGGCCCTTAAAGACCGGGTCGTGCACCAAGGAGTGAGCTTGGAGATAAACCCGGGGAGCCGCGCCGCCCTGGAAAACGTCGAGCGCGCCGGGGGCACGGCGCTCCTCTCCCACGCCGGGGCGCGCATCCAGCAGTCCGGATGCCTCGGGTGCATAGGCATGGGCCAGGCCCCGGCCACCGGGTCCAATTCGGTAAGGACCTTCCCGAGGAACTTCCCCGGCAGGTCCGGCACCGAGGACGACAGGGTCTACCTCTCGAGCCCGGAGGTGGGTGTGGCGGCGGCCATTTACGCAGAAATAAGGGACCCGAGAAAGCTCGGCAAATACCCGCGAGTCGTGGAGCCCAGAAGATACGTCTACAACGAGTCGATAATAATCAAACCCCTTGCCGAGGAGGAGAGAAGGAAGGTCGAGGTCATAAGGGGCCCGAACATAAAACCCTTCCCCGCCTTCGAGGGGCTTGCCGGGACCTACGAGGCAGAGGTGCTCCTCAAGGTGGGTGATAACATTACCACGGACCATATCCTGCCCGCTGGAAACAAGATTCTGCCTTTAAGGAGCAACATACCTGCGATAAGCGAGTACACCTACGAGCGCGTGGACACGACCTTTGCGGCGAGGTGCAAAGAGGCCGGGGGAGGAATTATCGCGGGGGGCGAGAACTACGGCCAGGGCTCCTCGCGGGAGCACGCGGCCATAGCCCCAAGATACCTCGGCGTAAGGGTAAAGCTCGCAAAAAGCTTCGCCAGGATCCACAGGGCCAACCTCATAAACTTCGGCATCGCGCCGCTGGTCTTCAAGAACCCCGAAGACCTCGAACTTCTCGACCAGGGCGATACCCTCGCCTTCCCCGAGCTCGGAAAGGCGGTGAAGGAGGGGCTTTCCGAAACCCATGCCCTTATCAGAAACAAGGGGGACAAGAGGATAGGGCTGAAAATAGACTTAAGCGACAGGGAGAGAGACTGTATACTCGAAGGAGGGCTCCTTAACTACATAAAGAAGAAAAAGACTTGAGGGGGAACTTTTTGTAAAAAGTTCCCCCTCAAACTCCCCTTCAAAAACTTTTAGCTATTGCTCTGGGTGGCTCCCCCGGTTTTTTCGGGGGAGCCACCCAGAGCGGCCAAAAGTCTTTGGAAAGGGGGTCCGGGGGGGAAACTTTCTTCAGAAAGGTTCCCCCCCGGGTTTTTATGGCAGTACCGGGTACTCGAACTTCGGCATCTCGCCGGTGAGGGTCTTAAGGAAGGCCACTATGTCGGAGACCTCCTCTTCAGTGGGCTCGATCCTCAGCATCTCTCTTGCCATTATCTTCACCGCGTCCTCGAGCCTCCACACGCTCCCGTTGTTGAAGTAGGGGTACGTAAGGGCGATGTTCCTAAGCGTCTGCACCCTGAACTTGTACTTGTCCTCTTCATTCTTTGTAACCTCGTACCTGCCGAGGTCGGTTGAGCCCGGGACCTGTATCCTCTGGAAGGTGGAGTTGGTGAAGTTGGGGCCGTTGTGGCAGGCGACACACCCCTTTTTCTCGAAGAGGTCCCAGCCCCGTTTCGCCGCAGGGGAAATGGCGTTCACGTCGCCTTTAAGGAACCTGTCGAAGGGGGCGTTGGTTGTTATGAGCGTCCTCTCGAAGGCCGCTATCGCCTTGGCGACGTTACCCGGGGTTAAGGGGTCTTCGCCTTCGAAGGCCTTCTCGAACATCTCGACATATTCAGGTATTTCCATCAACCTCTTTACCACGTTCTCAAGGGACTCGTTCATCTCCACGGACGCCTGGATGGGTCCGAGGGCCTGGGCCTCCAGGGTCTCTGCGCGGCCGTCCCAGAACTGTGAGCCCAGGAAGACGGCGTTAAGGACCGTCGGTGTGTTCCTGGGGCCCACCTGGTGGTTGTGCCCGAGGGCCCGCGGGACGCGGTCCGTGAAGGCGAAGCTCGGGTTGTGGCACGTGGCGCAGCTTATGACCCCGCTCGAAGAGAGCCTGGGGTCGAAAAAGAGCATCTTTCCGAGCTCTACCTTAACAGGGGTCATGGTGTTGTCCCCGGGTATGGGAGGGACGGCGGGCAGGGGCTCAGTGGCCAGGGCGAGGGTGCCCGAGGATACGAAGAATAACATGGCTATGAAAAAGGCTCTCACAGTGGACATAAACGATTACCTCCTGACATGATTTCCAGAA
The DNA here is from genome assembly GCA_035288385.1 of Thermodesulfobacteriota bacterium. Taxonomy (GTDB): domain Bacteria; phylum Desulfobacterota; class GWC2-55-46; order GWC2-55-46; family JADFVP01; genus DATEAM01. The sequence goes on from DATEAM010000048.1 coordinate 2,233, forward strand.
AAAGTTCGATACAAATCAGTTTACAACACCATCGCCCGTTGTCAAACCCGTATCAATCGGTTGGTTTAAAAAGGGCTGTAACGCCCTGATAAAACCACGCTGCCCCTTGTTCTACAGGGCTTCCATGAAAAAAGGGCGGACCCGGGGCCCGCCCTTTTTCCGGTTCATGGTTAAAGTGGGGTCCGGCTATGTGCCCATCTCCCATGAGGCGAGATACTTTTTCTGCTCCTTCGTGAGGGTGTCTATGGTCATCCCGAGGGAGGCGAGTTTCAAGCGCGCGATCTCCTTGTCTATCTCCTCGGGTACGGTATAGACCTCGTTATTGAGGACGGGGCCCTTTTTCACCAGGAAGTCGGCGGCGAGGGCCTGGTTGGCGAAGCTCATGTCCATGACGCTCGCCGGGTGACCCTCGGCGCAGGCGAGGTTTACGAGGCGGCCTTCGCCGAGGACGTAAATCCTGCGCCTGTTCCTGAGGATGTACTCTTCCACGTATTCCCTCACCTCTCTCCTGGCCCTGGAGATCTTCTTTAGCCCCTCGAGGTCGAGCTCCACGTTGAAGTGGCCGGAGTTGCACACTATGGCGCCGTCCTTCATGGTCTGGAAGTGCTGTCTCCTTATGACGTTGAGGTTACCCGTGACTGTGCAGAAGAAGTCCCCTATGCGTGCGGCCTCGGCTATGGGCATGACCCTGAAGCCGTCCATCACCGCCTCGAGGCCCTTTAAGGGGTCTATCTCGGTCACGATAACGTTTGCGCCCATGCCCCTTGCCCTCATGGACAGGCCCTTTCCGCACCAGCCGTAGCCGCATACCACGAAGTTGGAGCCGGCAAGGAGCCGGTTGGTGGCACGCAGTATCCCGTCGATGGTCGACTGGCCCGTGCCGTAGCGGTTGTCGAAGAGGTGTTTCGTGGCCGCGTCGTTTACCGCGATTACGGGGAATTTGAGGAGTTTAGCCGCCGCGAGGCTCTTGAGCCTTATTACCCCCGTAGTCGTCTCCTCCGTGGAGCCGATGACTCCCTTGGCGAGCCTGGGCTTCTCGCTGTGTATTACCGATACGAGGTCCGCGCCGTCGTCCATTGTGATATTGGGCTTCCTGTCGAGGGCCGCGTTTATATGTCTGTAATAGGTCTTGTTGTCCTCGCCCTTTATGGCGAATACGGGGATACTGAAGTTCTTGACCAGCGAGGCCGCCACGTCGTCCTGGGTGCTAAGGGGGTTCGAGGCGCACACCGTAACGTCGGCCCCTCCCGCCTTCAGCGTTATGGCGAGGTTCGCCGTCTCTGTCGTTACGTGGAGGCAGGCGGCTATCTTTACGCCCTTCAATGGCCTCTTCCTCGAAAAATTATCCTTGACCTGTCTCAGAACCGGCATGTCCCTTTCGGCCCACTCTATCCTCTTCTTTCCGGTGCCGGCGAGGCCCATATCCTTTACGTGGTATTTCATCTTCCCTCCTTTTTATATTTTTTGGCGGGGGGAAAGCTTTCTCGCAAAAGGTTTCCCCCCAAAGCCCCTTTCCAATGCCTTATGGCTGGCGCATAGAGGGAGACCCCGTGAAGGAGTTTCTCTTCAGAGGGTGTCTCCGTCCATGCGATAAACAGCTTAAAGTTTTTGAGGGGAGCTTGAGGCGAACTTTCCGCTGGAAGTTTGCGGCAATCAAGCTTTTTGAGGCTTATTAGTCTCTAAAATTTTCTTCAACTAACGTTAACCGGCAAAAAGTCCCCCTCAAACGGCTTTGAGGCCCGCGGCCTCTCTCAGGGCCCCGGCCTTGTTGGTGAGTTCCCACTTGAAGCCTTCGCCGTCGCGGCCGAAGTGCCCGTAGGCCGCGGTGTTCCTGTAGATGGGTCTCAGGAGGTCAAGGTCCTTGATGAGCTCCGATGGCTTCATGCGGAAGTTCTTCTTTATGATGTTCTCAATCTCCGCCGGGTCTATCTTCTCCGTGCCGAAGGTGTCCACCATGACGGAGACGGGGTCCGCCACCCCGATGGCGTAGGCGAGCTGGACCTCGCACTCGTCGGCGAGGCCTGCGGCGACGATGTTCTTGGCCATGTACCTTGCGAGGTAGGACGCCGAGCGGTCGACCTTGGAGGGGTCCTTGCCCGAGAAGGCCCCGCCGCCGTGGCTGCCGTGGCCGCCGTAGGTGTCGACTATTATCTTTCTGCCGGTGAGCCCGCAGTCGCCGTAGGGGCCGCCGACGACGAATTTTCCCGTGGGGTTTATATGGTATTTGGTCTGTGCCGTGATGAGCTCTGGGGAGACGACCTTCTTTACCACCTCTTCTATTATCGCCTCTTTGAGCTTTGCGTGCGCCACCTCGGGCGAGTGCTGGCTCGAGACCACGACGGTATCCACCATTGCGGGCCGTCCGTTGACGTACCTTACGGTGACCTGACTCTTTCCGTCGGGCCTTAGAAAGGGCAGCTCGCCTGATTTGCGCGCCTCGGCGAGCCTGAGCGTGATCTTATGGGCCAGGGTTATGGGCATGGGCATGAGCTCCGGGGTATGGTCGCAGGCGTAGCCGAACATCAACCCCTGGTCTCCCGCGCCCTGCTCCTTGTCCTTGGAGCTGTCCACCCCCATGGCGATATCGGGGGACTGCCTGTCGAGGGTAACCATGACGGCGCAGGTCTTGTAATCAAAACCCATGGAGCTGTCCGTGTAGCCGATGTCCTTGATGGTCCCCCTTACTACGTCCTGATAGTCTATCATCGCCTTTGTCGTTATCTCGCCGGCGACGAGGGCGAGCCCCGTGGTGACGAGCGTCTCGCAGGCCACCCTGCTCGCGGGGTCCTTGGCTATAAGCGCGTCGAGTATGGCGTCGGATATCTGGTCCGCGACCTTATCCGGGTGCCCCTCGGTAACCGATTCCGATGTGAACAGATACTCCCTCTTTCCCATATCATCCATCTCCTTTTTTGTTTTTTTACCGGAAAAATGAAGTTTCAATTATCTTTTCTTTATGATGATTTGTCAACGAGTTTTTGCCCCTCCGGTTCCGGACAAAAACAGATGCCCCGGTGCATGGCCTGCGGTTATGCCCGCGCTCTCCTATCCCGGCGCCCCCTCCACTCCCACACGCCCAAACGCCACCCCGCGCGCCCCAGCGCCCCCCCCGCCCCCCTCCCCTGGAGCCCCCGGGGTCCCCCCCCTCAGCTCCAGAACTCCTCGGCGTACATGTCCGGGAGCCTCGAGCTTATGTAGCTCTGGACCTCCTTGGCCGTGGCGAAGTCGAGGATGTTCTTGCAGATCTTTTTCGCCTGCGCGTAACTCACCGACCTGATGAGCCTCTTCACCTTGAGTATGGAAAAGGCGCTCATGCTCAGGTGCGTGATCCCGAAGCCCAGGAGTATCAAGGCGTACTCCGGCTCTCCTGCCATCTCCCCGCAGACCCCGGCGCTTATCCCCGCCTTCTCCGCGGCGTCGGCCACGTTCTTTATTATCCTCAGCACCGCCGGGTGGAAGGGTTCGTAGAGGTAGGCCACGTGCTCGTTGACCCTGTCTATGGCGAGGGAGTACTGCAGGAGGTCGTTGGTGCCTATGGATACGAAGTCCACCTCTTTGGCTATGAGGTCGGCTATGATGGCGGCAGAAGGGATCTCTATCATGGCGCCCACCTCGATCTTCTCGTCGAAGGCCTTGCCCTCGCCCCTCAGCTCTTCCTTGGCCTCTTCAAGGACCGCCTTTGCGAGCCTGAGCTCCTCGATGCCGGAGATCATGGGGAACATGACCTTGACCTTCCCGGTGGAGCTCGCGCGCAGAATCCCCCGGAGCTGGGTCTTGAAGAGGTCCCTGTTCTTCAGGCAGTACCTTATGGCCCTGAGGCCCAACGCCGGGTTTATCTCCTCGGAGGCCTCCCTGCCCGGAAGCGCCTTGTCGCCACCCACGTCGAGGGTTCGTATTATTACCTGGTTGGGGGCCATCTTCTTTATGACCTCCCTGTAGGCCTTGACGTGCTCCTGTTCGGTGGGCAGCTCCTTCCTGTTCAGGTACAAAAATTCCGTCCTGTAAAGCCCTATCCCCTCGGCCCCGTGGGTTATGAGGGAGTCTATCTCTTCGACTATCTCCATGTTCCCCATGAGGCTCACCCTTCTTCCGTCGGTGGTCTCGCTGGGCAGGTCCTTGTAATGGAAAAGGGCCTTGCCGTAGCTCTCGTACCTCTCCCTGCGCCTCCTGTATACCTCGATTACGCTCTTGGAGGGGTTTACGATAACGGTGCCCGTGGTGCCGTCCACTATGACGGTATCCCCGTTTTCCACCCTGCGGGTTATGGACTCGAGGCCCACCACGGCCGGTATCTCAAGGGCCCTGGCGATTATTGCCGTGTGCGAGGTCTTGCCGCCTGCGTCGGTCAGGAAGGCGAGGACCGTGCCCTTTACCATCTGCGCGGTGTCCGTTGGCGAGAGGTCGTGGGCTATGACGACGGAGGGCTTCTTTACCTCGGAGAGGCTCTCGTGCTTTCTGCCCATGAGGTTGACGAGGACCCTGTTCACGGTATGCTCTATGTCAGAGCTCCTCTCCCTCAGGTACTCGTCGTCTATCTTGTCGAAGTAGGCGGTCAGGCCATCGAGGACCTTTTTAAGGGCCCACTCCGCGTTAACCCTCTGCTCATTTATGGCCTTTATGGTGTCGTTTATGAGCATGTGGTCCTGGAGGATCATCAAGTGTGCATCTATTATGCTCGTGTGCTCCTTGCCCCTGCCGTCTTCCTCCATCTTCTTTTTTATACGGCTCAATTGGTCGCGGCTCTCCTTGAGGGCCTTTTTGAACCTCTCTATCTCGCCCTCCGCCTCCGAGGCCTCGAGATAGCAGTAGTGCGCCGGCTCCACCACTCCGCTCTCAAGGAGGTGGGCACTGCCTATTATTATCCCCGGGGAGACCCCGATGCCCCTCATGAGGGCAACCTGTTTTTTCGTCTCTGCCATCAGTCCTCGCCGAAACCGTCCTCTATAAGTTCCCCGAGCGCATCCACCGCGCTCAGCGCGTCTCCTCCCACGGCCTTTATCGTTATGTCCGAGCCCTTGGGGGCCGCCAGTATCAGTATGCCCATGATGCTCTTGCCGTTGACCTCCTGGTCGTTCTTGGAGACGTATATCTCCGAGTCGAACTTGTTGGCCACCTGCACGAACATGGAGGCCGCGCGGGCGTGTAGCCCGAGCTTGTTCCTTATGGTATAGGTCCTGACAAGCTCCGATGTGTCGTCCTTCATCATCTCATTCATATCAATAAACCACCACCCCGTAAAGTATTAGCGGCACCACTACCATGTACAGGAGCCTCGATATCCTCAGGCCCTTCTTCAAAAAGACGTTAATGCTAAAGACCCCCGCGATGGCCGCGGAGGCGACGAGGAGGGGCAGGGCCGCGGAAAAACCGTCCCCTCCGTCTGAAAGAGGCGCCGAGATCCTCCAGGCAACGGCCACGGCCCCGGACCCCAGGACAAGGGTGGCGAACTGCTTTACCCTCACCGACCACTGGGGGAGGGCGAGCCTCTTTATATACTCCACCACGCCCTCGCCGAGCTCGTAGCCCCTGTTGAAGCCGACAAGCCTCATCCATAAATGGAAGAGGTTGTATACGAGGAGGAATACTACCGGCCCCCACAGGCCCCAGAATACCGCGGCGAGTACCCCGGCCACGGAAGCGAGCGGCCTTACCGAGCCCCAGAAGAACATGTCCCCCATGGCGCTGTACGGGGCCGTGACAAGGGATTTGAACCTTACAGGGGCGTTAGCGCCCCTTTCACCGCTCTTCGCCCGCTCCTCGAGTTTCACCGTCGCCCCGAGTATGGGGGAGGCCATGTAGGGGTGGGCGTTGAAATAGTCGAGGTGCCTTTTGATCGCGGTGCCTCTCGAGGCGTCGTCCCCGCCCCAGACCTCGTCGAGGGCGGGCTTCAATGCCGCCGCGAAACCGAGGCCCTGCATCTTCTCATAGCTCCATGACGACTGTATGAAAAATGAGCCGAGCAAGACCTTTAAACGCGCCGTCCTCGAGACCAACAAGACCTCCCTGGAATCAAAACAAGCTGTGACCCCTACAGCGCCAGAATCCAGACAACCGCCCCGGCGACGCCTGAGGCCGGGAATATGAAAACGCTCTTGTCCGTATAAAGGGCATTGTACGCGGCCGCAAGGGCGACTATCGCCGAGCCCGCAAGCGCCGGGTACATGGAGCCCGACAGGGACAGAGCCGATGCCGCAAGGGAGACCGCGTACATGAGCGGGGCTGCCGTCACAAAAAGCGAGACGACGCTCGTGGTGAAGAAAACGGCGAGCCCCTTCATGTTCTCTCTGGCCAGAGGCGCGTCCTGGCTCGCGTTCAAGTGGTACTCCGCCGAGTGGAAGAACCTCGAGTTGACCCTCCTGGTAAGCGTGTCTGCCTTCCTGTAGAGCCTGCTCACTGGCAGGCCCACGATGAGGAATATAGGCACTGTAACCGCCGCAGTAAATACACCGGGGTCCGCTCCAGCAGAGGAGATGGCCGTCACGATAAGCGCGGTGGTGAGAACGGACAGGCCCGTTTCGTGGACCGGCACGTAGGCGCCCACCGGGAGGTCCCCGATAAAGAGCATCTCCACCACCACGCCGACGACGAGCCCGGCCCCGGCGTTGCCGAGGAGCCAACCTATTACCGGGGCCGCCACGATGGGCCTCGACACCATGAACTGAAAGGCCGCCGTCCTGTCGAGGGCGAGAAGACCGCCTGCGAAGGAGACGACGAGCGAGTCGATAAGTATACCCTTTAACAAGGCCCTGAACGCTCCATAAGTCTATTTTCCCCGGGAACCCAGGGATGCGGCTTCACGGCTAAACACCACTGTCGCGTTTTTTTATGAGGCCCACGCAAGCCCCCCCAGGCCCTCATGCGCCTTTCTTGTCCCTCGAGACGTACCGCGTGGGCTCGGTAGCGGGCACGTCTCTTATATCTATGGAGACCCCGAGATCCACGAACCTCTCTATGATCTCCTCGTCCTCGCTGTCTACTATAACCGAGTTCGCGATCGTCCTGCCTCCGTCTTCGTGGTGGATGTTGCCTATGTTGAGCTTTTTGAACTCGAGGCCTTTAGTGTAGACCCTCATGGCGTCCTTGAGGTCGCCAACGACGAGTATTACCCTGTGGCCGAGGGAATCCTCCTTCTCGGCCGCTCTGACGGAGTCGTCCACGCTCTTTACCATCACGTCGAGGCCATTGTGGGCGCACGAGCTCATGACCTCTCTGGCGAGGCTGTCTCCTGCGGCCTCGTCAGAGGCTATGATGAGAAAGTCCGCCTCGGCAAAGGGGACCCATGCGCATATCACCTGGCCGTGGAGGAGCCGGTCGTCTACCCTGACAAGACTTATCATGACTAACAGCCCTTTGACCAACCAGAGGCCGGAAGGTCTTCACAAACGAACCGGGAGGCAGGTTTTCAGTGTAACCGATTCGCCTGTAAATTGGAAGTTTAAAGAAAACACTTATTATTTCTTTTCTTTCAACACGTTCCCGGCGAGCACTATGCTCTCTCTTCCATACTCCTTCAAGAAAAGTGCGAGCTCGGCGAGGGGCTTTTCCGTCCTGTGACTCACGAACTTCAAGAGGATAGGCAGGTTTACCCCGGTAATGACCTCCACCCTGTCCTCTTCAAGGAGCGAGAGCGCTATGTTCGTGGGGGTTCCCCCGAACATGTCCGTGAAGATTATCACTCCTTTTCCGGCGTCAACCTCTTTTACTGTCCCGGCGAGCACCTCCCTTATCCCTTCCGTGGTATCCGTGCCCTTTACGGACATTATCCGCACCCTTTCGAGCTTGCCCGCGATGGACTCGGCGGCTCCCACAAGGCTCTCGGCGACCCTTCCGTGCGTTATTATTACGGCGCCTACCATTCCCGTACCCTCTCGGTTTTCTGCCTCGACACGTCCAACAGGCGTTCAGGGTTTAAGTATATCGCGGTGCCTCGTCCTTATATTGACTATATCGGACTTAAGCTTTTCGCTCAACATGTCGACGATGACCACGGAGCGGTGTCTGCCTCCGGTGCACCCCACCGCTATGGTGAGATAGGATTTGCCTTCCTTCCAGTACAGGGGGACGAGGAAGGAAAGGATGCTCTCGAACCTCTCGAGAAACTCCCGTGTGGGCGCCCCTTCCAGGACGAAGCCCTTTACCTCCTCGCTCTTTCCGTCAAGCCCCTTCAATGTATCGACGAAGTAGGGGTTGGGCAGGAACCTTATGTCCATGACGAGGTCCGCGTCCGCGGGTATGCCGTACCTGAACCCGAAGGAGACGAGGTTTACCGTCATCTTCTCGCCTGTTACGGGCCCCGAGAAGAGGTCCTTTATCACGCCCCTAAGATCGTGTACGTTGAAGTGAGTGGTGTCGATCAACCTGTCGGCATGGGCCTTGAGGCCCTCGAGCATCTCCCTCTCCCTCGCAATCCCCTCGATGGGGCTCTCCTCGGCGGCGAGAGGGTGGCGTCTTCTTGTCTCGCTGAACCTCCTTACGAGTGATTCGTCGGTGGCCTCGAGGTATATGAGCGCCGTCTTGAACCCGCTCTCCTTTATGGAATTATATACGGGGACGAACTCCTTCAAAAACTCCCGCTCCCTTACGTCCACGACGATGGCGGCCTTGGCTATCTCCGAGGACTGCGCCACGAGCTCCAGGAACTTGGGGAGCATGGCCGGGGGCATGTTGTCCACGCAGAAAAAGCCTATGTCCTCGAGCGCCTTCACCGCGGTGGATTTTCCGGAGCCCGAGGGGCCGCTCAGCACGACAAGACTTATATCCTTCAACCCTCCACCTTTACGCTGGATTTGAGGACGTCGCCCAGGCTCGACTCAAGCTCCCTTGCCGAGTGTTTGCCCATGATCTTCAATATCTGGTTCCTCGCGGCCACCTCCACGATGCTCGCCACACTTCTTCCAGGGCTCACCGGGACCTTGAGGTACGGCAGCCCCACGCCCAGTATATCGTAGGCCTTCTCCTCGAAGCCGAGCCTCTCGTACTCCCCGTAGGGTTCCCACTTCACCAGCTCCACGACGAGGTCCATCTGCTTCTTTCCCCTTATCGCCGTTATGCCGAAGAGGTCCTGGATGTTGACTATCCCGAGGCCCCTTATCTCCATGTGGTAGCGGATGAGGTCGGCGGAGGTGCCGAAGAGGATCCCCGGCGGGAGCCTCTTTACGATAACCACGTCGTCGGAGACGAGGCGGTAGCCCCTCGATACGAGGTCGAGGGCGCATTCGCTCTTGCCTATCCCGCTCTTGCCTATCATGAGTATCCCCATGCCGAGCACGTCCACGAGAACTCCGTGTATGTTTACGCTCGGGGCGAGCCTCTCGTCGAGATACTTCGTTACGCCCTCTATCAGGGCCGAAGAGGTAAGGGGTGTGGTGAAGAGGGGGATGGCCCTCTCGTCGCAGAAGGTCTTGAGAAAATCCGGGGGCTCGAGCCCCCTGGTTACGATTATGGCGGGCAGCGGCTTTGAAACCACCGCTAACGCCCTCTTCCTCTCGTCAAGGGCAAGACCCTTGAGGTACCCGAGCTCCGCGGCGCCGAATATCTGGAGCCTGTCGGCGTGTACCTCCTCGAGAAGACCCGTAAGCAGGAGCCCTGGTTTCTGTATCCTCGGGGTGGAGAGCTCGTTTTTAAGGCCCTTCCTGCCAGCAACGAGCTTGAGTCCGAAGCGCTTAAGCTCCTCTTCCTTGAAGAGTTCCCTTATCTTAAACCCCATGGTACGGACCTCGCTATTCCTTCCCGCCCCGGCGCCTCAAGGACTCAGACAAAGGCGTTCTTTCTGTCGGCCTCTTCGATGAGGCTGAAAATATCCGAAGGTGTCGACGCACTCAGGAGCCGGTCCCTGAACTCCTGGCTTTTAAGTATCCTCGAAATGCACGCCAGGAGCTTAAGGTGTGTGGCCGCCGAGTTTTCCGGGGCGATTATGAGGAAGAAGAGATGCACTGGAGTCTTATCTATGGAGTTGAAGTCCACGCCCCTCCTGCTCCTGCCGAAAAAGACCATTATACTTTTCACGCCCTTGAGCCTGCCGTGGGGCAGGGCCACGCCGTGGCCTATGCCGGTGGTTCCGAGCTTCTCCCTCTTGAGTAGCGCGTTCAGGAGGCTGCCCCTGTCGAGGTCGGGGACCAGTTCAGAGAGGCGGGAGCACATCTCGTCGAGAAGCTCCTCCTTGTCCCGCGCCTCGAGCTCCGGCATGATATACTCTTTTCTCAATACGTCTACAAGCCTCATAGGCAAAGACCTTGAGCCGGAGGGGTCTTTCTTGCAGGGGGGCGTAAAAGATCCTTGTCTTCTCTTGCGCTGAGAGAACCTGTTACCTAAAAAGCTCGTAAGGGATCGACGCACCCGTGTAAAAGTTTTCCACCGGACCCCCCTTTTGCCGCCGCACGGAGCGAGACCCCTTGAAAGGACCTCTCACCAGAGGATTCCCCATGCAGACGATGAAGGGCATAAAGTTTTTGGCATGAACCCGAGGGCCTTTTTCGCGGCGGGTTTCCCCGGAGGGCGGCCCTCTATTTCGTACGCGCCTCTATGAGGCCGTATTCACCGCTCGTCATCCTGTATATTACGTTGATGTCGCTCGTATCGGAGTTGGTAAAGACCATGAAGTCGTCTCCGGCCACGTCCATCTGCATGGCGGCCTCTTCAACGGACATGGGCTTTGCGAACACGTTCCTTCTCGCCGCGATCCTCGGGGCGGCGGCGGCCTCTTCCGCCTCGGTCGCGGCGAAACGTATGCTCTCGGGGGTGTCGGCGTGGGGCTTGTGGTCCTTCACCTTCTCCTTGTGCTTCCTTACCTGCTTCTCGAGCTTGTCCAGGGCCATGTCTATGGCCGAATACATGTCCTGGGTGGCCTCGTTGGCCTTTACGGTAACGCCGTTGGCGACTATCGTCGCATCGGCGATATGGCGTATCTTCTCAACGGACAGAACCCAGTGGACCTCTATGGGCTCGAAGAGGAACCTCTGGAGACGCTCGCTCTTCTCCTCGGCGTAGCTCCTCAGGGGGTCGGAAGACTCCATGTGCCTGAACGTTACGGTTACATGCATGCTCGTTTACCTCCGGTCTATGGAAAATTTTTTCAACAATCGTCTCGAGAAGCGGCCGAGGGCCGCTCCATTCATATGCAGGCTCCGCGTCCCGCATCCCTCGCATGCCCGGCACCAGGGCACAAACATCTTCGCCTTCAATACCTAAAACCGTTCCTTTCTCCTGTTGGAAGAGAGGTACCCGAGGGCCTCCCTGTACTTCGTGGCCGTCCTGCGCGCCAGGTTTATGCCGGAGTCCTTGAGGAGCCTCACTATCTCCTGGTCGCTCAGGGGGTTTTTAGAGTCCTCGGATTCTATGAGGCCGCGCATCTTCTCCTTTATGTACTCGGCCGTGACGTTGCTGCCGTCGGTTTTCGCGATGGCCCCCGAGAAGAAGTACTTCAATTCGAAGAGCCCGCGCGGGGTCTGGACGTACTTGTTCGACGTCACCCTGCTCACCGTGGATTCGTGGACCTCGAGGACCTCGGCCACGTCCTTAAGCACCATGGGCTTCAAATACCTGAGGCCCCTGTCGAGAAAATCCCTCTGCATCTTCACTATGCACTCCACGACCCTGTATATCGTCCTCTGCCTCTGGTGCACGCTCTTTATGAGCCACATGGCGCTTCTGAGCTTGTCCTGGAGGTAGGCCTTCGCCTGGTCGCCGACCTCGCCATGGGTTGCGAGGAGGTTCCTGTAGTACTGGTTGACCCTGAGCCTCGGGAGCCCGTCATCGTTAATGGTTATCACGTAGTCGTCCCCCACCTTGTGGACGAAGGCGTCGGGGATTATCTGCCGGGCCGCCTCTTTTCCGTAGCCGGCCCCAGGGGAGGGATTGAGGTTCCTGTGTATGACCCTGGCCGCGTCGAGGACTTCCTCGCTGGAGACGTCGAGGCGTCTGGCTATCGCCCTGTAGTCCCTCTTCGCCAGGTCCTCGAGGTGAGCCGAGATGATCTCCTCGACGACCGTATCCCTTACGGGCAGGAGTCGGGCCTGAATCAGAAGGCACTCCCTCAGAGTCCGCGAGCCCACCCCCGAGGGGTCGAAGTTCTGGATGTTGGCGAGCACCGCGGCGATCTTTTCCGCCTCCGTCCCGGTGCACCTCGATATCTCACCCACCACGGCCTCCTCGTAGCCGTCGTCGTCCACCCCGTCCCTTTCAAGTATCCTCAGGTACCCGTTCTCGTCTATGTTGCCGATTATGAACTCGCCGAGGACTCTATCCTCTTCGGGCAGGCCCTGCATCTTGAGCTGCCAGATGAGGTATTCATTGAGCCCGCCCTCTGAGGAGGAGATGTTGCCTATGGGGTCGGTATCCTCGGTCCTCTCGTTGAAGTTTATGCGGGGCGAGGAGTAGTCGCCCGAGCCTTCGAGGTAGCTCTGCCAGTCCACCTCGGGTTGCGTCACCTCGGGCTTCGCCTCCTCCTGTATCTGGTCCGTGTCGGCCTCGACGGTGTCCTCGAGAACGGGGTTTTTCTCAAGCTCCTGCTTTACCGTCTCGACGAGCTCGAGCCTTGAGAGCTGCAGGAGCTTTATGGCAAGCTGCAGCTGGGGCGTCATCACGAGGGACTGAGTTAGCTTGAGTTCCTGTTTGAGCTCGTATGCCATGAACGTGACCCGTACCCCTGCCGACGGCCGTCATCGCCGGTCGTCGATCAGTAAAAGGCTAAAGCTTGAACCTCTCTCCGAGATAAGCCTCCCTTACGCGTCTGCTCTCGAGTATCTCTTCCGGGGCCCCGGACTTAAGGAGCCTGCCGTCGTCTATGATATAGGCGTAATCGCATATGCCGAGGGTGGCGCCCACGTTGTGGTCGGTTACGAGTATGCCTATGCCCTTTTCCTTCAACCCGGTCATTATATCCTGTATGTCCCCCACGGCTATGGGGTCTATCCCTGAAAAGGGCTCGTCGAGCAGCAGGAACCTGGGGGAGTTTACCATGGCGCGAGCTATCTCCACCCTTCTCCTCTCCCCGCCCGAGAGGGAATAGGCCTTCGAGCCGGCGAGATGCGATATGCCGAGATCCTCAAGATGGGCCTTGAGGCGTCTTTGGACCTCGGCTTTAGGGATGTCGAGGAACTCGAGTATGGCCCTTACGTTCTCCTCGACGGTGAGCTTTCTGAATACCGATGGCTCCTGCGGGAGATACCCTATCCCCCTTCTCGCCCTCTCGTACATGGCAAGGCGCGTTATATCCTCTCCTTCGAGGAGGACGCTTCCGGCGTCCGGGGCGATTAAGCCCACTATCATGTAGAAGGTGGTGGTCTTGCCGGCGCCGTTGGGGCCGAGGAGCCCGACGATGCGTCCTGGCTCAACGTCCAGGCTTACGCCGTCGACCACCTTCCTCCTCTTAAAGGACTTACAGAGACCCTTTACAACGAGCTTTTCCACTTACGCCCTTCTCCGGGGGGTTCTTGTCCTGGGCCTCGCTGCCCTGACACTTCTTATCGGGCATTATGACGGCCCTGACTCTTCCGCCCTCGCCTCCCTCGACAAACGCCCTGTCCTCGTCCAGGTATACGGTTATCTTCTCTCCCTTTACCGTATCGGTGCACTGGGTTATGAAAGGCTCCCCGGTAAGCACTATCGTCCTTTCCCTCCTGTCGTATACTGCCTTGGCCGACCTACTGGTCCTCTCGTCCTGGAATATCCTTACGTTGCCCGTGGCTACTATCTCGTCTATCTCGTCTCCATCGCCGTAAAAGAGCCGGAGCTCGTCGGAGCAGAGCAGAAAATCCTCCTCGGCCGCCACCTCGCCCCTGAACACCACCATCTTCGCCTTCCTGTCCGCCTCCAGCGAGTCCGAGGTCACGGTAATCGGCTTTTTATCGGCGCCCTCCGCGTATACGCTCCCCGGAGCGGAAATACCGGTGAGGAGAAGGGCCGCCGCGAAAAAAATATTTGGGAAAGACCTCACCGATTCCATTGACGGCCCTTAAAGTGAATTGTCGCTCAGCAACGCCCTGACCTCTCTCAAGAGATAAAACCTCCCCCCGTCTATGTCCACCCTGAGCCCCACGCCCTCGACCTCCATGCCCCCCGAGGTCATCCTCACGGGCTCGTCGGTTGTTATCTGCCTGGTGTCCGCCATGTAGCTGATGCTCTCCGTCTCGAGCCTGTAGCCAGCTCCGGAGGATATCTCCACCGCCCCCGTGGCCTCCATGCGGCCCGTTGGCTCGCTAAAACTCCCCTCTCTGGCCTTAAGGGTATATGGGGTCCCGTCCTCGGCGTAAAAGACGACCTTTACCGCGTCGAGGACGACAAGTTCGTCCTTCTTGTAGCGAGTGGCCGAGCTGGCGTCGAGCTCCCAGACGAGCCTGTCGGCGCGGGTGTTGGAGTAATGTACGTCGTCTATCCTTATCCCGACACCCCCTTCCTCGGTAAAGGTGGCCTGGAGGTTTTTAGCGCCCCTGTATTGACGGACCGTAAGCGCGAAAAGACCGGCCAGGGAAAGCGCAATAAAGGCCAGAAAGATGAATCTCCACTTACCTTTCATGGATACTCTTTTTAAGTGCCGCCGCCTGAGCCGGGTGTACGCGCCAGCAAGCCCTGTAACGTATCTTTATGTATGTGTTTTTTAACAAAAAAACCCTGCAAAAATTATACCACCGGCACCATGTGGTGTAAAGGTTTTTGTCCTTTTAAAGGTGAGCCAAGACAGAGAAGGCCTCTGGTGCGTACATAAAGGGCCCCGAAGAGCCGTTTATCTCAGGTAATGCCCTATTATCCCCTCCCATTTGCCCTGGGCCTTGAGTATCAGCTCCGCCACCTCCCTTACGGCCCCCCGGCCCCCGGTCTTCCCGGTCACGTAGTCGGCCATCTCCTTAACCTCTTCTACGGCGTCGGCCACGGCCACCGAAAGGCCCACCCTTTTAAGCACGGGCAGGTCCACCGTGTCGTCTCCCACGTAGGCGATCTCCTCGGGGGCGTAGGGTCTTTCCTCGAGTATCTCCTCGAGGGCCTTGAGTTTGTCGAGCATGCCCTGGCGGAGGAGTTCTATGCCGAGGTTTTTCGCCCTGTGAGCCACGACCCGGGACTCCCGGGAGGTTATGATGCCCACCTCCACTCCGCTTCGCATAAGGAGCTTTAGCCCATGGCCGTCTCTTACGTCGAAAAACTTCGTCTCTCGACCGTCGTCGTCGTAGATTATCCTTCCGTCGGTCAGGACCCCGTCCACGTCGAGCAGGAGCAGCCTTATCCTTTTTATCTTCTCGACAAGTCCCTTATCCAACGTCATGCCCCTCCACCCGGATGTCAAAGCCCACGTCGAGCCCGCCGGTGTCCATGGGAAAGAGAAAGACCACGCAAGAGCCCTGGAATATCTTTTCAAAGCCCGCCTCGGAAATGGATACCGTGTAGACGGGGAACCTCCAGAGTGTGGCCGGGGTATCCGCCTCTATGGAGAGCCTTACCTTCGTAAGGGCGTCTATTATGCTTATGCTCTTTGCCTCCCTGAGCTCCCCCGTCGTGCCGAGCCCGGCTTCCGGGACGGGGACGGGACCCGCGTCGTAGCGGCAGACGGGCCCGTCACAGCAGGGCAGTATCACGTTGAACTCGACGGCGAACCTGACCCCCGCTGCGGCCTCGCCGCCTTCGACCCTGTAGTCGACTCCGAGGGAATTCCCGGCGGCCCTTATCCCCTTCACTACCGTCACCGGGCGGCCTTTAACCGAGCCCTTCCTCGAGAGGGTGACCCCGTCTCCCGTCAACCCGGCGTCGTAGCGGCCCGTAAAAAAGTCCCCGAGCTCGGAGAATTCGGCCCCGGAAAAGGCCTCCACCGTCACCTCCTCGGCGAGGAAGCGGTCCTGCATAAAGCCCCTCCTCGCGGAGTCGAGCTTGAGGTATTTCTTGATGTCATCTTCCTTTGAGAGCACAATGTCGTGTATGCTCTCGGTGCCCCCCCCGCCCCCCACGCCCCCCACGCCCCCTCCCCCTTCGGGCGCCTTGCCCGCATCCCCTATCCTGTGGTGGTAGCCCTCGGGCCAGCGCGTTAAGGTGTTCAGGAGGTTTATCCCGGCGGGCCTGTAATCGAGCTCGAAAGCAGCCCCTCCGAAGCGCGGGCTTATGAAGAGGTTCAAATCCCTTGTCCTCACCACAACGTCGTCATGGCCGTCGGCGTCCACGTCCATCCTTGACACCGTCGTTTCTTGTCCCCC
>DATEAM010000049.1:0-7170 GCA_035288385.1 Thermodesulfobacteriota bacterium
CCTCGGGCTCCAGGGCGGGCTTTTTCACCGCGGGCGGGGCATCGGTGCGCGAAGGCCCCGTCTCCCCGTCTCTGAAGGCCACCTGCAAGGCGGCAGTGGAGGGTTTGGGGATTACTGCGAATGGGTCGTGACTTAAGTTTACGAGGATGCTGTTCTCGCCGGACTTGACCTCGTGGTCAACTCCGTCTTTGAGTCCAATGACTATCCTGCCTATGTTCTCGTCGCCCCCGTGGTTTACGGCGGTTATCTCGGATATGAACTTGTTGTCCACCTCGAAGCTTGCAGGGATACTCTCAAGGTCTACCCCGGGCAGGTCCACGATGAGCCTTCCCGGCTCCGAGAGCCTGAAGACCGTATATCTCACCGTGCCGCTCGTCTCTATCAGGACCCTGTCGCCGTCACCGACGACGTTTACGGACTCGACTTTTACCTTTTGCGCCTCTTCGGTCACGGCTAACTCGGTGGCGGCCGGCTCTGTGACGAGCTCCTCTTCCATGCTCTTCGGGCCCATTGTGGTGCATCCCGTAAACAAGAGCAACCCGGAGAGTATGAAGCCGGATAACCCCGCGAGGGGATGATTCTTCAATATGCTGAAACGCATAACAACCTCCGTATGCTACAAAGAGTTAAGTCGCCTTTGAGATAGCCAGCCACGATCCAGGGGTCCTCCGCAAAATACGCTCATGCCCTGCGCTCAAGAAAACAAGTCGTTATGTGTCGTTGACCGGGCCCCTGTGCCGCTCGCCCCCCCCGGTCCTGCGCCCGTCTCACCTCAGAAGCCATTCCCCCTTGACGGGCAAATTGATCTCCGTGTCGTTCGAAGAGAGCACCTTACCCCTTGCGTCCCGCGTATACTCTCTTACGGCTATGCCCTTCGTGTCAACCCTTATTATCTTTCCTCCGCGCGGGCCGAGTACGTCGCCGCGTCTTACGATATAGCGCTTGCTGTCGGGGGCCTGTATGAGGGCGTAGGAGTTGTCCGGGCTCACGGCCACGGCCAGAAGCCTGAAAAGACCGAGTTCGCAGCACTCGAGGGGCCCCCTCGCCTTGGTCTCTTCCTTCGTGCCTTTCTGAAGCATTATGTGGCTCAGGAAGGGGTTCCTGTCCAGGGGGGCGCCGAAGGTCCTCGCGGGAGCGGCCTGTTGCTCGACGCCCGTATCCTCGACGGCGGCCTCCGGGGGCTGGGCCCTCTTAAGAGGCTCGCTCTCCTCGGGCTCCGGCCCTCCGCAGGAGAGGAGGACGAGGGGCATTAAAATAACGAGCGTCGTATTTAAGAGTCTTTTTACCATCACTCGGGAGCTCCTTCGCCCCCTTCGCCCCCCTCGCCCCCTTCGCCCCCAACTGCCCCTTTGCCCTCCGTGGGCAGGAACCTGAAAGTGGTGGCCACGAAGTCGGCCTTGAGGACCGGGATGCGGTTCTTGTGCCCCTGGCTCTTTATGTCCATGCCGCTCAGGTTCACTATCCTCGGGAGCCCGGCCACCTTATTGGAGAAGTCATAGAAGCTCTCGAACCTCCCCTCCACGCTCATGACCACGGGGATGTCCGCGTAGAAGCCCTTGGGCACCTCTCTGCCAGGCTTGAAAAGGAGTATCTTGAGGCCGGCCTTCTCACCCGCCTCGCTTATGCCGTCTATCAGGTCGGGTATCTCCTTTTCGTTGGGCAGCTTGGCCACCACGTCCAGGAGCTTTCTCTCCATATCCTCTTTTTCCTGCCGGTACCTGGGGATGTCGGCGGCCACCCGCCTGTTCTCATCGAGTTTCTGACTGAGGTCGTCGAAGTCCGCCCTGAGGTTCCCTATATCTTCCCTCTTGGGGCTTATGAGGAACCAGTAGATGGCGCCTATGATAAAGACGTTTATGACCGCGAGTATGATTATCTTCCTGGAGAGCGGCAGCTTGATTATGGACTCTATGTTCAGACCGAAGGCCATTTAAGGGTCCTCATTTCTCGAGTTTTATTATGAAGCTGACCACGTCGGCGCTCGATTCCGGCTCCCTCACTCTCTGGGCCACATCAAGCTCCACCGCCTTGAACCTCGCTGCGCGCTGGAGTCTTCTCATGAACTCGGCTACGTCCTCGTCCATGGAGGCGAAGCCCTCGAGGGTTATGACGAATCCGTCGTCCTTGATGTTCCTGAGCCACGCCCTTTCAGGGATCGTCGTGCTTATAAGGCCGAAGAGATCGCTCGGGCCAGTCCTCGCCTCCTCGAGCCCCGATATGACCCTGAGCTTCTCCTCCACGACCCTTTTCTGCTCCTTTATCAGCGAGAGCTCGCCTATCTTCTCCTTGAGCACGCGAAGCTCCTCCTCCCCGCTCTCGATGTCGCTCTTTACGGCCGTGGCCTCGCTCTTTACCGTGAAGTAGAAGGCAATGGTCACGGCTACGACGAAGACGGTGATGAGCCCGGCCAGCGTGAGCTGGAACCTTACGGATTCCTTTTTCTTGGCGGCCCTTACGGGCAGAAGGTTTATGCGTATCATTTTCAGCCGGTCCCTGTCTTTAAGGCCCGCTCCCGGGGCTTCCGGTGCAGCGGGGCTCTACCTGTCCCCGAACTTCCTTGTGGCGAGACCCACGCCCACGGCGAAGTAAGGGGCGAGGTCCGCAAGCATCTCCTCGTCAAAGGCCTTGTCGCTGTGCTCAAGGTTCTTGAAGGGGTTTATCGGCTCCACGGGTATGGAAATCTTCTCCTGCATCATGTCCTTCAAGCCCCTGGTCTTCGAGCCCCCGCCGGAGAGGTATATCTTGTTCACGTTAAGGGTCTGGCCGCCGCCGAGGAAGAAGTCGAGGGAGCGCTTCACGTCCATGCACAGATTGGCGCTAACGCCGTCCACCACTCCGGCGAGCCCTTTGGCGTCCCCCTTGGCCCTGCCCGTCTTCAATGCCTCGGCCTCCTTGAAGCTTACGTTCATCTGGCGCTGGATCTCCTCGGTGAACTGGTTGCCGCCCATGGGCACCGACCTGGTGAATGTGGTCACCCCCCCCACGAGCACGCTTATGCTCGTTATGCTCGCCCCGATGTTCACCACGGCTATGGTCTCGCCGGCTACGGCGGGGTAGTTTATCTCCAGCATGTTTTCAAGGGCGAAGGCGTCCACGTCTATGATGACGGGGTTCAAGCCCGCCTCCCTTATGACGTTCGTGTAGTCGTTTATCACGTCCTTCTTTACCGCGGCGAGCATAACGTCCATCTGCCCTCTGCCCTCGCTGTCGGCCCCGAGTATCTGGAAGTCTATGTTCACCTCCGTTATGGGGAAGGGTATGTACTGCTCGGCCTCCCACTGGATGCTCTCGGAGAGCTCCTCCTCGGATACGGCCGGAAAGCTCACCTTCTTTATGATGACCGAGTGGCCCGTAAGGGAGCTGACGGCGTCCTTTACCTTTATGCCCTGCTCCTTTACAAGGTCCTTGATGGTCTTGATGACCGTCATGGAGTCGATAATCGAACCGTCCACAATAGCCTCGGGCGGGAACTCGGCCATGGCGAGCTTCTCCAGCTCCCAGCCCTTCTTGGTCTGGCTCATGTGAACGACCTTAACGGAGCTCGAGCCTATGTCAAAAGCCGCTGCGTCCCTCTTCGCGAAAAAAGGCCAGATAGATATCGCCATTTACTTCCCCTTCAGTCTTTAAAAACCTTGTCCTTGTCCGAGACCTTGAGCCCCAGGGCGCTTATCACCTTTCTCTTCGTCTCCATCCTGCAGGTGTGCCCTTTCTCTATCCTGTCGATGGTGAGCGGTGACAGCCCCGCCCTCCTTGCGAGCTCGGACTTGCTCAGGAGCATCCGTTCCCTGATCTTTTTTAGATTATTCTTTCGCATAACACAAGCACTAAAGTCACAAGGTTACCGGAACCAGGCCAGTGGAGCGACCCTGCCACTTTAATTCCGGCCAGGTCCGACTCTATTCCAATCCTCCTTAAATGTCAATAACATTTTCTAATAAGATGTAATTTAACATAATTTATATATAAATTATCGTCCACGAGGCAAAAAATTTTTAGAGCCTCTTCCAGATGAGTATTGCCGAGGAGGAGTTCTCCTTGGCCACGGCCAGGAGCGTGGGCTGGTCGTAGACCACGGTGATGTTGCCGTTGGCCGTTACCGTGTTGTCGGCCATGACGCCGCCCGTGACGTTTATGCTGGCCCCGCCGCCGCCGAGGGTGAGGGTGCCGAAGACGTACACGAGGCCCTCGTAGGTGAGGTTGCCCGAGAGCTTCAGGTCCCCCGTCACTATGAGTATGCCGCGGCCCGAGTAGTTGCCCGAGAGGCTCACTTCCTTGCCGCCCGAGTTGTCTATGTATATGAGCGTTGAATACGCGTCGCCAGTGGGGTCCCCCCAGTCGGAGACTACGTCGTCGATGGACCCGCTCGAGGGTATGTCGTCGCCAGGGGCGCTGCAGGTGCCGTTCTTGCAGTAGTGCTTCTCGTCGGCCATGTCCTTGACGCTCGATATGTCCTCTCCGAGGTACGTGATCAAATTGTCTTCCGCGGTCTTGTTCGTGGCGCATGAGCCCGTTATCTGGGGGTCGCACCCGCACCCGGGCCCCTGGAGCACGACCCCGAGGTTGTTGGCCGCGCCGTTGGCGTCTATGCAGGTGTTGGTGTTGATGCCGTACTCTGTGTCGGTATTTAGCGCGCTCGCGCCCACGAAGGCCTCTATGGTCCTGGTAGTCGTGTTCGAGGTCCCCGTGGAGACTATCCTGTATACGGGGAATATCCCCCTCGTAAGGTAGGTAACGGTGGAGTCGATGTTGAAGTCCTGGCCGTACATCGAAACCTCGGCAGAGGTGTTGGAGCAGGTGGACGGGGGCACCGTGGAGTTGGCGGACGTATTGGGGCTAACCTCGTTGTCGTCGCAGAAGCCCTCGGAGTTGGTCTCGTCGAGGTACCTTATGGACACCGTATAGTTCATGTTGTCGACCGAGTTGCTCGAGCCCCCGTAGTTGTAGCCGAAGTTCCTTCCGAGGGCGTTACTGGCGTTCCAGCCGATGGTCCTGTACCCGGCGTCCGTGGTCTTCTCCCCTATGTAGCTCGAGTTGGATTCCGCGAGGTGGAGCCGGCTCATCGCCTCGTTCACCCCCGCCTCGGCGAGCTGGAAGGAGGTCTTCGCCTCCCTCTCGTTCCTCGAGAGCTGCATGTCCACGGTCATGTTCATTATGAGGCTCAACCCTATGACCGTCATGGCCACCATGGTGACGAGGGCGAGTATGAGGATGAAACCCCTCTCGTCGGTTGACTTCCCTTTCGCCTTTTTAATTTCTTCGAACATCGCTATTTACCTCGTCTCGTTCCACGGGTCCGAGTAGGCGCTCTCCACGGGGACCGAGCACGAATCGTAGGCCTTGACCTTGAAGTAGTATATCCTCTGGCTCACGTTGCCCTGGTCGGCGGCCACGGTAACGGACGTGGTCGCGGAGTCGGTTGTGGTACGGAGGAACCAGTCCTTCACTATGTCAGAGCCCGTGCAGTTGGGCGCTCCGTCGGCGCAGACCTTCTCATAGACCCTGTAGCCCGCGAGGTCGGCTATCGAGGTGTCGTCGGTATTGAGGGTGACCGCCGACCAGGTGAGGCCCATGTTCTGCCCCGTGACGGAGCCCGTAAGGCTTGCGGGCGCCTTGGGGGTGTTCGTGCAGGGGTCGACTACTACCTGAACGGTCCTTGACACGCCCGGCGAGACCGGCGCGTAGGTTACGGTGATGGTGTCCGTCTGTGCCACGCGGAGCTTACCCGTCTCCAATGCGCTTGCCGTAGTCCCTATGGTGATGGGGAAGAGGGCCGTGGCAGGGCCCGTCTCCGTTATCGTCGGGCTGTAGGTGGCCACGGAGCTGGTGTTCGAGAACCCGAAGTAGCCCGCGGTGGAGTTTATCGTCTCCACGGTGGTGGCATAGGTGGAGTATATGGCGAGGCAGTCGAGTATGGTGACGTTGTAGCTCTGCCCCTGGTAGATCTCGGTGGGGGAGACGTCGAGGGTGAAGGACCCTGACAGGCCCACGCAGGCCGCAGCCGTGTTCGAGTCCGAGCTTACCTTCGGCCCCGGGGTGGAACATGCGTTCGTCGCCCTCACCGTGTAGGTGTAAACGCCGGCGGCGAGTCCCGTGTTCACATAGGTGGTGGTAGTAAGGTCCGAGGCTATGAGGGAGCCGCCCCTGTAGACCCTGTACTTTATCGTATCCACGGGGTTTATGGTGGCGCCATTCGTGTAAGTGGTAACGGCGTCCCACTTGACCGTAACGTCAGAGCCGGAGGCGACGGCGATGGCGCCGGTGGGCTCACTCGGAGTAACTTCGCATACGTCGAACTCCTTCTGGTCGTAGACATAGGCGCCGTGCGCGACCTCGGGGTCGCGGTCGAAGTTCCCGTCGGCGTCGACGGCCACCATGTAGTACCAGACCCTGAACCCGTCGTTCGACGGTATGGCGCCCGTCCAGATGTTGCCGCTCGCGTTGGTCATCGTGACTTCCGTAAACCCGGAGGCCGGGGCCGTGGTGACCGTGTTGGCCGTGACCTTGTAGTAGAGCTTTACGGAGGATACGGGGACCTTGGTTCCCGTGGTCTCGTCAGTGGTGTTGCCTGAGACGTCAGCCGATACGTTTACCGTTACTCCGGAGTCCGCGACCACGGTGCCCTCGGAGCCAGAGGGGACCGTATTTAGCCCGGTGGACCCTGGCACGGCATAGCCGAAGGTGGGGCTCGAGGGCTTGTCCTGCTGGGCCGCCGTTATGCTCGGGCCGAAGGGGACGAACACGCCCTCCAGGCTCCGGGACACGGTAAGGTAAGCGAGGCAGCTCGTCGTGCCCGTAGAGTCGTTCCTCACGTAAAGGGTTATGAGGAGCCGGTCGTCTCGCATGTCGACGGCGTTCCCGTCGGAGTCCTTGAACTCGAGCGTTATTGGCGCGTAGCGCGCTCCTGCGGCTATCTGGGCGCTCGTAAGCGTTGCGTTTGATACGGCCCTCGTATAGGGCGGATTCCCGGTTACCGTCGTGGTAAGCCCCGAGGCGATGTCGGTAAAGGTCTGTCCCACCCCGCTCCTTCCCCCTCCTATGGTTATCTTTCTCAGGAAGGCCGTGGAGCCGACCCATGAAACACTCGCCCCGGTTACGGTCATCGTCCCTGCGCTCGTGTTGTCGAGGAACATGGTAACCGTATGGTGGGTCAAGACGGAAGACGGCGTCGTC
>DATEAM010000050.1:0-4294 GCA_035288385.1 Thermodesulfobacteriota bacterium
AAGAAAGGTTCCCCCCGAGCCCCCCCTTCCAAAGACTTTTAGCTATTTATCCCGCTGGAGTAGACCCCCTCTTACCCGAGTTTTCATTCACGGGGTCTACTCCAGCGGGATAGCCAAAAATTTTTGAGGGGAGTCTGAGGGGAATTTTTTTCAATTTTCAAAAAGTTCCCCCCAAGGTGTTCCACGTGGAACATCCCCTCGGCTGAGGCGGGCTCCGGGTTTAAATAGAGATATTCTATAGTAAATTCCGAATACCTGTCAATCGGTTTCGAAAGAGAGGATAACCGGCAAAGGAGCCTCTCCAGAGGTTAAAAGCAAAGGACGGGCGCTATGGTCACGTTACTCAAAAAGAGCCTCCCTTGCTACATAACCAATTGATTTTCTTAATAAAAACAAAAAACCATTTTGCCTTGACAATATCAAAAAAAACTGTATACTAATCAATCGCGCCTACGGCAAAAAAAACAATAAAATGGGGACAAAGAAGAAAGGATATGGCTACAGCTAAAAAGACAGGAAAGGCGGCCGCGAAGAAGACCGCTGGAAAAAAGACCGGGAAGGCAACGGCAAAGAAAAAGACCCTCACCCCCGCCAGGCCCTCAAAGGCCGCAAGGGCGGCGGCAGAGCCCAAGGGGAGGAAGGTCTCTTTTAAGAAGGAGATAACCCAGAAGCTCCAGGAGGTAAAGAATCGCATCCTCCAGGAGGTCGCCCAGAAGGTCAGGAGCGAGAGCAACCACCTGAAGCACGAGATAGGGGACATCTACGACATCGCCAGCAAGGAGAGAGAGCGCGAGCTCTCGCTGATGCTCGGCGACAGGGAGAGGAAAAAGCTCGCCGAGGTCGAGGACGCCCTCGAGAGGATAAACGACAAGACATACGGCGCCTGCGAGGAGTGCGGGGAGCCGATAGCGGAGAACAGGCTCCGGGCCCTGCCCTTCACCCGCGTGTGCGTGGAGTGCCAGAGCAGAAACGAAAGGGAGCAGAGGATAAGGGGCGGCCTCGAGGAGGAGACGGCCTTCAGGATAGTAGAGAAACCTGAAGGAGAGGAAGAGGAGTTTTAACCCTAACCATTTGATTTATCAGGGGAAATCCTTCCAAAGAAAGGTCTTATGCCGGAAAAGCCGCGCGTCATGGACACGGATATGTCAGGAAGTCCGCAAAAGCCCCGGCGCCGTACTGTTACAGAGCAAACCCCCTTCAAGGCATGCAGCCCCATAGCAGGAAATAGCTAAAAGTTTTTGAGGGGAGTTTGAGGGGAACTTTTTCCAAAAAGTTCCCCTCAAAAACCTTCGCCCTGCCATGAACCCCGCAAACGATAAACCCATAAAATACCTTGCCTATGCGGCCGTGGTCGCCTCTGTCCTCGCGCTCCTCGCCGTGCCCTTCTTCCTCAGGGAGGAGAAGGAGAGCGTTGTTTACGAAAAATTCCTCATGGGCACCCTCGTGGAGATTACCATAATGGAGGGAGAGGAGGAGCGTTTTGACGGGGCGGCCCAGGCGGCCTTCGCTGAGATTGCGAGGCTCGAGGAGGTCTTCAGCAGTTATAAGCCGGAAAGCGAAGTATCGATGGTCTCTAAAAACGCCGGAGGCGGGCCCGTGGAGGTCTCCGCCGAGGTTCTATACGTGGTGGAAGAGGCCCTCAGGGTCTCAAGGCTCTCGGGAGGAGCCTTCGACCCAACGATCGGCGCCCTTTCCGGGGTCTGGGGTTTTTCAGGCGAAAGGGGGTACGTGCCTGAAAGCTCCGAGGTGGAGGCCCTTCTCCCCCTTGTAGACTTTAGGGAGGTCATGGTAGATAAAAGCGCGAAGACCGTGGGGCTCAATAAAAAAGGGATGACCCTCAACCTCGGGGGCATCGCAAAGGGTTACATAGTGGGTAGCGCGGCAAAGGTCCTCGAGGACAGCGGTGTGGAGCGCGGGATCATAAAGGCCGGAGGGGACATGTTCGTCTTCCAGTCCGGGGTCGAACGAAGACAAAGACCCTTTGTAATAGGCATCAAGCACCCGAGGCAGGAGGGCGGGCTCCTCGGAGAGGTCTACGTGAAGCGGGGGGCCGTGGCCACCTCCGGGGACTACGAGAGGTTCTTTGTCGAGGCGGGAGTAAGGTATCATCACATACTCGACCCCGGGACCGGTTTCCCCGCACGCGCTACCAGGAGCGTAACCGTTATAACCGAAGACCCCACGCTCGCCGACGCCCTCTCAACGGCGGTCTTCGTAATGGGCCCCGAAAAGGGGCTTGCCCTCATAGAGGCCATCGAAGGAGCCGAGGCGGTCGTAGTCGACTCCGAGGGGAGGGTGCATGCCTCGAGGGGGTTCGACGGGAAGGTTTTTTAATTATGGCTTAAGAGACCGCACCGCCCTTCCCGGTTTTTCCCTCTTTACAAAAACTCATACCGTCCCCTGCCACTTGAAAATCAGGATTATTCGGATTATACTCATCAAATAAGCTGTGCGCCTTTCTCGAAAACCATCCTCCGACGCGCTTACCTTGTTGTAACGACACCCCGAAGAGACATCCCGAAAAAACCCGAGCCTTTTACGAAAGGTTGGTGGACCGTGCCTGATGCAATGGAGACGGATTGCAGGCGGATCGTCGAGATGAGCCTTGACGCCATAATTTCGGCCGACGAGTCGGACACCGTAATACTCTGGAACCCAGCGGCAGAGAGGATGTTCGGCTATCTGGAAAGGGAGGCCCTCGGCATGAGCGTCAAGAGGCTTATGCCCGAGGAGTACAGGGAAAGGCACGCGCTCGGCCTCGAGAGGTTCCGGGAGACCGGGGTGCCGACGATAATAGGCAGGACAGTCGAGGTCGAGGGCCTAAGGAAAGACGGCTCGAGGTTCCCGCTGGAGATAAGCCTCTCGGCCGAGAGGGGGAAAGGCGGGTGGGTCTTTACGGGGATACTTCGCGACATCACGGTGAGGAAGAAGATCGAGGAGAGGATCACCTGGCAGACCGGGAAGCTGCAGGAGATGAACTCCGAGCTCTCGGCGCTTTATGGGGTCTCTTCGGCCCTTGGCCGGACGATCGGGCTCGAGGAGCTCCTTTTGAACATCCTCGAGACTACGACGAGCATCGAGCTCTTCAAGATAGAGAGGGCCGGAGGCATTTTTCTCGTAGAGGGAGACAGGTTGAGGCTCGCGGCCCACCTCGGGCACTCGGCGGATTTTCTTAAAAAACACATTCACATCGTGGTCGGCGAGTGTCTCTGCGGCATAGCCGCCGAAACCGGGGAGATAGTCATTTCCGGCAACTCCGACGAGGACAAAAGGCACACGATAAGGTACTCCGGCATCACTGTCCACGGGCACATAATCGTCCCCCTCAAGGCCAAGGGCCGTGTCCTCGGGGTCCTCTACCTTTATCTGCCGCCCGGGGCCAGGGTGGCCGAGGATAAAAAGGAGCTCCTCGAGGCCATAGGCAGCCAGCTCGGCATGGCCATCCACAACTCGAAACTCTACGAGGAGACGAAGGCCCTCACCTTCCTCGACCCACTTACGGGCCTTGCCAACAGGAGGTTTCTATATATGGAGCTCAAGCGCTACGTGGCCCAGGCGCGGCGCCTGGGAAACGCGCTCTCGGCCGTGATGATGGACATAGACCACTTCAAGAAGTACAACGACGACTTTGGTCATCCCGCGGGCGACAGGGTCTTGAGGGGCCTTGCCGGTTTCTTTTTAAAGGCCTTCAGGGAAATGGACATAGTGGCCCGCTACGGGGGCGAGGAGTTCCTGGTGCTCATGCCCGATACAGACCTCACGGGCGCCCATGTAGCCGCAGAGAGGGTGAGGAGGGACGTGGAGAAGGGCTTTGCCCTTACCATAAGCCTCGGCATAGCCACTTTCTCAAAAGAGATGAAGGGCGGGGACGAGCTCATAAAGTTGGCCGACACTGCCCTTTACAGCGCCAAGAAGAAGGGCCGGAACAGGGTGGAGAGGTGCGCGTGAGGGGGGGCACGACAGGCTGCCAGGAAATATGAAAATGTATCGACAAAATATTTATTTTAAATAATAATATTGGAATAATTATAATCCCATGAGGCATTCTGAAAAAAAATTTTGCAAATTGCTTTTAATAATAATTCTTTTTGGTCCCGTCAGCATTGGGTGCGCAGGCTGGAATTTTGGCGCACCTGTCGGTAAATATCCGCATAAGGGACTCCGGACCATTACGATAACAGGCACGACAGCCGGAGCTCAGACAGATTATCCTCTCTTTATAACGGTCCCATACTACCCGGATATGCTCCCGGATTACGCT
Organism: Thermodesulfobacteriota bacterium; assembly: GCA_035288385.1. Classification (GTDB taxonomy): domain Bacteria; phylum Desulfobacterota; class GWC2-55-46; order GWC2-55-46; family JADFVP01; genus DATEAM01. The sequence continues at coordinate 4,262 of DATEAM010000050.1, forward strand.
GATGTGAGGCTTAAGGATGCAGACGGCAATAAT
>DATEAM010000051.1:0-3981 GCA_035288385.1 Thermodesulfobacteriota bacterium
CAGCCCACGCCCGTGGCGTCGGGGCCGAGGTTGGGGCTCACTTCGCGGGGGAGCCTCGCCTTGACGAAATTAAGGTACTCGAGGACCCTGCTCCTGGCCCAGTAGATATCGGTGCCGTCCTCGAATATGACGTAGATGAAGGAGGACCCGAAAAAAGAATACCCCCTTACGACCTTGGCGTAAGGCACGGAGAGCATCGCCGTTGTGAGGGGGTAGGTGACCTGGTCCTCGACGACCTGGGGGGCCTGGCCCGGGTACTCCGTGTAAATGATGACCTGCACGTCGGAGAGGTCCGGGATGGCGTCAAGCGGGGTCTTCGTCATGGCCACGATTCCCCAGCCTATGAGGAAGACCGTAAAGAGTATTACGAGGAAGCGGTTGTTTATGGAAAGCTCTATTATCTTCTTAAGCATTTTTAACTCGTCTCCGAATGATAATTCCTTTTACCTGTGCCCGTCCATCTCTTCCATCCCCCCCATGCCCTCCTGCATATCCATCGTCTTATGGTCCATTTCCATCGCCCCGTTATTTTTCTTCATCTCCATCCCACTGTGGTCAATGGCCCCTGAAGAGGCTTTGTGCTCTTTTTCGTATTGCATCATCTCGAGGGCCGGGTCTTTCCTCGTCCTCGGCTCGGCCCCCTCGGCCCCCTCGGCCCCCTCGGCGCCGCTTTCCATCCCCTTGTCTTTCTTCTCCGTCCCGTCCTGGACCATGGCCGGCTCCTTGACCTCGAGCATCTTGGTTATGGCCTCCTTAAGCCTCGACTCGGAGTCTATGAGGAAGTGGGCGGAGGTGACCACGACGGCGCCCTCCTCGAGGCCGCCGAGGACCTCGTAATAGTCCTCTGTCTCCACGCCGAGGGTCACCTTTCTCGGGCTGAACTTGCCGCCGCCCCTCGAGACTATGACGATACTCCTCTCCCCTGAAAGGAGCACCGCCTCCTTGGGCACGGCCAGCGCGTCATGGCCTATGACCGACTCGAGGGTCACGTTGGCGTACATCTCGGGCTTGAGCTCAAGACCCGGGTTTTCGAACTCTATCCTCACCTTATTGGTCCGGGTCTCGGTCTCCATGAAGGGGTATATGAAGGACACCTTTCCCCTGAAGACCCTGCCTGGGTACGAGGGCAGGGTCATCCCGGCGAGCTGACCCACCTTTATCCACGGGGTCTCGTACTCGAAGACGTCGGCATGGACCCAGACCCTCGATATGTCGGCTATGGTGTAGAGGTTCATCCCCGGCTCGACGTACATGCCCTCGACAACGGGTTTTTCAACGATTATGCCCGTAGCCGGGGAGTGTATGTGGAGCGTCCTCGTGATGCGGCCCGTCTCCTCGAGCTCTTTTATCTGGTGGGGCGGCACGTCCCAGAGCTCGAGCCTCCTCCTGCTAAGCTCCAGCAGCGACTCCCTTCCCACCTCCTCCATCCTCCCCTCGAATTTTTTCGCAAGGAGGAACTCCTCCTGCGCCGAGACGAGCTTCGGGCTGTAGAACTCGAGGAGAATGTCGCCCTTCCTGACCGCGGCCCCCGTGGTATCGAAGTAGAGTTTCTCCACCCAGCCGTCTATCTTGGTATGGAGCCTGTATAACCTCTTCTCGTCGTAGTCGACCCTGCCCACGGTGCGTATGGTCTTTGTGAGCTTGACCCTCTCAACGGTCGAGGTCCTTACTCCTATGTTCTGCACCGTTACCGGGTCTATCTTCACGGTTCCCGGCTCGGCTGTCTCTTCCTCGCCCTCGTAGACTGGTGTGAGGTCCATGCCCATGGGGGATTTCCCCGGCTTGTCGGATATGTAGGCGGGGTCCATGGGGTCATGCCAGTAGATGATCTTTTTCTCCCCTACTCCCGCCGGGGCCCCTTCCTTGACCTCTTTTGCGGGGCCAAGAAACACTCCCGTCGAGTACATGCCTATGGCCCCCGCGAAGAGCCCCGCTATTACGGCGATTATTATGGAACTCCTTTTTTTCATCTCTCCTTGACCTCCCCTGAATCCGGAGTAAACTCCCTGCCGGTAAGCCTCTCGACCTCTGATATGCTCTTGAGATAATCCGTAACCGCCCTGTAATACACCACGCGGAAGTTGATCCACATACTCTGGGTCTCGAGAAGCCTCCCGAGAGACTCATCTCCCGCCCTGTATCTCGCCTCGGCTATCTCCACCGACTCCTTTGCCTCGGGCACGTAACCTTCCCCGTAGAGCCTCATTATCCTCTGAGCGGTCATGAGGTCGAAATAGACCGCCTTTACCATGTTGCCTGCCTCCTGCACCGCGGCGTTCCTCTCCACGAGGTTTCTCTGCCTCATGATCTCCTTTTCAGTAACGGCGGCCTTGTTCCTCGAAAACCAGAGCGGGACGTTTATCCCGAAGGTTACCGAAAAGGCGTCCTCCCCCGCCCCGGACATCGTTGCGGACGATTCGATTATGTTCGAATAGTTGACGCCCACGGTAAAGTCCGGCTTGTACACGTATCCGGCGAGGTTCTTCTCGAGCTCGCTCTTTTCCACCATCAGACCCGCTATCCTCACCTCGTCGTTATACCTCGACGCCCATTCGTAGAGGTCCTCTGCCGTGTACTTGAACTCAGGTACCTCGGGCTCGGCCGTCCTCCCTACCTCTGTGGAGGGGGGGCGGTCAAGCAGCGTATTGAGCCTCGCAACCACGTTCTGGCGCATGTCCTTCAGGGTAACGAGGTCGAGGGTGGCCTCCGCAGCCGACATCTGGGCCCTTACGAGCTCGTCGAGCTCGGAGACGTCGAGCCCGTAGTTGGTCCTGCTCAATTCCTTGAAGTAATCGAGCACCGCCTTGTTCTCCGTTGCGAGCTCCAGGTCCCTGTCTATGAAGTAGAGGTCGTAGTAAGCCGACTTTACCTCGGCCTTCAGGTCCCGGAGGGTCTTTTCATACCTCGTCATCGCTATCCCCGCCTCGCTCTGTGCAATCCTGCCCATGAGTGCGCGTTTCCCCGGGAAGGGGAGTGTTTGTGTGAGCGAAAACATCCTTTCCTCCACCTCCCGGACGGGCTCGGTGTACATGAGCATGGGGTCGTCGAGGCTTCTGGCCTGCGGGTACGTCTGCTCCACCCTCTTCCATTCGAGGCGGGCCGCCTCGAGCCTCGGGTTGTTCTCGACGGCCTCATTGATTAGCCCTTCGAGGGTCACCTCTGCGGGCTCCTCTTCGGAGAGGGCCGTGCCGGGGCAAAAAAACAGGAGTGCGGCAAGGAGGACGGCGGCTGCCGAGAAACCCTTCAAAATATCCTTTTCCATGGAACGACCTCTCTGGTTTTTTTTCACGGACAGGAGACCGGGTTGTTTTCTACGAGCCATAGAATCCATGGGCAAAAAAATTTTGCTTACACCATGCCGGCAGGGGCAATGACACCGCCGAGCCGGCTCCTGTACCGGCCCCGGACTACTTCTCCCCCTCGATCTCCCTCTTCTTCTTCTCTATCAACTCTCCAAGCCTCTCGAGCTCCTCGGGGTCGGCCTCGGCGAGCATGTCCACGAGGCTCGCCGCCGCCGAGCTTCTCGATATCTCCATTATCCCCCGGAGCACCGTGTCGGAAACCCTCTTTGCGAACTCGTCCCTTGAGAGGGCGGGCCTGTAGAGATAGACGGTCGCGCCTTTCTCCTTTTTAAGGAGCCCCTTCCTCGTGAGCCTCTCCATGACCGTCAATACCGTCGTGATGGCTATCTTGCGCCTCCTCCTTATGCGGTCGAAGACCTCTTTGCCGCTCGCCTCCCCTTCGGCCCATAATACCTCCATCACCTCCTGCTCGAGGTGACCGAGGTGACCAAGGGGTCTTTCAGGGGCCTCTTTTCCTGACCTTTTATCAGCCATGAAAATATAATATTCTACAATGCGTAGAAAGTCAAGGGGATTTTCCCTCAACCCTGGAAATCCAATAATGTAATGACTTTTAAGGGTTTTTCTGTTAATCTTCTCCTCGAAAAGCGTTATTCGGGGGGGGGGGGGGGGGGGGGAG
>DATEAM010000052.1:0-4386 GCA_035288385.1 Thermodesulfobacteriota bacterium
CCCTTCCAAAGACTTTTGGCTATCGCCTGGAGGGAGACCCCCCGATAGATGAAATTCGCGCAAGAGGGGGTCTCCCTCCAGGCGATAAATAGCTAAAAGTTTTTGAGGGGAGTTTGAGGGGAACTTTTTTCAAAAAGTTCCCCTCAATTTAGATGTAAGTAAGCCAGTCCCTGTAATCCTTGTTCTCCCCCTTGACGGTGGCGAAGAATATGGACTGGACCTCTTTTGTGACGGGCCCCGGTTTGCCGGTCCCGATCGTTCTGCCGTCGACCTCCCTTATGGGGGTAATTTCCGCGGCCGTGCCCGTGAAAAAGGCCTCGTCCGCCGTATAGAGCTCGTCTCTGGTGAACCTCTGCTCCGTTACCTCGATCCCCTTGTCGCGCGCTATCCTTAATACCGAGTCCCGGGTTATGCCCTTGAGGATGGAGGTAAGCGGGGTGGTCTTAAGGAGCCCGTCCTTTACGATGAAGATGTTCTCACCGCTCCCCTCCGAGACGTAGCCGTCGGTGTCGAGGAGCAACGCCTCGTCATAGCCTGCGGCGACCACCTCCCTCTTGGCGAGTATGGAGTTGACGTAGTTGCCCACGAGCTTGGCCTTGGTCATGCAAGTGTTAACGTGCTGGCGGCTGAAGGAAGATACCTTTATGCGGATCCCCTTCTTTATCCCCTCTTCCCCGAGGTATGCGCCCCAGGACCAGGCGGCTATGGAGACCTTGACGGGGTTGTCCCTGGGAAAAAGCCCCATGGACCCGTACCCGAGGTAGACGAGGGGCCTTATGTAGGCCTCCTTGAGTCCGTTGGCCTTGATGGTCTCGACTGTGGCGGAGTTTATCTCTTCCGCGGAAAAGGGTATCTCGAGCATCGCTATGTGCGCGGAGGCGAAGAGCCTGTCCGTGTGCTCGGAGAGCCTGAATACCGCGCTTTGGCCGTCCGTGCACCTGTAGCACCTTATGCCCTCGAAGACCCCGAAGCCGTAGTGGAGCGTGTGGGTCAGCACGTGAACGGTGGCGTCGTCCCAGTCGACGAGCTCGCCGTCCATCCATATCTTCTTGCCCTTTTCCATCTTTATCCTTTCCGGGGGAAAACTTTTTGAAAAAAGTTTTCCCCCAAACCCCCTTCAAAGACTTTTAGCTATTTCCTGTTATGCGGCTACTCACCGGGAAATAGCTAAAAGTTTTTGGAAGGAGTCTGAGGAAACCTTTTTTCAAAAAGGTTTCCTCAGTCAGTGCGTCTCCTGAATTTCTTCTTCCTGCCTGTAAACGTCGGTATAGGTGGTCTCCGCGCCCGTGCTCTTGAGCATCACGCAGTTGCCCTCGAATATGGTGCCCTCGCCTATTATGAGGTTCGGGGCCCTCAGCTCTCCCACGAGCTTGGCCGGGGCCTGGAGCTCGACCCTGCCCGTGGCCTCGACGGTGCCCCTGACCTCCCCGTTTATTATGAGGGTGCCGACCTTTATATCCGCCTCCACAAAGGCTCCCTCGCCGACAACAAGGGTCCCGGTGGCGTTTATCTCGCCCTTGAAGCTCCCGTCTATGCGCACGGTCTTATCGAAGCTCAGCTTGCCCTCGACCTTCATGCCCTTGCCTATGAAGCCGTTTATGTCGAAGTCCTGTCTCCTGTCTTCTCTGGCGAACATCTTCGTACCTTCCTCCCCGTCCTTTGACCTGCCTATAAACCTCATGAAAGATTTCTTGAAGACCATTTTGGAGCCCCCTGGTTTTCATGAACGGTTTTTCCAAGATATTATTATCCGGGTAGCGCCCTCAAGAGGTCGAGTATCCTCTCCCTCTCGTCGGGAGAATAATAGAGTATCTCGATCCTTCCCCTGCCCCTCTTCTCCTTTACCGAGACCTTCGTCTTGAAGATGTCGCGCAGTTCATTTTCGAGCTGGACATGAGAGGGGTCCTCAGGGCCTTTCTTCCTCGAGGGCGCGGCCCCCCTGGTCGACGCGAGCCTTTCGGCCTCCCTTACGGAGAGGTTTTTGGATATTATCTTTCTGCACAGAGCGGTCTGCGCGCTATGGCCCTCCACCGAGAGTATGGCCCTGGCGTGGCCCATGGTAATCGTCCCCTTTACCAACTCCTCTTTCACCTCGTGGGGGAGTTTCAGGAGCCTCAGGTAGTTCGCCACAGTCGCTCTGTCCTTGCCAACCTTTTTGGCGACCTCCTCCTGCGAGAGCCCGAAGTTAACGAGGCTACGGAAGGCCTCGGCCTCCTCCATGGCGTTAAGGTCCTCCCTCTGTATGTTCTCTATGATGGCGAACTCGAGGCTCTCCTCGTCGGTAACGTCTTGTATGACCACGGGGACGTCGGTAAGACCGGCGGCCCTGGCAGCCCTCCACCTCCTCTCCCCGGCGATAAGCTCATAACCTCCAGTGAGGTCCCTCCTCACGATAAGGGGCTCTATCACCCCCTTCTCCTTAATGGAGTCCGAGAGCTCTCCGAGACTCTCCTCGTTGAAGCTCTTCCGTGGCTGAAGCCTGTTCGGGGTGATTTCATTTATGGGACATTCAAAGTACCTCCTGGCATCACCGGTTTTTTCAACCCTGCTATCCACGTCCCCTATGAGGGCGCTCAAGCCCCTGCCCAGAACCTTTTTTTGCATAACAGACTCCTCTTCGCTTATAACCTATTGATTTAATTATACTTTCTTTAAGCTTCCGCCTGTTTGTCCCTTGCGATGACCTCTTTTGCGAGCTCCATGTAGCTCGCCGCGCCGCTCGACTGGATGTCGTAGAGTATTATGGGTTTCCCGAAGGAAGGGCTCTCGCTTATGCGCACGTTCCTCGGTATGATCGTGGCGAAGGCCTTCTCCCCGAAGTGCCTCCTTATCTCCTCGACCACCTGGCGGGCGAGGTTGTTCCTCGAGTCGAACATGGTAAGGAGTATGCCCTCTATCTCGAGGGCCGGGTTGAGCCGGGTCTTTATCAGCTCGATGGTCCTTAGTATCTGGCTTATCCCCTCGAGGGAATAGTATTCGCACTGAAGGGGTATCAATACCGAATCCGAGGCCACGAGGGCGTTGACGGTAAGGAGGCTCAAAGACGGCGGGCAGTCTATGATTATATAGTCAAAACCCGCGGCCGCCCCGGCGAGGCACTCCTTCAGTCTGAACTCCCTCCTCGGGTCGTCTACGAGCTCCACCTCCGCACCTATTAAATCTATGCTCGAGGGAACGACCTGGAGGAATTTTAACTCCGTGCTCTTGAAGAGGGTCTTCAACTCGGCCCTCTTTATTATCGCCTCGTAGATCCCGCCCGTGCCGTTTTTCTCCACACCCACGCCGCTCGAGGCGTTGCCCTGGGGGTCGAAATCGAGAAGCAATACCCGCCTCTCGGCCACGGCGAGCGAGGCCGCGAGGTTCACCGCCGTCGTGGTCTTTCCCACACCACCCTTCTGGTTTGCTACGGATATGACCTTTCCCATGGCGAGAAGAGTTTAGCACATAGATTCAAAGAAAAAAAGATTTTTTATGGAGATGTTCCACGTGGAACACCAGGGGGGACCTTTCTGAAGAAAGGTCCCCCCAGGACCCCCTCCAAAGACTTTTGGCTATCCCTTGGCGGTAGACCCCGTGAATGAAATTTTCTGGTAAGAAGGGGTCTACCGCCAAGGGATAAATAGCTAAAAGTTTTGGAAAGGGGTCCGGGGAAAACTTTTTACAAAAAGTTTTCCCCGGTTTTCTTGAAGCTTAAAATAACTGTGGTGCGGTCGCTGAAGGGGAGCCTTATTTCTCTTATTTCCGGGGCCTTTTTCAGCTCTTTCAACTCGTCTGCTGCGCCAGGGCCCTTGATGGCGACTATAAGGCCACCCTCACGGCAGAGGGGTTCGGCGATGTGGATGAATTTTTTGAGTCCTGAAAAGGCCCTCGATATGACACAGTCGAAGTGGCCGCCGTACTTCCGGATAAAACCGGGATCCTCGACCCGCGCCTTTTCGGCCCTTATCCCCGAAAGGGCGAGGGTCCTTATGACGTGCCTGGTGAAGTTGACCTTCTTCTCCACGGCGTCCATGAGGACCACCTCGAGCCCGGGTTCGGCAATCTTCAGCGGTATCCCCGGAAACCCGGCCCCCGAGCCGATATCGAGGAGGGTCCTGCAACCCGAGTCCTTCAGGATGCGCCATGGCGTCAGGGAGTCGAGAAAGTGCCTTATGACTATCTCCCTTTCATCCGCTATTGAAGTGAGGTTTATCTTTTTATTCCAGGTGGTTAGCTCCCGCAGATAGACACGGAACTTCTCTATTGCGCCCTCGTCGAGCTCTACACCGAGCTCGAGGGCCCCCTGGCGGAGGATATCTTTAAGCTCTTTTTCTTTCACGGTTTTTTTTGGGGGGAAACCTTTCTGAAGAAAGGTTTCCCCCCAAACCCCCCTTCCAAAGACTTTTG
>DATEAM010000053.1:0-2871 GCA_035288385.1 Thermodesulfobacteriota bacterium
AATAATACGCCAGGGGGTCAGGTGTCGCGAGGGTGACGTAACCGTGGTCAGGGTGGTAGAACCTCCCGCCTGAAATGTATGCGTAAAGATAGATGGAGCTCTCGGTAAGCGTCATAGTGACGTTCCTGAACCAGAATACCCTGGAGGCCGCGTCCTCGAGGTACATGTTCATGGTTACCGTCGTCGGGGAGAAGGTGAAGTCATAGTCGACCTCGCCGCTTGCGACGAAGGAGTCGCTTCCAGAGGTCATGGTAAGGGAGTCCACGTCGATGGTGTAGAAGATGAACCCTCCTGTCGCCGGGTCGACCCCGCCAGAGAAGTTAGCCGACCCGGAGATGGTAACCCCTTCGGAGCAGAAGGCGCTGAAGAAGATGTCGCCGGAGAAGTCCCCGAAAAAGTCGTCATAGGCTATGGAGTAAGAGGCGCTCCCCGAGGAGCCCGAGCAGTCTCCGTAGACCACGTCCGAGCGGAACCCCTTGACCTCGGTAGAGCCTGCGAGGTCTATTTTAGAGACGGCCTCCTTGAGGACCCTCGTAAGCTCGAGGAGGCGCGCTCTGCCCGATAGGGCGGCCCCTCCGTCCCCCTCGCCCACCCCGTCCCCCCCGGCACTTTCGAGCGCGCGTATTTCTCCGAGCGCGGCCCCTGCGCTCCCGCCCTGGTACGCGGTTACCGCTATCTCGAGGGCGTTTTCCGTGGTGAGGGTAGCCTGGTCCTCGACCCCGGTATAAGAGATTGAGCTGCCTGCCCCCTCGTCACCTGCTCCGCAGGATGCCAGGGCGACCGTGAGTGCCAGTAGAAAGCCCAGAAAGGCTGTTGCGCTACTCTTCATGGTGACTACCTTTTTATTCCGGGCGTCTTCCCGGGGGTCTTCTGAGAATTCGCATATTAAGGATACTTTTTTCCAATGCCCTGTGTCAAACGTTTTGACCGTGGACGGTGGGATGAAGGATGTGTAGGGGGGAGAGGGGAGGGGACCACGGAAGAATCCCGGTATCGTCAGTTGGTGCCCGTCTCTTCCCGATCGGTCTCCTTTATTATCCTGTCTATCTCGTCTCTGGTCAGCACCTCCACCTTCACGAGCGCATCGGCGATCCTGTCGAGGACGCGGCGCCTGGGTTTCAATATCTCCTCGGCCTTCTTCTCGGCGTCCACTATGAGTCTCCTTATCTCCTGGTCCATGAGCCAGGCCATGTCCTCGCTGTAGCGCTTGGGCTGGGCGAGCTCTCTGCCGAGGAAGGGGTGCTCCTCGCCCCTGCCGAGGTTTATGGGGCCCACCTTGTCGCTCATGCCCCACTGGGCGACCATCTTTTCGGCAAGGGCGGTGGCCTCCTTCAAGTCGTTCTGGGCGCCCGTGGTGACGTCTTCGAAGACGAGCCTTTCCGCGACCCTCCCGGCCAGCGCCACGGAGAGCTTGTTCATGAGGTACGTCCTCGGGTAATAATGCCTGTCCTCCTCTGGAAGGAGCTGTGTGGCGCCCATGGCCATGCCCCTCGGTATTATGGTCACCTTGTGTATTGGGTCCATGTTCGGAAGATTCAACGCCACGAGGGCGTGTCCCGATTCGTGGTAGGCGGTTATGCGTTTTTCCTGCTCGCTTATGGTCTCCTCCCTCGCGGCGCCCATGAGGATCTTGTCGCGGGCCTCCTCGAAGTCCGCCATCTCAACGAGCTTTTTATTCATCCTCGCGGCTGTGAGAGCGGCCTCGTTCGCTATGTTCTCGAGGTCGGCCCCCGTCATCCCCGGGGTCCCGCGGGCGATCCTGTCGAGGTCCACATCCGGGGCGAGCTTCTTTCCCTTCACGTGAACATCGAGTATGCCCCGGCGCTCCTTCAGACCCGGCCTGTCTATTATTATGTGTCGGTCGAACCTCCCGGGCCTCAAGAGCGCCGGGTCGAGGACGTCGGGCCTGTTGGTGGCGGCCATTACGACCACCTCCTCGTGGGGCTCAAAACCGTCCATCTCGCTAAGGAGCTGGTTCAACGTCTGCTCCCTCTCGTCGTGGCCGCCTCCGAGCCCGGTGCCGCGGGTCCTGCCCACGGCGTCGAGCTCGTCTATGAATATTATGCTCGGCTGAGACTCCTTAGCCTTCCTGAACATGTCCCTTACGCGCGAGGCCCCCACGCCGACGAACATCTCTATGAACTCCGAGGCGCTTATGCTGAAAAAGGGCACCCCGGCCTCTCCGGCCGTGGCCCTCGCAAGGAGCGTTTTGCCCGTGCCCGGCGAGCCCATGAGAAGAACGCCCCTTGGGACCTTCGCCCCTATCTCCTTGAACCTCTTGGGGTCCTTCAGGAACTCGATAGTCTCCTTCAGGTCCGTCTTCACGCTCTCGAGGCCGGCAACGTCCTTGAAGGTGACACCCGGCCTCTTGGCGTCAAAGCGCCGGGCCTTGCTCGCCCCGAAGGTGAAGAGCCCGCCCGGGCCTCCCTGGATCCTGGCGGTGCGCCTCATTATCAGTATCCACACCCCGATGATGATCAGCCACGGGAGCGCCACGATGAGTATCTGCCACAGGAGCGCCTGCTCCGAAGGGGGCGCCACGTTTATCTCCACGCCCTTCTCCGAGAGCCTCGGTATGAGGCCCTCGCCCTGGAAGGCGGGCAACTGGGTCTGGAAACGGGTTACGGGCTTCTCCTCACCGGCCTCACCGACGGGAACGACGACCTCTTCGGTGAACTCCCCCCTGAGGGTGAAGTCCTGAATTGTTACGGACCTTATCTTCCCCTCGTCGAGCCTTTCGAGGAATTGGCTGTAGGTGATGGGCTGATATGCCGGGGCTTCCACCTTTGTGAACCCTCCCCATACGTAAAGGGCCAGGGCGACGAGCATGAGAGCAACTATGATGCTCCACTGCGCCCCCCTCGGCCCCCC
>DATEAM010000054.1:0-6064 GCA_035288385.1 Thermodesulfobacteriota bacterium
GATACTCGAGCCCTCGATTACGGCCCCAACGCTTAAGGCCGGGCTCCTTGAAAAGGGATTACTCATAAGGGACTTGAGCGACTTCAGGGGCCTCGGGCCCGAGTACTTCCGAATAGCCGTAAGGGAAAGAACGGACAATACTGCCCTCGTCGAGAACTTGAAGAGGATTTTCACAAAAAAACCCCTTCAAGCCTCCCCAGTCGTGTAGTATCATCTTATTGAGAGAACCTTTTTGAAAAAAGGTTCTCTCAAACTCTCTCCAAAAACTTTTAGCTATTTATCCTTTGGAGGGAGACCCCCTCTTACGCGAATTGCATCTCTCGGGGGTCTACCCCCGGGGGATAGCCAAAAGTCTTTGAAGGGGGTCTGGGGGAACCCTTCTTCAGAAAGTTCCCCCCGGTAAAATATGCACGAGCTGAACGAAGAGCAGAGGAGGGCCGTTGAGCACGGGCCCGGGCCGCTCCTTATAATCGCCGGGGCCGGCACGGGCAAGACCCGTGTCATAACCCACAGGATCGCCCATCTCATAAGAGAGGGTGTCGAGCCCGCGAGGATCCTCGCCCTCACCTTCACGGAAAAGGCCGCCGCCGAGATGGAGGAGCGGGTGGACACGCTCGTGCCCTACGGTTTCTCCAACGTCTTCATCTCCACCTTCCACTCCTTCGGGGACAGGGTCATAAGAGACAACGCCCTCGCCATCGGCCTTCCCCCCGACTTCAAGCTCCTTAATGAATCCGAGTGCATCATATTCCTGAAGGAGCACCTCTTCGAGCTGCCCATGGACTACTACCGGCCCAAGGGCGACCCCACCAGGTACCTCTCCGCCCTCGTAAGGTTCATGGGCAGGCTCAAGGACGAGGACGTCTCCCCCGCCGAATTCCTCGACCATGTGGAGGGGCTGAAGAAAAGGGGACCGGAAGGCGCCGACAAGGCGGCCTTCGCCGAAACGCTCCGGGAGAGAGAGGAGCTCGCCCTTACGTACTCCAAGTACCGGGAGCTCATGGAGGCGAACGGCTTTCTCGACCACGGCGACCAGATAACCCTCGCCCTGAGGCTCTTTCGCACGAGGCCGAATATACTCGAGCGCTATCGTGAAAAGTTCCTCTACATCCTGACCGACGAGTTCCAGGACACGAACTACGCCCAGTTCGAGCTCCTGAAACTCCTCGCCGGAGAGAGGAAAAACATCACCGTGGTGGCCGACGACGACCAGAGCATATACAAGTTTCGCGGGGCCGCCGTAAGCAACGTCCTCGGCTTTCTGAAGACCTTTCCCGAGTGCAGACCCGTTACGCTCAAGATGAACTACCGCTCAATACAGCCCATACTCGACAGCGCCTACAGGCTCATAACGCACAACAACCCCGAAAGGCTCGAGGTCCGAAGCGGCATTGACAAGAGACTCGTCTCGGCGGTCAAACCCGGGAAAAAGAAGGGCAGGGAAGCCGGTGTCTCTCACATGCGCTTCGAGAGCCTCCCGCAGGAGGCCGAGTTCGTGGCCGATGCCATCTCCAGGGAGGTGAAGTCCGGGGAGGCAGTCTTCAGGGACTACGCGGTCCTCGTGCGAGCCCGCTCGGACGCCGTACCCTTTCTCTCGGCCCTCGACTCGAAGGGCATCCCCTACCACTTCTCCGGGAACAGCGGCCTCTATTCGCGCGAGGAGATAACGCTCATCATCTCATTTCTCAAAGCGATAACCGACTTTTCAGATAACCTTAGCGTGTTCAACCTGGCAAGCTCCCCGGTCTATGGACTCAACGCAAAGGACCTCGTGCCCTGCAACGTTGTAGCGAGGAGGAGGTGCGCCCCCCTCTATTACGTCATGAAGGAGGCGGCCGAAGGGAGGCTTAAAGAGGCCGCGGTATCCGAAGAGGGGCTCGAGGCTATAAAGAGGCTTGTGGCCGACATGGAGCGCTTCAGCGAGCGCGCCCTCAAAGAGCGCGCCGGAAGGGTCCTCTACGCCTTCCTTACGGAGTCGGGCTACATAGGCGACCTTGTAAAGGACCGCAGCGAAGAGAACGATGACAGGGTGCGGAACATCGCGCGGTTCTTCGAGAACATAACCCGCATGGAGGAGACCCTCTCCATAAACAAGACCTCCGCCCTCGTCGAGCACCTCAAACTCCTTATAGAGGCCGGGGAAAACCCGGGGTTGGCCGAGCCCGACCCGGAGAGCGACGCCGTGCAGGTCCTCACGGTGCACAAGGCAAAGGGGCTCGAGTTCCCCACGGTCTTCATGGTGGGGCTCGTTAACGAGAGGTTCCCGAGGAGGTCGAGAAAAGAGCTCATAGAGCTCCCCGAGGAGCTCATCAAGGAGCTTCTCCCCACAGGAGACGTGCACCTGCAGGAGGAGAGGAGGCTTTTTTACGTGGGCATGACCCGGGCCAGGGAACGGCTGATGCTCACGAGCGCGGCTGACTACGGCGGGGTCAGGTCGAAAAAGCCGAGCCCCTTCGTGCTCGAGGCCCTCGACTCCCCCAAGGCCGAGGTCATAAAGGCGGACTCCCTCAAGGTGATAGAAAACCTCGGCGCCGGGCCCGCGGAGGCGAAAGGCGAAAGGGCGCCCTCCGAAAACGAGGTCCTACACCTCAACTCCTACAAGATAGACGACTACCTCACCTGCCCTCTCAAGTACAGGTTCATACACGTCCTCGGGATACCGCTCCTGCCGCACCACACCATCATGTACGGAAAGGCGGTACACGACGCCATCTCCTATTACTTCAGGAGAAGGCTCGAGGGTGAAACACCCCCTCCCCTCGAGGAGTTCCTCAACGTCTTCCGCGCCTCGTGGAGCAGCGCAGGGTTCCTCACGAAGAGGCACGAGACCGAGAGGTTCGACTCTGGCATGGAGGCCCTGAAGAGGTTTTACGCGCACTCGGCAACCATCGTCCCGAAGGCCGTCGAGAAGGACTTTACCGTGACGAGGCAGGGGTACGTATTCAGGGGGAGATGGGACCTCATCGTGGAAAGACCGGCAGGCCCCTGCATTGTGGACTTCAAGACCTCGGAGATAAGGGACCAGAAAAAGGCGGATAAGAGGACGAAGACCTCGACCCAGCTCCTCCTCTACAGCCTCGCCTTCAAGGAGGCCTTCGGCAAAGAGCCCGCCCTCTGCGAGCTCCACTTCGTCGAGTCCGGCCTCGTGGGAAGCGCGCACTTCAAGGAAAAGGACCTCGATAAGGCCGCCTCCATCATGGAAGAGGTGGCAGAGGGGGTAAGAAGGCGGGACTTTACGGCAAGACCCGACTACCTTAACTGCGGCTACTGCGCCTATAACAACATCTGCACGGAAAAAGTGAAGGGCTAAAGAACTGGGGGAAACCTTTCTGAAGAAAGGTTTCCCCCAGACCCCCTTCCAAAGACTTTTGGCTATCCCCTAAGGGGAGACCCCCCGAAGATGAAATTCGCGCAAGAGGGGGTCTCCCCTTAGGGGATAAATAGCTAAAAGTTTTTGAAGGGAGTTTGAGGGGAACTTTTTTCAAAAAGTTCCCCTCAAGTACTTACTTTGACCACGGTCTTCACGTTCCCCCTGACGTTAAAGTCCCCGACGACCTCCATCCTCCTGGGCTTCAGGAGTTTATTGAGGTCGTCGAAGATCCTGTTGGTCGCCTCCTCGTGGGAGACGGGCTCCGAGCGGAAGGAGTTGAGGTAGAGTTTCAGTGACCTAAGCTCAACCACCTTTTTATCGGGCGTGTAGGCGAGCCTTATGGTCGCGAAGTCCGGGTACCCGGACCGGGGGCACAGGCACGTAAACTCGGGATAGGTTATCTCTATCGTATAATCCCTCTCGGGGCTGGGGTTGGCCCAGGCCTCGAGGGCGGCCTCTTTAACGGCCTTTGCCCCGTATTTCTGCTTCTTTTTCATGTCTCGAAGGCGCTCCGTTTTTTCCTTGAATATTAGCATTTTTGGGCCCTCTTGTAAATGCGCCTTCTCCCGGGCTAAGCTTGACAAAACCGGCGGATTCCGTAATCATCTATTCCTTAAAACCTGAAAGGAGTTTTTGCAATGAATACGGTAACGATAGTTCTCCAGGACGCGCCCTACGGGAGCGAGAGGGTATGGAACGCCTTGAGGCTCACTGAGGCCCTCCTTACGACGGGCTCGAAGGTGAGGATATTTCTCTATGCGGACAGCGTGGTAGCGGCGAAGAAGGGACAGAAGACGCCCAAGGGTTTCTATAACGTGGGGGAGATGCTCGAGAAGTTGATAAAGAAGGGCGTGGAGGTGAGGTCTTGCCTTACGTGCACGAGCGCCAGGGGGCTTACTCAGGAGGACTTCGTGGAGGGCGCCGTCGTTGGCAAGACCATCGACCTCGCCCGCTGGGTAAGCGAGGGCGGGCAGGTGATGGTCTTTTAGAGCGTAAAAAACCAAAAAACTTTTGCCTTGCGGCTGGTTTTGGTCAATAATGGTCTTTTTTACAGGACCGAAAGGGGTGGACAGGGACTTAATGCCTCGACCAGAAAACAGGGAAAACCGCGACAGGTCTTTATCCGTACTCCTGGCCGTGCTCGTAGCCGCCTTAACCTTTCTCGCCTACCGCCCCGCGCTGACCAACGGTTTCATCAACTGGGACGACCCGATTTACGTCTACTGGAACCCCGGCATACGCACAATCGACCTCGGCTGGGCATTTACCACGGTGGTGGCCAAGAACTGGCACCCCCTCACCATGCTCTCCCACGCCGTGGACTTTAGCCTCTGGGGTCTTAACCCCCGGGGGCACCATCTTACGAGCGTGGTCCTCCACGCCGCGAACACCTTCCTCGTCTTTATCCTCGTCGAGAGGCTCATTCGGGGAAAGCCGCTTCTCCTGCCCCTCGTGGCTTCCCTCCTCTTCGCCCTCCATCCCCTGCACGTGGAGTCCGTTGCCTGGGTCTCGGAGAGAAAGGACGTCCTGAGCGGCTTCTTCTACCTCTTGAGCGTCATTTTTTATCTCGGATACGCCAGAGGCTCGAGACCAGAGTCGCGTTACGGCCTCGCCCTCTTTTTTTTCGTCCTCGCGCTTCTGAGCAAGCCCATGGCGGTGAGCCTGCCCCTGGTCCTCCTCATACTCGACTATTACCCCCTTGGAAGGTTCGGCAGGGAAGGCTCCAGGACCATTCTAATTGAAAAAATCCCCTTCTTCGTCCTCTCCGCGGCAATCTCCGTCGTAACGCTCTGGACCCAGCATCAAAGCGGCGCGGTAAAGCCCCTCGGGGATTTTACGGTCATGGAGAGGCTCGTGGTATCGGTCCGGGCCTGCGTTTATTACCTTTACAAGATGATACTCCCGGTTAACCTCGCCCCGCTCTATCCCCTGCCCGGGGAGCTTAGCCCGCTGGGGCCGCTTTTCATCGTCTCGGCCCTTATAATCCTCGTTATAACGGCATTCGCCGTGGTCGCGGCTCGCCGGGGCAGGGGTTATTTCCTTTCCGCGTGGCTCTTCTATCTCGTCGCTCTGTTGCCGGTAATCGGGATTGTGCACGTGGGCGCCCAGGCCGCCGCCGACAGGTACACCTATCTGCCGAGCCTCGGGCCCTTTGTCCTCGCCGGGGCGGGCTTAAGTTACCTCTTTGACAGGTCCTCGCGAACAAGGCTCGTAACCCTCGCCTTCGTCGTCTTCATGGTCGGCGCCTTCGCCGTAAAGACCGTTGAGCAGGAGGCCCTCTGGAGGGACCCGGTAACGCTCTGGTCCCACGAGATAAGGATATTCCCCGGAGTCCCCTCTGCCTATTACAACCGCGGCCACGCATACCTCGGCATGAAGGAATACACCAGGGCCATAGAGGACTTTACCGCGGCGGTGGAGCTCGACCCCGGCCACACCTCATCCTATAACGCACGAGGGGTGGCGTACAGGGAAACCGGGGACCTCGAAAGGGCCGAGGGCGACTTTACCAGGGCGATTGAACTTGACCCGGGATCTTCAAAGGCTTACCTTAACAGGGGCAACCTGTACCTGAAAACGGGAGAGGCCGAAAGGGCCGCCCAAGACCTCAAGAAGGCCGCCGAATTGAAGGGCGAGGGCGCTGGGGGGGAACCTTTCTGAAGAAAGGTTCCCCTCCAGACCCCCCTTCCAAAG
>DATEAM010000055.1:0-17770 GCA_035288385.1 Thermodesulfobacteriota bacterium
GGGCAGATGCGGCTACTGCGAGTTCCGCAAGGTCTGCGGAGGGTGCCGCGCCCGCGCCTTCGCCTTCACCGGCGACTACATGGAAGAGGAGCCATTCTGCACCTACCAGCCCACTGAAGCCGCCAAGAAGGCCCACGAGCAGAGAAAGGGCTCGGCCGTTTAAAACCGGGGGGAAAAGAGGGGGCGGACCCTTGCCTGACGCCGCGAGGGTGGCCTTTATTTAAAAACGACGGTCGGGCCTCTCCGTGTAAAAAGCCTTGCCGGGCGCCTTTCAAAAAATCTTCTGCTATACTCTTAAGAGCAGTGGGGGGACCTTTCCATTGGAAAGGCCCCCCCTAAAAATTTTAGACTGAAAACGGAGGAGCGGATTAGGGATGGAGATAGACAAGGAAAAACTCACCGACTTGAGCGAAAAGGGCGCCGTTAAGGACGGGGTGCGCCAGAGCCTCGACAGGAGACTCTTTGTGCAGCTACAGGTCTTCGGCCGTTGCAGGGATTTTGCCCCGCAGGTAAAATTGATCAAAGAGAGCGGAGTGGACGCCGTGGTCTACGCCGACGTAAACGACCCGCAGGGCATCGCCCTCCTTACCATGTCCGAGGACCCGGAGTTCTTTGCCACGACTTTAAGGGACCTCCTGAACAGGGACGAGTTCGCGGGCCTCGAGCACAAGCCCGAGTACACCATGCTCGGAAGGACCTATGCCCTGGGTCACGAGAGGGACCTCGAGGACTGGCTCCTCAAGAGGCCCCGGCGGGTGGCCACTAACCCCGAGTGGCCCTGGGCCGTATGGTATCCCCTGAGACGGAAGGGCTCCTTCGCCCTCCTTCCACCGAAGGAGCAGGGCGAGATACTGATGGAGCACGGCGTAATCGGTAGAGCCTTCGGGGAAAAAGACCTGGGACACGACATCCGTCTTACCTGCTTCGGTCTCGACAGGAACGACAACGACTTCGTCATAGCCCTTATCGGAAAGGACCTCCACCCCCTCTCGGCACTCGTACAGACCATGAGGGGGACGAAACAGACCTCGACCTACATAGAGAGGATGGGGCCCTTCTTCGTCGGAAGAGCCGTCTGGCAGAAGGCTTGAGGAAAACTTTTTGAAAAAAGTTTTCCTCAAACTCCTTTCAAAAACTTTTAGCTATTCCTGCTATGCAGCCGCCTACCGGGAAATAGCTAAAAGTCTTTGAAGGGGGTCCGGGGGAAACTTTCTTCAGAAAGTTTCCCCCGGAAAATCCGATAAAGGTTTTTATCCGCTCGAAACCTGCCCCTCGAACCTCTCCACCCTGAACTCGCCCATGTCGTATACGAGGTAGCTCGAGTCGAGCCAGCTCCCGGGGTTCGCGTAAAGGCCTCTCCTGCCTCCGGTGGTCTCCTCGTGGACCCCCGGGACATGGGAGTGCCCCAGGACAACGCAGTCCGCACCGCCGGCTATCCTGTGCTCGGCGAACCTCTCGAGCCCCCTGTCGATAAAGCTCCCGCGCTTGTTGTACTTCCTGCTCCTTCCCGAGAGAAACCCGGCGACCTTCCACACCACCCCCGGGGGCGTTACCCTCGTTATGAGCCTGAATACTCCGCTTCTTAAAAACCCCCTCCATAGCCTGTAGCCCGCGCTCATGCGGACCGTGTCCCCGTGGGCGAGGTAAAAACTCCTCCCCTCCACTTCAAGCTCGCAGTGTTCGGGATGAACGCTCGCCCCGAGGGTCCCGGTGAAAAACCCCCCCATGGAAAAATCGTGGTTCCCCTCGAGGTAGACGATCTCCGTACCCCTCCCCCTGAGACCCATGAGGCTCGTCAAAACCGGGAGGTAGTGGTGGTATACCACCTCGTTAAAGCCCGTCCAGAAGTCAAAGAGGTCGCCGAGGATAACGAGCTTGTCCACGCCGGAAAGGCCGTCCAGGAACTTAACGAGGCTTTCCTGGTTGGGGTCTCCCAGGCCCTTCAGGTGCGCGTCGGCTATAAAGACAATCTTCATCTTAATACGGCTTTGAGGGGAACTTTTTGTTGAGAGAACCTTTTTGAAAAAAGGTTCTCTCAAACTCTCTCCAAAAACTTTTAGCTATTTATCCTTTGGGGGGAGACCCCTCTTGCTTGAAAATTTCTTTCACGGGGTCTCCCCCCAGAGGATAGCCAAAAGTCTTTGGAAGGGGGTCTGGGGGGAACCTTTCTACAGAAAGGTTCCCCCCAGGGCCTCCAGGGCCGCCTTTTTCATTACCTCTATCGGCGCCTTTCTGCCTGTCCAGAGCTCGAAGGTTATGGCGCCCTGGCGTACGAGCATGCTCAAGCCGTTGTGGGTCTTGAGGCCCCGTACCCGTGCCTTCTTTAAGAGACCCGTTTCAAGGGGGCAGTACACGATGTCCGAGACGACGGCCCTTTCCGGGAGGTTTTCGAGCGATATGTCGAGCTCGCCCTTTCCCGTCATGCCAAGGGACGTGGTGTTTACGAGGAGGTCTATATTGGCGCTGTGTTCGTTTATTATCTCCCTGTCGAGCTCGATGGCCTTTATGGCGGCCTTTTTAAACCTCGAGCCGAACTCGGAAGCGAGCGTTTCGGCCTTGTCCGTGGTCCTGTTCGCCACGAACACCTCCGCGGAGCCGGAGGCGAGGATCGAGTAAAGGACCGCCCTCGCCGCCCCGCCCGCGCCTATTACAAGGACCCTTTTACCCTTCGGCGTAAGGCCCGTCTCTTCCCTCAGGCTCAGCATATAACCGCTCCCGTCGGTATTGCAGCCCACGAGCACCCCGTTCCTGTTGAGGACCGTATTCACTGCCCCCACCTCGCGGGCGTGCTCGTCCACCTCGTCGAGGCATCTTATCACCCTCTCCTTGTGCGGTATGGTGATGTTCATGCCGAGCATGGAAAGGGCCTTTATGGCGGCCACGGCCGTCTCGAGCACGCCCGCCGGCTCGGCCACGACCCGGAAGGGCACGTAGACGAGCCCCAGGCCCAACGCCTCGAAGGCCGCGTTGTGCATGGCAGGAGAGACCGAGTGCCCCACGGGGTCCCCGTATATGCCCACCACCTTTGTATGACCCGTTATCTTCAACTTCATCTTGTGGAAAACTTTTTGTTGAGAGAGCCTTTTTGAAAAAAGGTTCTCTCAAACTCTCTCCAAAAACTTTCAGCTATTTATCCTTTGGGGGAAAACTTTCTACAGAAAGTTTTCCCCCAAAAGCTTCCTCGCCCGCTCTGTGTCTTTTTTTATCTGTCTGGCGAGCGCCTCCCTCGTCTTGAAGTGTTTTTCGTCACGGAGCCTCTTCAGGAATGACACGCGGACCTTACTGCCGTATATATCGTCCTTGAAGTCGAGGAGATGGACCTCTATGGCCTTTTTCCTGCCTCCGAAGGTGGGGGCCGTCCCGATGTTCACCACGGCCTTGTATCTCTCCTCGCCGACCGTTGCCGAAGCGGCATAGACGCCGTCACCGGGGACGAGCTCGCTCGTGGTCTTGAGGTTCGCCGTGGGAAAACCCATCTCCTTGCCTATCTCCTTACCCGAGACCACGCGGCCCTTTATCGAGTAGGGTCTGCCGAGAAGGGCGGCGGCCAACTTGACCTCGCCGGCGGAGACGAGCTCGCGTATCCTGGAGCTGCTGACCATGGAGCCGCCCTTTTTGTAAGGCGCGACCGTGCAGACCGAGAAGCCGAACTCGTCCCCGAGCCTTTCGAGGTACTCTACAGTCCCCGTGCGCCCCCTGCCGAAGGAGAACCCCTCTCCCACCCAGACCTCTCTGACGCCGAGGTCCTTTACGAGGACCTCTTCGGCGAACTCCCTCGGGTGCTTGCTGGCGAACTCCCGGGTGAACCTGGCGAGTACGAGAAAATCCACGCCGAAGGCCTCTATGAGGCTTAACTTGTCCTCCTTGTCCACTATGAGGGGCGGGCTCTTGTGGGGGGCCACGACCTTCAGGGGGTGAGGCTCGAAGGTATAGACGATGGAAGCGGTCTTGAGCCTCCCGGCCCTCTCCGAAATCTTCTTGAGTATCAGCTGATGCCCGAGGTGTATGCCGTCGAAGTTGCCGAGCGTAACGACCGGGTCTTTTGTCCTGCCCCTTAATGCCGCTGCCTTTCTTGATACCTTCATGGTCTATGCCGAGAAAAACCTGCGTGTCAGTATTTGCCCGAGCGCAAGATCTGTATGGCGAGCCAGAGCCCGAGGGCCGAGGCTATGACGAAGCCTATCACCCCGAGCACGGGATAGCCCATGAACTGGGGGGTCGTGCCCGAGGCTATGACGAGCGAGGAGCCGATGACGAGGGCGGCCATTATGATGCCGAAGGTGAGGCGGTTCGAGGACCTGTCCACCTCGCCCATGAAGTCCTCGAGCCCCCTGTGGAGGAACTCTATCCTCAATTTGCCATCCACTATCTCCCTCATGATCCGGGCTGCCTTCTGGGGGAACTCGGTGAAGAACTCTCTGTAGTCCGAGGCCGTGGAGAAGGTGTCCTTCAAGAAGGTAACCGGGCTTACGCGCTCCGTATAGAGCCTTAACGCGTAGGGCTCCGCCTCCTTAAGGATGTTGGCCTCGGGATAGAGGACCCGCGCCAGCCCCTCGAGCTCTATCAGGCATTTGTCGAAGAGGAGGAGGTCGTTGGGGAGATGGATGTTGTGCCTCGCGGCGAGCTTTATGTAGTCCATGAGGAGCTCGCCCATATTGACGTGCTTGAAGGGCCGGCCGAAGTAGCACAGCATGGTGTCGTAGTATTCCCTCTCAAAGGCCGCCCTGTCTATCGTCTCGGGCAGTATGCCCATCCTCAAGTACACCTTGGTGAGGGCCTCGATGTCCTCGGAGACGAGGTTTATGAGTATATCGGCGAGGTGGCGCTTCATCGCATGGTCTATCCTGCCCACTATCCCGAAATCCACCAGGGCGATCCTGTCCTCGGCGACAACGAAGATGTTTCCCGAATGGAGGTCGCCGTGGAAGAGCCCCATGTCGAAGACCTGCTTGAAGAAGACGTCGGCCACGAGGTGCGCCACCTTCTCCGTGTCTATGCCCTTTTCCCTGAGCCTCTCTATCCTGTCGACCTTAATGCCCTTGACCCTCTCCATGGTGAGCACCCTTCTGGCGCTCAAGCCCCAGAAGACCCCGGGCACGAAGACCCTCGGGTCTTCCTTGAAGTTGTCCCTGAACCTGTGCGTGTAGCTCGCCTCGAGGGAAAAGTCGAGCTCTCTCTTTATTATCCTCGAAAACTCCTCTACCATCCCTGGCGGGTCGTAGATGCTCGTCTCGGGGATGTAGCGGAGCACGAGGCGAGCCATGTACTTCAATATGGAGATGTCGGTCTCGATGACCGCCTCTATGCCCGGGCGCTGCACCTTTATTACGACATCTTCGCCCGAGACGGTGACGGCCCTGTGCACCTGGGCGATGGAGGCGGCGGCGATGGGTTTCTCCTCTATGTAGGAGAAGACCTCTCCCGCAGGGGTCTTGATCTCGGATTCTATGACCTTTACGACCTCCCCGAAGGGAAATGGCGGGACCTCGTCCTGGAGTTTCAGAAGCTCTATTATGTATTCATCGGGCACGATGTCGGGCCTGGTGGAGAGTATCTGCCCGAACTTTATGAAGGTGGGCCCGAGGTCCTCGAGGGCGAGGCGAGCCCTTACGGCGGGCGTAAGGGCCTCCTTTTCACGGGCGATCTTCTTGCCCACAATCCTCTGGGGGAACGAAATAAGGCCCGTAAGGCGGAGCCTCTCCATAAGGGGATGGAACCCGTGCTTTATGAAGATGGAGATTATCACACGGAGCCTCCTTATGTTCTTTATGGCGAGGTGCAGCCTCAAGGACTTCATCTCCGGGGTCTTCTCCTTCCTCTTGCCACTTGAGCGCTTCCCCTGGTTTCCTCGAGCACAAGGTCTATGCGCCTGCGCTCAAGGTCTACCCTGCTCACGACGACGCGCAGGGCTTCGCCGATCCTGAAGACCCTCTTCGTGTGCTCGCCCGTGAGAGTATGCCTCTTCTGGTCGAATATATAATAGTCGTCCATCAGCGTGGAGACATGGACGAGGCCTTCCACGAAATAATCCTTGAGCTCCACGAAGAGCCCGAAGCTCGTAACCCCGGAGACGAGACCGTCGTAGGAGGCCCCCACCTTGTCCTTCATGAACTGGGCCTTCTTCAAGTCCACTATCTCTCTTTCGGCCTCCATGGCCTTTCTCTCGGAGGCCGAAGTGGCCGAGGCCACGGAGGGGAGGTGCTCCCCGGCGCGCTCCCTCTCTTTCTTGAGGTATTTTTTCCTCAAAAGGAGCTTCAGGAGCCTGTGGACGACGAGGTCCGGGTACCTCCTTATGGGGGAGGTGAAGTGGGTGTAGTTCTCGAAGGCGAGGCCGAAGTGCCCGGTGTTCTCCTCGGAGTACACGGCCTGCTTCATCGACCTCAGTAGCACGTGGTTTACGAGCTTCTCCTCGGGCCTCCCGTCGACGGCATGGAGGACCTTCTGGAAGGCCTTGGGGCCGCCTCCTCTCATGTGGAGGCCGAAGCCGGCGATAAACTCCCTGAACTCTTCGACGCTCTCCTGGGCCGGGGGCTCGTGCACGCGAAAAAGAAATGGCCACTTCCGCGAGGAAAACTCCTCGGCCACGGCCTTGTTCGCCGCGAGCATGAACTCCTCGATTATCCTGTGGGCGATGTTCCGCTCGGAACGGACTATGTCCTCGACCCTGCCCTCTATGTCCAGGATTATCTGCGGCTCGGGCAGGTCGAAGTCGAGGCCCCCTTCCTTGAACCTCTCCTCCGAGAGCCTCTCGGCAAGCTCTCTCATGAGCCGGAGGTCTTCCGTTATATGGGCGTAGCGTCTTGCAAGGGCGGGGTCTTCGTCTGCGAGCACCGACTTCACGTTCGTATAGGTGAGGCGCTCCGTGCTCCGTATGACGCTCTCGTAAAACCTTTTTTTCGTGACCCTGCCGCTCCCGTCGAGGGTCAGCTCAGCCGTCAAGGTGAGCCGGTCCTCGCCGGGATTGAGGCTGCATATGCCGTTGGAGAGGGCCTCGGGGAGCATGGGGATGCAGCGGTCTGGGAAATATACGCTCGTGCCCCTCGAGTAGGCCTCGGAGTCGAGGCGGCTCCCCTCCTTGACGTAATGGCTCACGTCGGCTATGGAGACGAGGAGGGTGTAGCCATGCGCTGTCTTCTCTATGCCCACGGCGTCGTCGAAGTCTTTGGCCGTCTCGCCGTCGATGGTAAATATCTTCTTCTCCCTCAAGTCCACCCTGCCCTTTACTGCATCGGGGTCCACGGACATGGGTATCTCCCTTACCTCCCCGGCAACCTCAGGGGGAAATTTGACTGGAAGGCCGTACTTCCTAAGTATCACGTCGGACTCCACGTCCGGGTCCTCGGGGTCCCCTATCACCTCGACCACGCGCCCCGCTGGGGCGCGGTCCCTGGAGGGCCACCTCGTTATCTCCACCTCCACTATGACCCCGTCCCCGGCCCCGCCGGTCTCGCCCGGGGGGATTATCACCCTGTCGAGGACCCTCTCGTCAGAAGGCACTACGACGGAGAAATTCCTCGCCGTCTCGAACCTCCCGACTATCCTCGAATGCGCCCTTTCGAGTATCCTTATAATCCTCCCCTCTCTCCTGCCCCTGTCCTTGTACCCCTCGACCCTCGCCACGACCCTGTCCCCGTTCATGGCCCCGGAGAATTTTCTCGGGCCTATGAAGAAGTCGCCCTCCCCCTCCTCGGGTATGACGAAGCCGTAGCCGTCGGGGTGGCACTGGAGACGTCCTGAGACGAGGTTGAGCTTCGAGGGAAGCCCGTACCTGCCCCCTCGTATCTTAACGAGGGTGCCCTCGGCGACCATATCCTTTATGAGCTTCTTGAACTCGTTCCTTTCTTCCATGGGCACGCGCAGGACGCGCACGAGCTCCTTTATGGACACGGGCCGGAAGACACTCTCCCTCATGAAGTCGCATATCTCTTTTTCAGCGTATCCCATTTAATCCCCCGACTCGTAGTCAACGGCCGCTATTGACCCGCAGACCTCGTTCATGTACCTGACCACGGGAGAGTGCTCCGGGTGGGTCTGGTAGGCCCTGAGGTCCGCGATGGAAGAGAACCGTGCCACGAGGGCGATATCAAAGGACCTCTCGGCCCTGACCACGTCAAGACCCACCTCGAGGCCTTTAAGCTCCCCTATCCTCCCATCGAGGCCCCTTAAGACTTGGGCGGCCTTCTCGACCTTCTCCCTTGTCCCGTCCTTTAGCTTGAAGAACACTATATGGGTTATCATGAGCGTCTTTTTGGGGGGAAACACAATCTGTAAGAAAGGTTTCCCCCCAAGCCCCCCTCCCAAAGACTTTTGGCTATTGCAAGAAGGGGGTCTCCCCCTCATGGGATAAATAGCTGAAAGTTTTTGGGAGGAGTTTGAGGAACCCTTTTTTCAAAAAGGGTTCCTCAAAATCATTTCTTCTTCCCCCTGCCTTTTTCCCCCTTGTTGTTTCCCTTGTCGTTGTCTCCCTTGCCTTTCTTTCGCTTCTTTATATCGTCGTTAATGTTCACGAAGTCCTTGCCCCCTGAGCGCAGTTCTATCACAACCTCGGGTTCCACGGAGTAGTGTTCCGAGAGGAATTTTAAGTTCACGAGGTTTACCACGTCGTCGTCGCCGAGGGGGGCGGTCTTCGCCCCCTTCTTGGCGTAATAGCCGTAGGCCTTTCCGTAGGGCGGGCCCTTCACCCCCTTTACGGGCACGTAGAAGATATCCGGGCCCTGCCCGAGCCTTACGGAGATATCGACCCAGCTCAGGCCCTTGAGCCTGAGATCAATGACCGCCGAATATCCCACGCCGGCCCTCTGGGCGATAAAGAAGACCACGGGGACCTCCTCGCTGGGTATGCGTCTGTTCTTGACGACCAGGACCTCGGTTTCAGGGACTCTGAAGTAATCGCCCACGGCGAAATAGAAGCCCTTGAGGCCCTCCTCCCCGATGGAAACCCCTATGTCCACGTCGGCACGGACGGGGCCGGGGACGAGAGCGGGCAACAAAAAGGCCGCGGCCAGGACCAGCATAATAAAACGCATGACGTCTTCTCCTTTCTTTATTTTGGGGAAAACTTTTTGAAAAAAGTTTTCCCCAAACCCCTTTCAAAAACTTTTAACTATCACTTCTAAGACGCTTGCGTGGCAAACCAAAAGTCTTTGGAGGGGGGTCCGGGGGGAACCTTTCTTCAGAAATGTTCCCCCCGGCCAAAAACCCCCTTGACTTAAACAATCTTGTGTGCGAATATTTTTTATGGTTGAAACCTCTCTTTTTTCAAAGGGTTAAGGGTCTTCAGGGTGTGGCTTCAGGGGATCCGTGCATCGCGCCTTCAAAGGCAACGGGACTTCGGGTATTTGAGCCAAATATATACCGAAAGCCGCGCCAGTTCAAGGCTTAATTTAACGGACCACCCTTTGGGCTGCACGGTTTTTTTAGGGTTTTTTCAAGGCCTGCCGAAGTGGCGGAACTGGTAGACGCGCTAGATTCAGGTTCTAGTGGGTGAGAGCCTGTGGGGGTTCGAATCCCCCCTTCGGCACCATGCGTTCTTTATAACGTGGAGAGGACGACCTCAAAAAAAATCCCTTGAGCTTCTTTAACCCCCCCATCCCGCTCAAAACGCCGTCCGGAAGGTTTTTATAAGCCCCTTTATAGAGATGAAAGTCCTGGAGCCAAAGACCCTCATAATAATACCGGCCTTCAACGAGGCGGTGAACATCGGCGACGTGGTAAGGGACGTGAAAAAGAACGTCCCCCGGGCCGACATCGTGGTCGTGAACGACGGCTCTTACGACGCTACGGCCTCTGTAGCCCGGGCCCAGGGCGTTACCGTGCTGAGCCACCCCTACAACATGGGGATAGGGGCCACAATGCAGACGGGCTACAAGTACGCGAAGACAAAGGGCTACGCCATCGCCGTGCAGGTCGACGCCGACGGGCAGCACCCGGCCGAAGAGATAGCCCACCTCATAGAGCCGATAGTCGAGGGCAGGGCCGACGTGGTGGTGGGTTCCCGTTTCCTCGGAAAAGGCGCCTACAGGCCGAGCTTCGCCAGGAGCGCTGGAATGGCCTTTTTCTCCAAGCTCGTCTCTGTGATCGTAAAGGAGAAGTTAACAGACACCACCTCGGGCTTCAGGGCCGTGGGCAGGCCCTGCATCGAGTACTTCAGCTCGCATTACCCCGACGACTACCCCGAGGTGGAGGCCCTCGTGTTGCTTCACAAGAAGGGTTTTAGTATAATGGAAGTGCCCGTAAAGATGGCCGAAAGGGCCGGGGGGCGCTCGTCCATAACGCCCGTAAGGTCCGTATATTACATGGTAAAGGTCCTCCTGGCCATCCTTGTGGACATGATAAAGAAGTGGAACTGAAGACCCGGACAGAAGGTGAAATATGTACCTCTATCAGTTCTTTTCCATAATCGGCGCCCTCATACTCTTCGGCTTCGTCATAGACTTCATAAGGAGGGGGCTTCTAAAGGAGAAGTACTCGGTCCTCTGGCTCGCCTCGGCCGTAGTCGTGCTGATACTCTCCGTAAAGAAACAGCTCCTCGACACGATAGCCCGGTACCTCGGGGTGGATTACCCGCCATCGCTCCTTTTCCTCGTGGCCTTCCTCTTCATACTCCTCATAATACTCCACTTCTCGGTGGTCATCTCCATCTTTCACGAGAAGAACAAGATCCTCTCCCAGGAGCTAACGCTCCTCAAGAACTCCCTCAGGGAGGCTGGAGTGGTCCCTCCCGACGAGGAAGAAGAGGTAAAAAAATGATGCCCCTTTTCCGAAAATAGGATGGAGACCTTCTTCGAGAGCAAATGGTCCGGAAGGGTCGCGGTCCTCGCGCTTATGGTATCCGTACTGCTCGTCTATTCCAACACCCTCCATTCGGCCTTCCAGTTCGACGACCTCCCCAATATAGTAAAAAACGACCGGATCAAGGACCTTGGGAACATCCCCGCGATATTGAGGGGCCCGAGGGGCGTTACCGCCCTGACCTTCGCCGTCAACTACGCCCTCGGGGGGGTCGACACCTTCGGCTACCACCTGGTAAACGTCTCCATACACATCATAAACGGCGTGCTCGTCTATCTCCTCCTCGTTAACACCTTCACCCTCGCCGGCGCGGCGCTGTCCTGGAGCAGAAAGGCCTCGGCCTTCTCAGCCCTTGTCTTCGCCCTTCACCCGGTGCAGACCCAGGCCGTAACGTACATAGTCCAGCGGATGGAGTCCCTCTCCAGCCTCTTTTACCTGCTCGCCCTCCTTTTTTTCATCAAGGCCGCCAAAGTCCCGGGCGCTGTAAAGAGGCTCTTTCTCTACGCCCTCGTGGGGCTCTCCTATATCCTCGGTTTTTACTCGAAGGAGACAGCATTAACCCTGCCGGCCGTAATACTCCTCTACGACGTCTTTTTCATAAGCGAGGGGGGGGAGGGGAGGGTCCGGTCCGTTTTAACGAGGTGGCCGGTCTACGTCATGCTGGTTATACTCCTCGGCGTCTTCACCGTAAAGAGGGTCGTCCCCATGGGGGGTTTTAACGACCTGAGCGAGGAATCGATGGCCGCGGAGGCCGCCCCGGCGGAGGAAGCCGGGCTAAGGCCCGCCGCCCCCCCCCTCGCGGGCGGCGGGCCTGACGAAGTGGTGTCGAAGGCCCCCGATACATCCGCGCCCCCTTTAAAAGAAGAGTCCAGGAAACCCGCGCGCAAAAGGCCGCGGTCAGCGGGTTTCAGCCTGAAGACCATAAGCCCTGCGCAATACCTCATGACCCAGTCGAACGTGCTCCTCTATTACTACTCGCTTCTCCTCGTCCCGATAAACCAGAACCTCGACTATGACTTCCCCGTGTCCCGGGCTCTCTTTGAGACCCCACGGGCAGCCGCTGGAGCAATACTCAACATACCGCTGCCTCCGCCGGCGGTATCCATCGTCATACACCTCTTTGTCCTGGCCCTCGCCCTTTATCTCTACCTGAGGTCGCTGAAGCAAGGGTCTTTCAGGCTTCGCGCGGTGTCGTTTTTTATATTCTGGTTCTTCATAATACTCTCTCCCACTTCGAGCTTTATCCCCATAATCGACGTAATTTACGAGCACCGGCTCTACCTGCCGTCGCTCGCCTTTTCGGTCATATTAGTTATCTGCGCCGAGGCCGTCTTCTCCAGGGTCTTCGAAAAGAGGGGTCCCGCAGGTCTTGCATAGGCCCCTGCAAAATAAATATTGACTAAACCCGTTGTAATATATTAATCTTTATTAAATAGTCACGATGGCTATCACCCCAAGTCATGAAGGCAACCACAACTCACGAAAAGACAAACCACCGGGTGCTTATCGCCGAGGATAACGCCAAGACCAGAAGTTTTATCAAAACCCAGCTCGAGGTCCTTGGCTATAACGTCGTCGCCGCGGTTTCCAACGGAAGAGAGGCAGTGGAGCTCGCAGCCGAGCTCAACCCCGGCCTCGTCATCATGGACATAAAGATGCCGGAGATGGACGGCATCGAGGCGGCCAAGGCGATAAGCTCAAGAGTGCCGGTGCCCATAATACTCATCACGGGCCTCTCCTCCGATGAAATCGCCTCAAAGGCGATAGAGGCGGGGGTCTTCGCCTACCTCGTAAAACCCATAACAAAAAAGCAGCTCGAGCCCGCGATAAAGCTCGCCCTCGTCCGTTACGACGAGTTCAAGAGCCTCAAGGTCGAGGTAACGGACTTAAAGGAGGCCATAGAGACGCGCAAACTCGTCGAGAGGGCAAAGGGCGTGATAATGAAGAGGTGCAACATCTCCGAGGAAGACGCCTTCAAGGTCCTCCAGACACACTCCCAGAAGGAGAACAAAAAGATGCGCGAGATAGCCGAGGCCATCATCTCCGCGAGCAAGCTCATCTGACCCCGGGGGGGCCCACGCCGCCTGTAGCCCCCCACAGCCCCAGCGGCACCCCAGCAGCACTCCAGGACCATTGCCATACGTAGCCACGACTCCCCCACATGCGCCCCTCATCTCTCAAATCCTATCTCTTTCCCGGCCCAGGCAAGACCCCGAAAAACTTGACTAAACTCCAAAGGCCTGCTATCTTTAATAGTATCCGGACCTTAATGGCCGAACCATACGCTAGGGGAGCCTTTAGAAGGCTGAGAGTTCTCCCTTCACCGGGAGAAGACCCTGGGAACCTGACCTGGGTAATACCAGCGTAGGAAAGCGGTTTTATAAGTCTGATGCCGAGAGTGTCCCATATTTATAGAACCTCTCGAAAACCGCCCGTACCGATACCGGCGGTTTTTTTTATCTCTCCTTAAAGAGACAACCGGCCGGATGTTTTAAGAAGGGTCCGAAGCGCCCTTTTCGCGAAAAGGCCCCGGGAGACAAGACCGGGAGACAAGACGATGATGGATGGAGAAAAGATAGAGGCCCTTTCAAAGGGCCCCGCGGCCTCTGAAATAACGGTCAAAGGAGCACTCGAAAAGGCGGCCCTCGGAAAGGGGCTCGATATAGAGGAGGCCTCGGTGCTCCTTAATATCGAGGACGCTGTCCAGCTCGCCGAACTCTACAAAAAGGCCGGAGAGGTAAAGGAGCGGCTCTTCGGCAGGAGGGTCGTGCTCTTCGCCCCCCTTTATCTCTCCAACTACTGCACGAACGGCTGCGTCTACTGCGGCTTCAGAAACGCCGGCACCGGGGTCTCCCGCAAGGCCCTTACCCCAGGGGAGGTCGTCTCCGAGGCCAGCGCCCTCGAGGAGATGGGCTTCAAGAGGGTGCTCTTAGTCACGGGAGAGGACCCGAGGTACGGAGTAGATTACATAATCTCATGCGTGCGGGCCGTTTATGAAAAGACCGGCATCAGGGTCGTTCACCTGAACGCCCCCCCCATGGACGTAACGGCCCTCAAGGAGCTCAAGGCCTCGGGTGTGGCCGTATACCAGGTCTTCCAGGAGACCTACCACAGGCCGACCTACGATAGGATGCACCCCTTCGGGAGAAAGAGGGACTACCCCTGGAGGCTTGGAGTCATGGACAGGGCCCTTTCCGCCGGGTTCAAGGACGTTGGCATAGGAGTGCTCCTCGGCCTCTACGACTTTAGGTTCGACTGCCTCTCTACTATCGCTCACTCGGCTCACCTCTACGAGAAGTTCGGCACCCACGCCCACACGATCTCTGTTCCGAGGCTCAGGCCCGCGGCCGGCTCCATGCTCGAGAGCGCGCCGCACCCCGTAACGGACGAGGAGATGAAGAAGATAACGGCCGTGTTCCGCCTGAGCGTGCCAACTGCCGGGGTGGTCGTCTCGACGCGGGAATCCCCTGCGCTCAGAAGCGCCCTCATACATATAGGCGCCACCCAATTGAGCGCGGCCTCTAAAACGAACCCAGGCGGATACGCGAAGGGCGAGACCAGCGCAACGGAGCAGTTCTCGACGGACGACCACCGGGGCCTCGAGGCCGTAATGAGGTCCGTCATGGAAGAGGGTCTTGTGCCGAGCCTTTGCACCTCATGCTACCGTACCGGCAGGACGGGCGCCGAGTTCACCGAGAGGACCATCTCCGGGTCCATGGAGAAGTTCTGCTCGGCGAACGCGGCCCTCACGTTGAAGGAGTATTCCCGCGATTACGCGAAGAACGGGATAACCGGACTCATAGAAGGGGCCGTTAAAAGGTCCGTCGACGAGATAAAGGACCCGAAGATGAAAAAGGCGCTCCTCGAAAAGCTAAAGGAGCTCGAAAAAGGAAAACGGGACGTCTTCTTTTAAATATCCCGGAGAACAGAGATGAACATAAAGGTAAACGGCGAGGACAAAGAGGTCGCCGAAGGCACGACCGCGGAGGGGCTCCTCGAGGCCCTCGGGATAAAACCCCCCGGGATAGCCGTTGAAATAAACAGGGAGATAGTCTCCAGGCGGGACCACGCGGGGAGAGTCCTGAAAGACGGCGACGCCGTGGAGATAATCCGCATGGTTGGCGGAGGTTAGGTTAGGGGAAAACTTTTTGAAAAAAGTTTTCCCCTAAGACCCCTTTCAAAAACTTTCGGCTATCCCGTGGGGGGAGACCCCGTGAGAGAAATTCCCCGCAGGAGGGGTCTCCCCCCACGGGATAAACAGCTAAAAGTCTTTGGAAGAGGGTTTGGGGGAAACCTTTCTACAGAAAGGTTTCCCCCAATAAAAAAGGAGAAGGTTCAATGGACGACACACTCAGGATCGGAAAGTACGAATTCACCTCCCGGCTCATGGTGGGCACGGGAAAGTACCCGGACAACGAGACGATGAAAAAGGCCCTCGAGGCCTCGGGGGCCGAGGTGGTGACCGTGGCCGTAAGGAGGGTAAACCTCGACAGGTCCTCCGACTCGATGCTGAACCACATAGACACCTCTCGCTACACGCTCTTGCCCAACACCGCGGGGTGCTACACCGCAGAGGACGCCGTCCGTACTTCGAGGCTCGCCCGCGAGGCCCTTGAAACGGACCTCATAAAGCTCGAGGTGATAGGCGACGAGAAGACCCTCTTCCCCGATAACGAGGCGCTCCTCGTGGCGGCCAGAATCCTCGTAAAGGAGGGTTTTACCGTGCTCCCCTATACGAACGACGACCCCGTCATGGCGAAGAAGCTCGCCGAGGCGGGGTGCGCCGCTGTGATGCCGCTTGCCGCTCCCATAGGAAGCGGCCTGGGGATAAGGAACCCGCACAACATAATGATAATACTCGAGCGCTCGAAGGTCCCGGTGATAGTGGACGCAGGGGTTGGCACGGCCTCGGACGCCTCGGCCGCCATGGAGCTCGGCTGCCACGGACTTCTCATGAACACGGGGATAGCCTGCGCAAGGGACCCCGTGGCCATGGCCAGGGCCATGAGGCTCGCAACTGAGGCGGGTCGCCTCGCCTACCTCGCGGGCAGGATCCCGAAGAAACTCTACGCCGCGGCCTCGAGCCCGGTGGAAGGAATTATAAATTGAGGGGAACTTTTTGAAATTGGAGAAACCTTTCTGAAGAAAGGTTTCTCCAAACCTCTTCCAAAAACTTTTAGCTCTTTCCCTGCAGGCAGCTACTCTACAGGAAATAGCCAGAAGTCTTTGGAAGGGGGTTTGGGGGGGACCTTTCTTACAGATTGTGTCCCCCCCAAACCCCAAAAGGAGGTTTTTATTGCATCCCATTCTCTTCAAATTCGGCCCAATAGAGGTGCGCTTCTACGGGCTCATGTACGTAGTGGCCATCATCGTGGGGAGCTACCTCATAAAGCGCGAGGTGAGGCGAAAGGGTATAAATCTTACCGAGGACCAGGTGTTGAACTTCATCATCTGGACGGTAATAGGCGGGGTGGTGGGCGCCAGGGTCTACTATGTAATCTTCAACCCCGGCTACTATCTCTCGTACCCCCTGGAGATACCGGCCCTGTGGCACGGCGGGCTCGCCATACACGGGGGGCTAATCGGGGGATTTTGTGCGGCATGGCTCTATCTCAGGAGTCGCGAGGTCCGGTTCTGGCGCATGGCGGACGCCGTGGCCCCCATACTCATACTCGGGCAGGCCTTCGGCAGGTTCGGAAACTTCATGAACGGGGACGCCCACGGAAGGCCCACGAGGCTGCCCTGGGGCATCGTCTTCCCCCCGGAGAGCATCGCCGGGAGCGAGTTCCCGGATACCCCGCTCCACCCGACGATGCTCTACGAGCTATTTCTAAACCTCGGCATATTCTCCATACTCTGGTTCGTCCTGAGAAAAGGGGGACGCAAGGACGGCTTTGTATTCGCCTCCTATATCGTAATGTACTCGGCAAGCAGGCTCTTTGTCGAGCACTTCAGGGCTGATAGCCTGATGCTCGGACCCCTGAGGGCGGCGCAGCTTGTGAGCGTACTGCTCGCTTTAACAGTCCTCGGCGTGATATTTAAAAAGAGACTATGGAAAAGAGCTTAAAGACAGGGGGAAAGGCAATTGAACCCCCTTTCCAAAGACTTCCGGCTATTTCCTGTAGCGTAGCAGCCTACCGGGAAAAAGCTAAAAGTTTTTGGAAGAGGTTTGGAGAAACCTTTCTTCAAAAAGGTTTCTCCAAAGGGGAGTTGGAAGGCCCTGAGATTCCATCGCGAAAAGGGACACGGACTCTACCTCGTAACGGATAGGAGGCTCTGCGGGGACCTTGTCTCCGCCGTGGGCGAGGCCCTGGAGGCGGGCGCGAGGTTCGTGCAGTTGAGGGAAAAGGACCTCGACGGCGGGGAGCTTTTAAGGCTCGCAAGAAGGCTCAGGGCCATTACGCGGGACTACGGGGCGCTCTTAATCGTAAACGACAGGGTCGACGTGGCCCTCCTCGCCGAGGCCGACGGAGTGCACCTCGGAAAGAACGGCTTTTCCCCGGTGGACGCAAGAGAGGCGCTCGGGGAGGAAAGGCTCGTCGGGGTCTCAACCCACAATGTTGCCGAGGCGTTGGAGGCGCAAAGGGGCGGGGCGGACTTCATAACCCTCGGCCCCGTCTATCCGACCCCTTCAAAGGCCCATTACGGGGAGAGCGTGGGCATAAGGACGTTAAAAGAGGTGGCCGAAAAGGTAGCGATACCCGTCTACGCCATAGGGGGGATAAAAAGAGATAAGGTCGAGGAGGTATTAAAGGCGGGCGCCTCCGGCATAGCGGTTATTTCGGCCGTATTCGCTTCCAAAGATATAAAGAAAAGCACGAGGGAACTACTTGAGGGAAACTTTTTGTAAAAAGTTCCCCTCAAACTCCCCTCAAAAACTTTTAGCTATTTATCCCCTGGGGGGAGACCCCTCTTCAGAGGAATTCTTTCATGGGGTCTCCCCCCAGGGGATAGCCAGAAGTTTTTGAAAGGGGGCTCG
>DATEAM010000056.1:0-6416 GCA_035288385.1 Thermodesulfobacteriota bacterium
CGGCCCCCCGGCGAAGCCACCCGACAGGAGGCCTTGCCTTTGCGAGGCCAACTGGCAGTAATAGTTCAATGCACCGAGGCCGCATATCCCCGCGTACGATGAGACGGCCTCCTCGAAAAGGCCGGTCATCTCGGCGCTCCTGCCGCCCCAGTACAGGAGCTTCTGCCTATCTTCGGCGGGTAATGCACCCTTTTCAAGATGAGAGGTGAAGGTATCGTATGCCTCCCTGTACCTTCCGTCAAGGTACGCCTTCCACCCGACCTTCCAGAGGGCCTCGCGCCAGGCAGGAGTGCCCGCGTAGCCCTCGATGACTTCCTCGTAGGCCTTAAAGGCCAACTCGCCTTCACCGCGCTCCTCGTAATGTGTGCCGGTAAAGAAGACGGCCCTTGCCGTATAGGGGCTTTTCGGGAATTTTTTCTTGAGGGCCTTTACGGTATCGAAGAGAAGCGCTACCTTTCCCTGCCTGAGCGAGGCGATGGTGAGCCAGTAAAGGGCCTTTTCTTCGTCTTCCCGGGAGGTCTTGCCGTCAAGGTATCTCTTGAGAGCGTCTTCGGCCTCTACGTTGCGTTTGAGCCGCAACTGCGCTATGGCGAGCGATATGAGGGAGTCGCCGTAATAGGGGCTTGAGCCCGCCTCGACGATAGCGGAAAAATCCTCGAGGGCCTCTTCGTAGCGTGAGGCGTTAAAAAGCTTTTCGGCCCTCGTGTACCTCTCCCCCGGGGCCAAATCCGGGACTTCCGCGCCGCTGGACCTTATCTCCTCGATAATAGCTTCGGCCTCGCGGGCCTCGGCGCTTTCCGGGTGATTTATGTGGAGAGTACGCGCCCACCGGGCGGCATCATTGGTATCGCCGGACCCGAGGGCGAGGGCCGAGGCCCTGAGGATCGCCCCGGGCGTTAGGGGGTGGCCGGGATAGGAGGAGATGAAAGCCTCGAAGGCCTCGAGGGCCTCGGAGGTGACGCCCCCCTCCTCCAATGCCTCGGCCCTCCCGTATAAGGCCCTCGGCAGGAGCGTCGAGTCGGGGTATTTTTTTATAAGGAGGTCGTATGCATCTATCGCCTCGCCGGTCCTGCCGCCCCCCCCGCCCCCCCCGCCCCCCCCCACGGCCCTGTAAGCCCCTGCGAGGTTATATAGCACATAGTCCTCTATGTCAGTGAGTGTAAGGGATTCCTCGAGATAATATTCAGCCAGGTCGGCCTTATCTTCAAGGGCCCGGAGGCCGAGTAGAAAAGAGGCCCTTGCAGCCCATTGAGTGCCGGGGTGTTCTTCCCGTATGTACTGGAGCATGAACCATGACCCGTGGAGATTGCCTGCGAGCCTGTCCTCGAGGGCCGAACGGAAGCATTCCTCGGGCTCGCAGACTTGCGCCTCATGGGATACGGGGGATACGGGGGATGGGGGTATGGGTGGGCTCGAGGCCTCGACTTCCGGGGTCTCAAGGTGGGTACAGGAGGAGATCAACAGAGCGAGAAGAAGAAATACAGCACAGCGGTTCATGGGTGGCTCCGTTACAGGATAAACCCCTCCCCCCTCCGGGGCGGAGCGGTCTACCTGAAGGTATTATATCACAGGGGTCTTATACTTCAACACCGGGGTTTTGGTATGTGAGAAAAGTCATGCTCATTCAAAAACTGTCTTGATTAACGGTCCTTGTGGTGTATAATCTCTGGATTCGATACGGAGGTTATTTATGACAGGGATTGAGGACCTTACAGGGGAGCCTCAGATCGCCTATTTTTCAATGGAGATAGGCCTTTCCGACGACATACCTACCTATTCGGGCGGGCTCGGCGTACTGGCGGGCGATACCATCCGGTCGGCGGCGGACCTTAACCTGCCCATGGTGGCCGTCACGCTCATAGCGAGGAAGGGCTACTTCAGGCAGGAACTCGACGGCAAGGGGCGCCAGAGCGAGCACTTCGAGGAGTGGGACCCTGCGGATAAGATGACGCTCCACCCGAAGAGGGTAAGCGTTATCATAGAGGGCAGGGTCGTGGTGGTCCAGGCGTGGGTCTACAACGTGACCTGCCCCGTGACGAAGTGGAGGATACCCATCTTCTTCCTCGACACCGACGTCCCGGAGAACGACCCTCGTGACAGGGTCATAACGGACTCCCTCTACGGGGGGGACCACCGTTACAGGTTGAAGCAGGAGGTGATTCTCGGTCTGGGCGGGGTGCTGGTCTTGAAGGCCCTCGGCTTCAGGATCAAGAAGTACCACATGAACGAGGGGCACGCGAGTCTACTCACGCTCGAGCTCCTCAAGTTGTTCAAGAGGGACATAGAGGAGGTTTGGGACGAGAGACAGGTCTGGGACACGGAGCGCGTAAGGGACCTGTGCGTCTTCACCACCCACACTCCCGTGGAGGCGGGCCACGACAAGTTTCCCTACGAGCTTGTCTCCGAGGTCCTCGGAGAAGTGGTCCCCATGGACGTGCTCAGAGAGCTCGGGGGCCAGGACAGGCTCAACATGACGCTCCTCGCCATGAACCTGAGCAAGTACATAAACGGAGTCGCCAAGAAGCACGGCGAGGTCTCAAAAGACCTCTTCCCCGGCTACAAGATCCAGGCGATAACCAACGGGGTGCACTCCTTCACGTGGACCTCGGATAGTTTCGCGAGGCTCTACGACAAGTACCTCCCCGGTTGGGCGAACGAGCCGGAGGTCTTCGTGCGCGTGGATAAGATTCCAGACGACGAGCTCTGGGCGGCCCACATGGAGGCGAAGAAAAGGCTCATCGACTACGTTAACGAGGTCACGGGCGCGGGCATGGACTACGAAACGCTCACCATCGGGTACGCGAGGAGGGCGACGGCCTACAAGAGGGCGAACCTGCTTTTCACCGACATCGAGCGCCTGAAGAAGATAGGCAAGGACAAGCTGCAGATAATATACGCCGGCAAGGCCCACCCGAGGGACGAGGACGGCAAGAGGATAATAGAGGAGATATTCGCCAATGGCGAGGCTCTCAAGGGCTCCATAAAGCTCGTCTACCTCGGCAACTACAACATGGGGCTCGCAAAGAGGATAATCTCCGGGGTGGACCTGTGGCTCAACACCCCCATGAGGCCCCGCGAGGCCTCGGGCACGAGCGGGATGAAGGCCGCCCACAACGGTGTATTGAACTTCTCCGTCCTCGACGGCTGGTGGATAGAGGGCCATATCGAGGGGTACACGGGCTGGGCCATAGGCCCTGGCCCATCGGAGTCCGCCCAGGGACACGCCTCCGACTCCGAGGACCTCTACAACAAGCTCGAAGAGGAGATAATCCCCATCTATTACGAAAAGAGGGCGATCTGGATAAAGATGATGGAGAACGCCATAGGCAAGAACGCCTATTACTTCAACTCCCACCGCATGATGCGCCGGTACGTGACAGAGGCCTATATAAGGTAAGGGCCCGGGGCGACACGACCCGGGAAGATCTCCAAAGAAGTGGCTGTAGATGATATAAGGATAAAAAAAAGCCTCCGTTACTCCGTCCTTGACGGCACCTTCGCCGCATCTATGATAGGCTTCGGGGAGTCTTTTTTCATGGCCTTCGCCATACTCCTCGGGGCCACCAATATCCAGATAGCGGTTCTCGGCGCCCTGCCCCATACCCTCGGTTCCTTCTCCCAGCTCTTCTCGGAAAGGCTCATAAGGGCCTTCAGGTCGAGGAAAAGGTTTGTGACGACGGGGAGCCTCATGCAGGCCCTGGTCTTCGTCCCCATCTCGGCCGTAGTCCTGCTGGGAAGCGCCAGGATCTTCTCTCTCATCCTCTTCCTCTGCCTCTTCAGGGTCTTCGGCATGGTGATAGGGCCGGCCTGGAACTCCTGGATGGGGGACCTTACGGACGAGAGGGAACGCGGGAGGTATTTCGGCAGGAGGAACAAGATCACGGGGTTCTCCTCCTTCGCCTCCTTCTTCCTGGCCGGGTACATCCTCCATGGTTTTTCCGACGGCTTTAATTCCGAATACACGGGTTTCGTCCTCATCTTCGCCCTGGCCTTTTTCTCGAGGCTTGTCTCCTTCTCCTACCTCTCCAAGAAATACGAGCCCTTCTACGAGGTGACGGAGGAAAAGGTCGAGGGCCTCGTGGAGTTCGTAAGGAAGTCGAGTTCCAACAACTGGGGCCTTTTCTACCTCTACCTCGGGATAATGAACTTCTCCGTATGGGTCTCGGCGCCCTTCTTCACGCCCTACATGTTGAAGGACCTCGAGCTCGGTTATCTCACCTACACGCTCATAACCGCCTCGTCGATCGTGGTCAAGTTCCTCTCCATGCCCGTATGGGGGAGGGCCGTGGACCAGTACGGCGCAAGAAAGGTGTTGAGCCTCGCGGGGTTCCTCATGCCGGTGGTGCCTCTCCTGTGGAGCTTCTCCACAGACGTCGTTTACCTCATAGTGGTTGAGGCCTATTCGGGCCTCATATGGGGGGCCTTCGAGATTGCGGCCTTCACCTTCGTCTTCGACACGACGGAGCCGAGGAAAAGGGTGGCCTTCATAGGCTACTCGAACGTCATCAACGGGGCGGCGGTGCTGGCCGGGGCCATGGCGGGCGGCATTATCGTAAAGTACAACTCCCTCTTCTGGTCGAATTACCTGATAGTCTTCGTCCTGAGTTTCGTCCTGAGGTTGTCCGCCTCCATGGTATTCATCCCCAGGATAAGGGAGGTGAGGATCGTCGAGGAGATACCGTATACGAGGCTTTTCCTCAAGGTCATCTCCGTCATGCCCACCATGGGCCTGATATACGGCCTCGTGCCCTTCGCGAAGAAAGACAGGGACGAAGCTTAGCGCCGAAAATGGCTTCCCTTCAGGGCGCGCGGGTGTTAAGGTGGGCGGTAAGGTGGGCGGTATGGATACCGATAAAGAGAGGTTCTCCGCCCTCATTGAGAAGGCCTCGGAGATAAGGAGGCTTCTCATGGG
Source organism: Thermodesulfobacteriota bacterium (assembly GCA_035288385.1). Lineage (GTDB taxonomy): Bacteria > Desulfobacterota > GWC2-55-46 > GWC2-55-46 > JADFVP01 > DATEAM01. The sequence continues at coordinate 4,913 of DATEAM010000056.1, forward strand.
CGCCCTCGTCCTCTCGAAAGAGGTCTTTCGCGAAGAGCTTGGGAGGAAGCCTGGCGGGGAGGAGGTCGAGAGGGCCGTGGACTCCGCCGAGGAGGTCTTCATAGACACCACCCTCGCAGACGAACTCGACGTAATAGAGGACATCCTCGACGTTATACTTAAAAGGGCAGAGGCCCTCTTCGCGCTTATGGACTATGTATTGAAGGAGAGGGGAAAGGGCGGTTAAGTTTTTTCGGCTGAGAGGCCGTCCCTTACGACTTCCCACCCCCCTTTTTACGCCCCGGGCCCCGGCAGAGTAAAAAATTTTGCTATAATTGTATAAAAACCCTCCCCAGGTCCCACTTTTTATGCCCGAAACATTGGATAAATACATAGAGAGGGCGAAGTCCGTACTCGATGCCAACTGGACGGGCTTCTACACCATGCCCGCCCCCGGACTCTACCCCCACCAGTGGAACCGGGACTCGGGTTAGAGACACGGCCTATAAGACCTGCGAGAGGAGGGGAGAAAGGCATCTTATGGCGAGGATAGCGAGAAAACTCTGGGGCGACTATATAATCAACGACGGGCTCGAGGCCGCGGAGGCCCCCTTCGCAAAGGTCCCACAGGTGATGCTCTCTACGATTAGGGACATAAAGGGGAAGTATTATACGGACAAGGGGACCGTCGATTACGCGGCCATAAAGACCTCCCCGGAGTACGCCGATTACAGGAAGATAGCGGCGCGCCTGCGTGACTTTGACCTCCGGCTCCTTACGGACGAGGGTGAAAAGCTCGCCTTCTGGATAGACCTCTACAATACGATAGTCGTGGACGGCATCATAGCCCTCGGCATAAAGGGCTCGGTAAAGGAGGTCCTCGGGTTCTTCGGCCGTATAAAGTACATAATCGGAGGGCACCTCTTCAGCCCCGACGACATGGAGCACGGGATTCTAAGGGCGAACTCGCGGCCCTACATGCGCGCCTTCCGCCAGTTCGGCCCCTTTGACGTGAGGAAGGGTTTCGCCCTGAAGGAGGTAGACCCGAGGACTCACTTCGCCCTCGTATGCGGCTCGAGGTCCTGCCCCCCCATAAAGTTCTACACCTCCGAGGGCATAAACAGGGAGCTCGATACGGCCGCGGTGAGCTTCATAAACTCCTCCGAGGTGATAGTGATACCCGAGGAGAAGAAGGTCGTCATATCGATGATATTCAAGTGGTACGAGGCCGACTTCGGGGGAAGGACGGGCGTCCTCGACTTCATCGAAAAATACCTCGTGGACGATGCCAGGAAGGAGTTCATAAGGAAGGAAAATGGAAATATAAGGGTAGAGTACCTCTATTACGACTGGAATCTGAACCAGTGAAGTTTCTAAGAAAGAGAGAATATGGGGATTTTTGCCTTCATTTTATGTGATTTCAAGCCAAAAAGGCCTTATTTGAAAACATCCCCCATTTCACGGTTGGAATTTGATTCAGGAAGGATTTTGAGCAAAGAGAAAATATGAGCTTTTTGCCACCATA
>DATEAM010000057.1:0-2209 GCA_035288385.1 Thermodesulfobacteriota bacterium
CCCCCTCCCCCCCTCTCCTCCCCTCTCCCCCTCCCCCTCCGGCCGCACCCCCAACCCTTGCGCATTAGCCGCTTCCCGCTCTTTATGAAGGCCCTGAGATTAACGGCCCCGGCCTTCACTTTTTTTATTGTAGACATCCATGAGGTCCCCGTCCACTCTGGTGAACTTTATCCCCATCCCGTTCTTTACGAGCTGGATTAAGTTCGGGGGCACCTTCTTCGCCCAGACCACCACGCCCTCGGCCTCGAATCTCCTGCTCGCCACCTCTATTATCATGTACAACCTGGTGCCGGGCTGGAAGACCCTGCTGGTCTGAATGCACAGACCCGTTTCCGACAGGTCCGTTATGAAGGAGACGTGTTCGGGGGGGTTTTTGGGGCCGTAGTACACCGTGTTCCTGAAGGCGACCCTTTTACTTCTCTTGACCTCTGCCATGGTATGCCCTCTGCTCGGGGTATTGCCCTCGTTCGGGCTCCCCCATAGTATAAATCCAAAGACGCTGGTGTCAAGGAGGTTTAGAGGAGGTGGGCCTCAAGCTCAATGCCAGTCAAAACTTCCTGCCCTTCTTTAACGAAGAGGCCTGGGGGGGGAGGGGGGGAAGGGGGGGAGGCCCTGCTTCCGAACGGCGAAAAAAGTTAAACGAAGTGTGGCAAACCGACGGTCTTTGTGATATATTCGCCTTGAATCACACCTCGGACACACCCCTTTAGAGATACCTCCCGACGAAGCATCCCCTGAAATCTTTTAAATAAAACCCTGTAACTCTCGGAGCGTTAGGAGATGCTCAAGATCCTCCTTGCCGTAAAAGAATCGCTCGAAGAGGCGAGAAAGGTCCTCGATGGCCACGACGTCGATCTCTCGGCCGGTGAAAAGACGGTGGAGGCGATGCTCTCCGGCAACCACTACGACCTCGTCATCCTCGAAGACGGGGTCGATACGATCCCGAAGATTAAGGCACTCGACCCTAGAACAGAGGTCATCTTCATAACCGACCGCGGCCTTGACGAGGTCCAGGCCATAGGCGAGGGGGCGAGCGAGTGTCTGAGGCTCCCCCTCGACGCCGGCAGGCTGAAGGCGAGCGTTGAGAAGGTCTCCGACATGGTGGAACTCAGGAAGGAGACCGCCCGGCTCGAGAAAAAGCTCTACGAAAAATACACCTTCGGGGGCATCGTGGGCAAAAACCCCCAGATGCTCGATATATTCGGCTTCCTGAGGCGCGTGGCCCCCTACTTCAAGACCGTCACCGTCTTCGGGGAAACGGGCACGGGCAAGGAGGAGATTGCCAAGGTGCTCCACTCCATAAGCCCCGTGGCCGACAGGCCCTTTATCGTATGCAACTGCGGAGGACTCGTCGAAAACCTCATAGAGTCCGAGCTCTTCGGCCACAGGAAAGGCTCCTTCACCGGGGCGATAGCCGACAAGGCCGGAATATTCGAGGCCGCAGGCGACGGCACGGTCCTTCTCGACGAGATAGGGGAGCTCCCCCTCGGTTTCCAGCCCCATCTCCTGAGGGTCCTTCAGAACGGGGACTTCAGGCGCCTCGGGAGCAATACCCCCCTGAAGGCGAGATGCCGCGTCATAGCCGCCACGAGCCGCGACCTTAAAAAGGACATCACCCTCGGCAGGTTCCGCGAGGACCTCTACTTCAGGCTCACCCCCCTCAAGATAACCGTGCCCCCCCTGAGGGAGAGAAAAGACGACATACCATACCTCTCGAGGTTCCTCCTCGAAAGGGCGTGCGAGAGGACGGGTAAAAAGGTCTACGGGTTTTCACGCCCTGCCCAGAGGGCGCTCATGGCCCATAACTGGCCCGGTAACGTCCGAGAGCTCGATAACGTCATCGAGCAGGTGGTCATACTCGCGCGAGAGTCCTTTGTAAGGTTCGAGGACCTCCCCCCCCATATAAGAGACGCGGGCGGGGCCAGGGAGTTCGACTCCCTCCCGGACAACCTCGACGAGGCAATAAGGACGCATCTCGAAAAGGTCCTCCAAAAGTACGCCGGGAACAGGACCTCGGCCGCAAGGGCGCTGGGCATAACAAGAAGGTCACTTTTACGGCGGATGGACAAATACGGGCTCCGTTAGAGAGTGACGCAAACGCACACCCCGTAAAATCCGCACACCCGTGGGGGGGGCCGGGGGGGGCGGGGGCCAAAAGTGAGGCCGGGGGGGCCAAGTGGGCGTGGGGAGAGAGGCGTGGGGCCGGGGG
>DATEAM010000058.1:0-5384 GCA_035288385.1 Thermodesulfobacteriota bacterium
TGCAAATTTCATCTCCGTGGGGCCTCCCTCCCAGGGATAGCTAAAAGTTTTTGAAGGGAGTTTGAGGGAAACTTTTTTCAAAAAGTTTCCCTCAAGGTTTTTAGACTGTCTCGAGTTCTCTTATCTCCACGGAGGTGTGGCCGAACTGCTGGAACCTGTTCGTCTTCACCTTTACGTCGCAGGGGTTGCAGTGGCCGAAGGCGTGGCATATGCGGAAGGTGTCTTCTATGTCGAAGCCCGGGTCCGTCAAGTTCCCCACAGGGGGTCTTGCCTCGTAGAGGTCGCTGTGGCACCTGTATACTCCTCCGTCGGGCCCCAGTATAAGCTCCGTGGTCCTGCACATGACGTCCCTGGCAAACCCCCTGTCGCAGGAGCCGGGGTACTTGTAGGTGCCGTACATCCTGCCCTTGTATTCGCCGAGGAACTCCTTGGCGCGGAAGTCTATGCCCAGGCCCGCGCAGTACTTCCGGGCCTCCAGTATCTCGGTAGCCTGTGCCGGGTGCATCACGCCCCATACCCCTATGCTGAAGCCCGCGTCCTGGAGCTTTAGCACCTTCCTTGCCAGGGGCCTTAGCTCCATCGTCTCGGGATGATAGCTCACGCGGATCGAGGCGTAAGGGGCAGCGCGCTTTATCCTCTCAGGGTCCACCTTCTCCATGAACTCGTCGGCGTCGAACTGGAGGTTCGTGAGGATGTCCAGGTTGAGAGCCGGCTTTACGTTGTTCAATATGTGGATGAAGCCTTTGTGGAGGCTCGGCTCCCCGCCCTGGAGCGTTACCGGCAGGTCCGGCCTCGATGATATCCTGTCAAGCGCCTCTACCCACTCCTCACCCGTCAAGTGGGCCCTCGAAGAGGCCCTGGCTCCGAAGTGGTTTATGCAGTAGCTGCACTTCAGGTTACACGCCAGCGTTAGGAACGCCGCGACGTAGTTGAAGTGGTCCGGGATCCGAATCGGCTCTTTCATCGACGCTCTCCCTTAGAAGTTTTTCGACGTTCTCGTAAACGGTCTGGGGCCTTATCCAGTACATGCAGGGTTTTTGCTCCGTGCACGTGGTGCTGAGGCAGGGCAGGCAGTCGAAGGTTTTTTCCGGGAGGAGTTTTACCCCGTTTTTAACGTACACCTCGCTCGCCACAGTGGGGCCGAAGAGCGATACTATCCTTTTACCCAGGGCGTGGGCTATGTGGAGGCCGAGAGAGTCGTTGGTCACTATGAGCCTGCAGGAGTTTATCCATTCTATGTACTCCTCTATGGAGCTTAGCCCCTGCTGCCACGAGAGCGTGTACTTCCTGTCGAGCATCTCCTCGAGCTCTCCCCAGAACTCCGGCGGCCAGGCCTTTATCGGCCATTTTTCTCCCACGTGGTTGTTGAACCCTATGTCGTTAACCTCCTTCGAGGACGGTCTGTAGCCGAGGGTGGGCATTTCTCCCTTCCACTTTTCCCCCACCATGTCGAAGAGAACCTCCTCCCAGCACCTGGCGTTCGACCTCTTGTCCCCGTGGTTCTTGCATATCTCGAGGGCGTGCTGTGAGCCGTCGTAGGCCTCGGCGGCCCCGGCCTCGGGGTCGAACCTGAACCCGTAGCGCCTCCACGCGTTTAACGAATCGGCCAGGGCGCAGATACCGCCGACCTTTTCGAGGTTTATTATCGTGTCGAACCTCTCGGCCCGAAGCTGCAGGACGGTGGTCAGGTCGTAGGGCATTATCCTGTCTATGTAGCGGTTGCCCTTCAAGAGCGCCGCCGCCTTTTCGTCGACGAGCCATGTGACGTGGGCGTCCCTGAAGAGCGGCAGAAGGACCGTGCTCCTAAGGACGTCTCCGAGGCTCGTCTTCCTGCTTATCTCCCCAACGAGCGTTTCCGAATAGCCGAGCTTGATGATAAGCACTCTCTCTTTCGCCATTTCATTCACCTCGCGTCAACTGGTTTGATAGGTTCCACACGCGCGTTCGCTTTATCTCCCATCGTCATCTCCACCGCTTCGGCGAATACCTCCGAGGGCCTCAGCCCCCGGGACCTCATCACCGCCGTCCTTACAAGGTGTTCCGTAATGGAATAAGACCTCTTGAAAAGGGCCCTGTGCCTGAAGAGAAATACAATGTCGAGCAGGACGTGAAAGACCATGCCCCAGAAGACCGCCCTGAGGGCACCCGAGGCGAGGAGCCAGGAGGCCGCGTAAAGGGCGGCGAGGAACTCGACGGTATGAAATACCTCGAGGCTCAAAAATTCCTTCCTCGGCCACATGCCCTCGAGGACCCTGTGGTAGGCGAACATACCGGAGGGGCTTAAGTCCCTGAAGGCGTTGTGCCAGACGTAGTCGATGTAATGGTCCACGTCTATGAGCACGGAGGCGCAGAAGAAGATGAGCAAGTCGGCGCCCAATACCGGCGCAAGCGCCGCGGAGGCGGAGCCTCCGAGTATCACGTGGTCTCTCAGTCTCATGACTTAAGTATTTTCTCAGGCCTCAGCTCTTCCATGCCTTGCCCGGTAAATATCTCGTCAGTGTGCTTGAACTTCTCGAGGACGAAACTCTCGTATACGCCCCTCATGGTCTCGATGGGCGAGAACCTCATGGGATAGATGCGCGTCTTTACGAGGTACGCCTTGACGAGGTAGTAGGCGACGAAGTAAAGGCTCGTTAGCGGGAGCTCTATGAGCCTCTTTACGACGAGGTCCCTTAGGGACGGCCTCCAGAGACAGACCGTGGAAAGGAGCGACAGGTTTCGCTGAAGGCGTTTTTCCTTTTTCGTAAAGCACGCAAGCGGGGATTCGCTCTGGTAGCTCATGTGGAGTCTGTCGAAGTCCCCGTCGAAAAAACCCTCCCCTATGGCGTACTCTGCGAGCTCGGTCCTCGGGTAGGGGAAGAAGAGCGGGAACTCTCCTAAGGTGACGCCGCACTCTATGTTCAGGTCGAGGCCCTCTATGTCATCTTTCAGTGTCGTGCCAGGCACCGCGAATATGGTGTTGGAGAAGGTGGGCACCCCGTGCTTCTTGCACAGGGCGAAGGCCCTTCTGAGGGTATCCTTCGTCATGTCGCGCTTAAGGATGTCGTTACGCACTCTGTCTGCCCCGCTCTCGATGGACATGGAGATGGAGGCAAGCCCGGCCTTCTTAAGCTTCAGGAGTATCGGCTCCGTCAGGAGGTTCGCCCTCATGAGGCAGTGGAAGGGCAGACTCACCTCGCGGGAGTACCTCAAGGAGAACTCGTCGAGCCATTCGTCGTCCTTGAAGACGAATATGTCGTCGTAGAACTTTATGAACTGCGAGGTGTAGCGCCCCTTCAATTCCTTTAGCTCACCGATGACCCTCTCCACACTCATCCTCGAAAACATCGGCCCCTTGCCCTTGTATAGCTGGTTGTACTTGTGGTTGAAGCAGTAGGTGCACTTGTAGGGGCACCCGCGCGAGACCATGAAGCTCCTCATGGGGAAGCGAGAAAGCCGAGTCTTCGAATAGACGAGCTCCCGGTCGAGGAAGGGGAGGTCGTCGAGGTCCCTCCTTCTCGGGCGTATGACGGGGTTATCCGTAAAATTGTTTCTCGTAACTATGTTGGGTATGGCGTCGGGCTCATTCCCGGTCTCGAAGGCGTCGAGGAGCTCGCCCCAGGCGTCGTCACCTTCTCCCACGCACAGGGCGTCGAAGTCGTGGGCCTTTATTATATCGGGGAAGAAGGTTGCATGGGGGCCGCCTATGACGGTCCTTATCCCGGCGTCGATCCTCTTAACGAGGTTGTTCGCCGCGAGGTAGTACTTGTGCTCGCCGGTTTTGGCGCTGAAGGCGACCACGTCGGGCTTTATTCTGCGGACCTTCTTCGACAGGTCCCCATCGGAGAGAACGGCGAGGTCGGTTGAGTGCCCCCGCTCCTTGGCCAGAGCCGAGAGGAGCATTATCCCCATGGGGTCTATGTATTCCACGTCTTTTAAAACGAAGAGTATCTTCATAACCCTCTTAACTACGCCTGCGGCAGCGCGGGGGCTACCCGCCTCGGGGCGCTCTTGTAACGGGACCTCCCTGAAACCCTTACCTCCCAGAAGAGGCCCGCTAAGGCGCCAACCACGCTTATTACGTTCCGGGGCCTGAAGGCCTTGGATTTGCCGGACTCCCTCGGCCTTATCACGACGCCCACCTCTATGAAGCTCGCCCCCGTGCGGAGGAGCCTTACGAGGATAGCGGCCATGTAGGCGAAGCCCCACGTCTTCATGGGCACCTTCTTCAGCATCGAGGCCCTTATGAGGCAGGTCCCGTTATAGTACCTGAGCCTCAAGCCGAAAAGAGAGTTCATGAGGAGGACGAAGGCCCTCGATACCACCCTCCTCGAAAGGGGTCTTGTCCAGGGGTTGGCCGTAAAGGGGATTATGATGTCGGCCTCGCTGATATGGCTCAGGACCTCTTCTATGGCAGCGGAGGGTATCTCGTTGTCTCCTGGGACCATGATGACGTAGTCCCTGGAGGCGAGCCTCACGCCCTCGGTATAGTTGTAGCCGAAGCCCATGTTCCTGGGGTTGTGGATGACCTTGAGGCGGGGCTCCGTTGAAAGGAGCCCATCGGCGATGGCGCCCGTGGAGTCCGTGGAGCAGTCGTTGAAGAGGAGTATCTCGTAGTCGGATAACCCCTGTCCGCCCCGCGGGCCCGGTGCGCTCAAGAGGGCCTTCCCTATGCTCTCGATAGCGCCTCTTACGTTCTTCTCCTCGTTATAGCACGGGACTATAACGGATATGCTCGGGCTTGTTGCGGCCATCATCGCTCCGGGTTTCGCCTGAGGTGTAATCAAGCTAAGTCGCGTGGTCACAGGTGCGGTACTTGCCGCTTGCTTCCTTTATGCATTCTCCCTTCGAGTGTGTGAAAACCTTTTTTACGGCCTCGACTATGTCGATACTGCCCGGGTAAAAGGCCTCCTCGAGGACCGGGCTCGCCGGAGTGGGCACGTCCGGGAGCGCCACGCGCACGGCAGGGGCCTTTAGTTCGTTGAAGGTCTCGGCGTCCTCGAAGACCTTGGATAGGACCTCGGCCGAGAAGCCGCATTCCCGCCAGCCCGTGTCCGCCACGACGAGCCTTCCCGTCTTTTTTACCGAGTCGAGGACTATCTCCGCATCCATGGGCTTAAGCGTCCTTAAGTCCACGACCTCGCACTCTATCCCCTCTTCAGAGAGCTCCTCGGCCGCCTTTACGGCCTCGTAGACCATGTAGGATACGGCCACGATGGTGACGTCGCCCCCGGACCTCCTCACTATGCCCTTTCCCAGGGGGACGGTGTAGACCTCCGATGGAAGATGACCCACGTGCTCGTAGAGCCACCTGTGCTCTATCATGATGACGGGGTTGTCGTCGTATATGCTCGATACGAGGAGCCCCTTGGCGTCGTATGGTGTGGCGGGCATGACTACCTTGA
>DATEAM010000059.1:0-4151 GCA_035288385.1 Thermodesulfobacteriota bacterium
ATGAGCTGGGTGAAGGTGTTGCCGAAGGCGAAGAGGAAGCACGGGAACGCGCAAAGGACCATGAGAATCGAAAAGACCCTCCTCGGGCCCCACTTGTCCTGGGCCATGCCCACCAGAAGCCGCGCCGGAATGGTCAACGCCACGTTGCAGATGGCGAAGACCTTCAACTCCTTGGCCGTAAGCCAGCCCGTCTCCCTTATCATCGTGGTGACCAGGGGCGCCATGTTGAACCATACGTAGAAGCAGATGAAGAAGGCAATCCACGTAAGGTGGAGCGCCTTTATCTCTTTGTTCTTGTACAGGAACAGATCGGATACATGCATTTTTTGGGTGACCTCCTGTTAGCTGTAAGTTTAAATCTCCCGGCCTGGCTTCCTCAGATGCGTATCACTTGTGGAATACGAGCACCGGGCACTGGACGTGGCGTAAGAGGTAGGCGCTCACGCTCCCGAGGAGCATCTTCGCCATGCCGCCTGCCCCACGCCTGGCGACGACGAGGACGTCGGGCGACTTGTTCTCGACGGCCTCGGGTATCATCCGCCTCGGGTCTCCCACGGCGAGTATGGCGTCCACTTCAAAACCCTTGTCCGCCACCTCGTTCGATGTCTTTATAAGGAAGTCGTGGCGTTCCTGGCGATACCTCTGGAATATCTCCTCGTTCTCCATGCTCGCATCGAGCGGCTCCTCGACTACGGTCAGCAGGATTATCTCCGGCTTTTCACGCCTGAAGAGCTCGAGGGTCTTTTCGAGGGCGAACTGAGCTGACTCGGAGCCGTCATGACATACCATTATTTTCATTACGTCAACCTCCGGGTATAATGTGCCGCGAATCGAGGGACAACCGATTCCGGTCACGGATCGCGGGGCCATGAAAAAATCGAGGCCCCGAAGAGCTTAAATATTATGCCTGAGCGTTAATCTGCAACTACCGGTTGTGACCACCTCCTCTCCGGAAAAACCTGTATGCAGAAAAAAGGAGCTCGTGCGGCCTTATTGGAAATAAGGAACCCCGTTGCGCATACCGTGTCTACCGCCTTTTGTCCGTCATATGAATGTAATCGGGATAACCACTATGATTATACGCAATATGCATACCAAATGACCCTGAGGCCCCACACATCGGTCTTAACACTTTGATTTTCCAAAAAAATTTTAAACGGACGTCCTGGAGGGATAGTGTCTTAGAGAAGGCCCTGGTGTTACGTTTCCGTAATGAGAAGAGCAGTGTTTTTATTTTTACCTTGAAAATCAATAAGATATATATGTTACCATTTCGTAACATCTGGTTTTCGAGTGTTTCCGAGATGGAAGAGGGTATTTTCTGTCAGGCGCGGCCCCCTTGAAATAAAAAACCCTCTCCAAAGAGAGGGCGCTTGTTCGGGGGATGGGGCGTCTTTCTAAAAGGCATGGGGGGCGAGGTCAGCCGTTGCCGTATTACAGGTGAAAACCTCACGAGGCCCCTCTCCTCTCGCGTAAGACCCTGTCTATCTCGCATACCATCACGTCTATTATCTCCGCCTCCTTTACCTTCTTCAAGGGCCTTCCCTTTACGTATATGAGCCCCACGCCGTCTCCCCCGGCCACGCCCACGTCCGAGGCCACCGCCTCTCCGGGGCCGTTTACCACGCAGCCCATTACGGCTACCTTAAGGGGCTCTTCTATATGGGATAGCCTCTTTTCGAGGGCCGAGGCCACGGCGGCGCAGTCGAACTTCAACCTCCCGCACGTCGGGCACGATACGATATTTACTCCCCTCTTCCTCAGCTCAAGGGCCTTCAACACCTCCCAGCCCACCCTCACCTCGTCCACGGGGTCTGCCGTGAGGGATACCCTGAGGGTGTCCCCTATCCCCTCGGAAAGCAGGACACCGAGGCCCACGGAGGATTTCACCGTGCCGGAAAAATACGTCCCGGCCTCTGTTATGCCTATATGGAAGGGGTAATCCACCTTTTCCGCGAGGAGCCTGTAGCTCTCTATCGTAAGGGGGACGCTCGATGCCTTGAGAGATACCTTTATCTCGCGGAAGTCCATCTCCTCGAGGATGCTGATGTGCCGCATGGCGCTTTCAACGAGGGCCTCCGCCGTCGGATGGCCGTATCGGCCGGAGATGTCTTTTTCGAGGGAACCGGCGTTCACGCCTATCCGTATCGGCACCCCGCGCTCCTTCGCGGCCCCTACCACCTCTTTTATGCGCTCCTTTGAGCCGATATTGCCGGGGTTAAGCCTCAGGCCGTCCACCCCCTCTTCAACGGACCTTATGGCGAGCCTCCAGTCGAAGTGGATGTCCGCTATGAGCGGTATCCCGATCCTCTTCCTTATCTGGCCGAGGGCGGCGGCGGCCTCCTCATCCGGCACCGCCACGCGAACTATCTCGCAGCCCGCCTCCTCAAGGGCCTTTATCTGGGAAATAGTGGCCTCCACATCGGCGGTATTCGTGTTCGTCATGGACTGAACGCTTACCGGAGCGCCGCCCCCTACGGGGACCCTGCCCACGAATATCTTGCGGGTCTTTCTCCTCAATCCAAATCCTCCAGGCTTCTCGTGATTTATTCAAATATACTATAAGCGTTCGGAAAATTCATCCTTATTTTCCGCGCGCCTCAGGTGCGCTTCCCCCCGAAATGCATCCCCCGGGAGTCTTACAGTTGACCGCGGGACAAAAAAAATATATCTTATATTAAACCTTCACATGGGGAAGTAAAAATAATGAGAGTAGAGCCACTGGGCAAAATCGCGCCCATTGATGCCTTCAAGGCCATAAGGGGCCTTGAGCAGCCCTTCCTCTTCGAAGGAGGCGGGGGGGGCGGAAGTGACGGGGGGGGTTGGTACACCTACGCGGGGGCAGAGCCTTCCTTAATAATAAAAACGGACGTCGCCGGGACAACCGTCACCGTCCGTTATGGAGCGCCCCCCTCCCCATCCATCGCCTCGCCGGACAAGGCCCGTGGACAAGACCCCTTCGAGACCCTCTCCGAGATACTCGGCTCTTCGAGACCCGGGGTCCAGGGGCCCTTCCCCTTTAACGGGGGCGTGGTGGGTTATTTCGCCTACGACCTCAAGGACCGGCTCTTCGAGGGGAGGAATTCTTCCGAGCGCCGGGAAAAGGGCCTCGGGCTCCCTGAGTGCGTACTCGGCATTTATCCCACCGTCTACGTCTACGACCATATGAAAAAGGAAGGCTTCCTCGTCTCTCAAGAGACCGTCACGGAGCAGTATAAAAGGATAAAAGGGCTTGTCTCATCGCCCCGCCCGGATAAGGCCGCCTCCGCTGACGCCGCCTTGCCCGGCCCCTTATACGCCATGAGGTCCAACGTTACCAGGCCTCAGTACATGGACTCGATAAAAAGGGCGAAGGAGTACATCTCGGCCGGGGACATCTACCAGATAAACATATCCCAGAGGCTCGAGCTGCCCTTTCCTCACGGGGACGGGCTTACTCTCTACGATAGGCTCGCAGCGGCGAACCCCACCCCCTTCGGCTCCTTCATGGACTTCGGCTCCTTCCAGCTAATCTCCAACACCCCGGAGAGGCTTTTAAAGGTCAAGGGACGAGTCATGGAGACCTCTCCCATAAAGGGCACGCGCCCAAGGGGCAAGACCCCGGCCGAAGACCAGAGCCTTGTGGAAGAGCTCAAGGCAAGCCCCAAGGAGAGGGCCGAGCACGTCATGATAGTGGACCTCGAGAGGAACGACCTCGGCAAAGTCTCCGTTACAGGCTCAGTCGAGGTCGTGGAGTTCGAAAAGATAGAGACCTTCACCCACCTCCACCACATGGTCTCCACGGTGCGGGCCACAGTGCGAGAGGGCCTCGACTCGGTGGAGTGCCTCAAGGCCGCCTTCCCCGGGGGCTCCGTAACCGGCGCGCCCAAGATAAGGGCGATGGAGATCATAGACGAGCTCGAGACCGTGCCGAGGGGGGTATACACCGGGGGCATCGGCTGGGTGGACTTCTCCGGGGACATGGACTTCTCCATGGCCATAAGGACCGCCGTATATAAGGAAGGGGTCGTCTACCTCCACGTGGGAGGCGGTATTGTGGCCGACTCCGTCCCGGAAGAGGAATACGAGGAGACGATCCTCAAGGCCCGGGACTTCATGGAGGCCCTGGGGGGGGAACCTTTCTCCGGGGGGGAACCTTTCTGAAGAAAGGT
>DATEAM010000060.1:0-2029 GCA_035288385.1 Thermodesulfobacteriota bacterium
CCCCCCGGACCCCCCCCTTTCAAGGACTTTTGGCTATCACCCCTCAAGAGTCCGCACTGCCTTCCTTTCTGTTGATTTGTCAAAACAAAAATGTTAATTTTGGGGGGGAACCTTTCTGAAGAAAGGTTCCCCACCAAACCCCCCTTCCAAAGACTTTTGGCTATCCCATGAGCGGGAGACCCCGTGAAAGAAATTCCCCGCCAGATGGGTCTCCCGCTCATGGGATAAATAGCATAAAGTTTTTGAGGGGAGTTAGAGGGGGACTTTTTGCAAAAAGTTCCCCTCAAAAAAAACATGGAAATAAAATTCAACGATTCAGAGGGTTTTACCCTTGGCGTGGAGCTCGAGACCCAGCTTCTCGACAGGGAAAGCCTCGGCCTTGTGCAGACCTCTTCGAGGATAATGGACTCCCTCACGGAATACGGCGAATCCATCAAGCACGAGCTCATGATGTCTAACCTCGAGGTCATCTCCGGGGTCTGCTCGACTGTGGCCGAGGCCGATGAGGACCTGAGGGAGAAGGTGAGGGCGGTTATAAGGGCCGCGGAAAAACACTCCACACTCCTTTGCTACGCCTCCACCCACCCCTTTTCGCTCTGGAGAGACCAGGAGATAACCGAGGACAGGCGCTACATGCAGCTCCTTGAGAACCTCCAGATGGTGGGGCGCAGGTTCAACATCTTCGGGCTCCACGTCCACGTGGGCGTGGAGGGAGGAGAGAGGTGCATATACATAATGAACAGGCTCCTCTACTACCTCCCCCATCTACTTGCCCTGTCCACCAACTCCCCATTCTGGGAGGGCATGAACTCGGGTCTCATGTCCTACAGGACAAAGGTCTTCGAGAACCTCCCCGCGGCCGGGCTCCCCTTCTACTTCCATGACTTTTCGGACTATACGAAACTCGTCAACAACTACCTCGCAACAGGGACAATAAAGACCATACGGGAGCTCTGGTGGGACGTGCGCCCCCACCCTGACTTCGGCACCATAGAGGTCCGCATATGCGACATCCCCTCCACGCTTAAGGAGACGCTCGGCATAACGGCCCTTATCCAGGCCCTCGTAAAGCGTTTCAGCGACGAGTACGACGGCAAGGTGAATTATCTGAGGCCCCATTCGGCGATAACGAGGGAGAACAAGTGGCGGGCCTGCAGGTACGGCGTGGAAGGAGAGTTCCTGGGGCCCAACGGGGGCACTACGATAAATGTGAAGGACGCCGTGATGAAGCTCCTCGAGTGGGTCGAGCCGGACTCCCTGGGGCTCGGCTCCATCGAATACCTCAAAGGCGTGGAGGATATCCTTAAAAACGGCACCGGGGCCTCGAGGCAGCTCAAGGTCTGGAAGGAGACCGGGGACCTTAAGGAGGTCGTAAGGGACTTGAAGGAAAGGCTCGCGGAAGAGATTCTCGCGGGGGAGGAGAGGGGGGAGGGGAGTTGAAGGGGATAATATCCGCGGGCCACGAGCTCACAGCCAGGGCGGGTATCGAGATGTACGAGGCCGGAGGCAACGCCTTCGACGCCGCAGTGGCCGCCTGCTTCGCCTCCTTCGTCGCCGAGTCGGCTCTCACGAGCCCGGGAGGAGGCGGGTTTCTCATGGCCCACACCAGCGAGGGGGCCACACTCGTCTACGACTTCTTCGTAAACGTCCCCGGCCTCGGCCTCGGGGATATCAGAAAAAGGGAAAAGGGGTTTTTTTCCGTTTCCATCGACTTCGCCGGAGCGAGACAGGGCGTGCACATAGGAGAGGGTTCGGCCGCGGTGCCGGGCGTCTTCGCCGGCCTCTCTGAGGTCCATAAAAACCACTGCACCCTCCCGCTCGCCACCATCATGGCCCCGGCGATAAGGTACGCGAGGGAGGGGATAGAGCTTACCTCATGGCAGGCCTACTTCTCCGGCCTCCTCTCCCCCATGTTGAGCATCTCCGACGAGGTTAGAGGCGTTTACGCCCCCGCGGACAGGTTTTTAAAAGCGGGCGACAGGATATTCCACGGCGAGTTGGCCTCCGCCTTCGAGTACCTCTCTAAGGA
>DATEAM010000061.1:0-7629 GCA_035288385.1 Thermodesulfobacteriota bacterium
CATCTGTTGTCCGAGCCGTGCGGGCCCTGGGGGTCTGTAGAGAGGCCCGTGCCGTGGCAATCGGTGCACGTCATCCGCGAGTCGTGGGTCACCCTGTACCAATCGGTCCTGCCCCCCAGTTCAGGCCAGTCCACGTACCTGAAGGTGTTGGTGAGCCCGAGGCCGTTAGCGGGCCAGTTGGGGTTGGCCGTCGAGGGCGGCCGGTTCATCCCCTGGTCGAATACGGGGTGGAAGCTCTTGTTGTTGGGGTTGAAGTCCTCCGTAGCGTCGGACTCGAGCACATAGGAGCCGTCGGCGTTGCCCGAGGGCACGCTCGGGGGGATGTCCCCATAGGCGTAATAGGAGTGGCACTTTATGCATAGGTAGCCCTCGAGGTTGTCCCCTCCGGGGGCGAGGGTGGTAAAGTCCACCTCAAGGTAACTGAGGGCCTTCTCCCCGGCGACGGGCCATGTGTCGGGCTTTACTCCCCAGCCGCCCAGCGAGTTGGCGCCGATGATGTTCCCGTTGATCCCTCCGATTTCGTGGTTCCCGTTCCGGACCCCGTGGGGGTTATGGCAGTCGACGCACTCAGCGTGCCTGTTCAAGCCGAGGTTCGTCGAGGTCTCGCGCGCGGGGTCTCCGGGGTTTTCCCTCGCAGGGGTGTGGGAGGCGTATACGCCCTTTACGTCGTGCCTTGAAAGGTAGTCGAAAAGGGGCTCCATGTCCTTGGAGGCCACGTTGCCGTTATGGCAGTTGAGGCACGTCCACTCTTCATCCTCGATTGCGCCCGTGCCCGGGTTCGTGCCCTTCAGGAGGTTCATCCCCGCGGCCCCTCCGTGCGAGCGGTGGCAGGCCATGCAGCTGTGGAGCTGGGGGGTGTCGTCGGAATAGCCCGCCGCGCCCATGTCCTCGTGCCAGGGGTTCTCGTTCTGCCCGTTCCAAGTCGCCGTGGAGTCCCTGTGTATGGAGGGCAGGGTGTCCCAGTACCTTTTGTCGTGGCAGGCCGTACACAGGCCTCCCCCCTCGTAGGCCGCCACGAGGAACTTCGGGAAATCGGTCCCGTGCGCGTCATGGCAGCTCGTGCACTGGATGTTGTTGTTCCTGTCGAGCTTTACCTCCGAGGGGAGCGCGGTGTCGGATTTTATCTCCGTGTTCGAGGGATAGGATTGGGCGTAGTCGAAGGAGATGGGGTGGTCGTCTCTCAAGTCGGTGCCTATGTAAGAGGTGGATGTGGGGCTGATCTTGCCCTCGGGGGTCACGCCCGGCCCCGTTACCGCGAAGGTGCCGGTAGTGGCTATGCCGGGGAGGTTAAGGAGCGAGCCCACGGCTATCGTCCCGTCATGGCACGAAAGACAGAGCTTGGACGAGCCCGTGGGCTGGCCCACCGGGGCCACCATGGTCTCGCTCTGATAGACGTCGTAGTTCTCGCCCGAGAGCTCCTTGTTCCAGATGGGCGTCTCGGGCTTGGAGTTGTGGGGCGTGTGGCAGAATACGCATATCTCGGTATTGTCCGGGGACTTCACCTCCGCCGGGGAGAGGCTGCCGAAGTTGTGCCTGCTCTTGCCCACAAGGGCCATGGATATCCCCGGCGCCGACAGGGAAAAAACAAGGGCCAGGACGATAAGCTTCCAGGGTCTTACATACGCCTTCGCTGCGCAAAGCGACCGGTCCCCGGGCCCCGGCAAACCTCTACCGTGCCGCGCCCTTGCTGACGCGGCTTTTGCCTCTGTTTTTTTCCGGTTAAAAAGGCCCAATATCATCCACTCCCCTGCGAATTGGAATGACGCCGAAAAGACTCAATTGGCCTAAGGCGCGGCGACTTCGCTGTCGCCGAGGTACTCGAATATCTGTATTCTGCGGTTATACGAGTCGGCCACATAGATCCTGTCGCCCGAATCTATGTAAAGGCCCCCGGGCATCCAGAACATGCCGCGTCCGGCTCCGAGGGTCCCGAAGCTCAGGAGGTAATCGCCGTTACGCGAGAATATCTGCACGGTGTCGAAGAGGGCGTCGGCTATGTATATGTTGCCGTCCGCGTCCACGGCCACGCCCTTTGGTCTGCCGAAGTCCCCTGTGCCGTCGCCGTGGTGGCCGAAGGAGGTCAGGTACTTGCCCCTCTTGTCGAATATCTGCACCCTGTAATTCATCGAGTCCGTCACGTAGACGTCGCCCTTTGCGTCTATGAAGACGTCCACCGGGTGGTTGAACTGCCCGGGACCGTTGCCCCAGCCCCCGAAGGTCCTTATGGACTTTCCCTCCAGGTCGAAGACCTTCAACTGGTGCGAGGGGGTGTCCACGACGTAGATATGCCCGAGCTCCGGGTTTATGGCGATCCCCGTGGGTCTCTTTCCCGCGTCCATGGAGAAGAGGTAGCGGCCCTTCTTGTTATAGACATGGAGCTTTCCCGAATCGGAATCCGATACGTAGATGTTGTCTTCCGGGTCCACGGCCACGTCGATGGGGGAGTTGAGGGCAAGGTCGCCGGCGGAGTCTATGTAGGAGTACTTCCCCTCCTTCAGATCGAATATGTGTATCCTCTTGAAGGCGGTGTCGGCGACCATCATCCTTCCGGCCGAGTCCGTGGCGACCCCGTAGGGCTTTATTATATTGTTAAACCCCTTGCCGAGGACGAACTCCACGAGTCTGCCGAATATGCCCTTTTTCGCCCCGATGTCGTCTGGACTGGAGATGGACCTTATGTAGACTATGCGCGCCGGCGCCGGGGGCCCCGGCCATATGAGCGGCGTTTGCGGGGCCAGTTCGTCTTCTGCCACCGGCCTCGAAGCGCAGCCTGAAATGGCGCCGAGGATTACCAGGAGCGTTAAACAGCAGACGGCGATTCTTTTAAAGGACCGGGGGGACGCCTTTTCCGCGGCAGCGGGCCGGGTGGACCGTGGGGCATGGGGGGCATGGGGCGGCGGAACAGGTTCCGGAAGCTCTTTCAGCAGGGTTTTTTTTTGCATAAAAGGCACCCGCAGCTCTATTTCCTGTGACAGTACTGGCATATATCAAGCCCGTATGTCCTCAGTCTGTTGACGTAATCGGCCCCCCAGTCGCCCCTGCCGTAGATCACACCCCTTTCGTGGGGGTTATGGCAGGTGGCGCAGAAGATCCTCCCCGTTTCCGGCTCGAGGGGGACGTAGGCCGGGACGTCCTTCTGAATGAGCCTCAAGTTGAGGTGTTTTTCCTTCGGAGGCTCTACCAGGTGGTTGGGGGCTTTCGAGCCGCCCAGGGCCGCGCTCACGCCCACCGCGGCGGGGTGCTTTATGACATTGTGGCAGCTCAGGCACATCCACTTGAGGTCTCCTTCGAAGCGGAGCTTAACGTCCTCTATCCTCTTGTTCTTGTCTGTATCCGGCACTTCCCTGTGGCATATGAGACAACGGTCCCAGAGTATATAGCCCTCGTCGCCAATCTGTTCGTGAGGGTTCATTATGGTCTTCAACGCCTCGTCCCTCGTATAGGGAGGCGCCCCGACGGGCTCGTCGCCCTTGTCCTGGGAGAAGCCCGCGCCGGCGACGAGCAAAAGCGCCGCGGCCACTAAAGCGGGTCTTATAAACCTGTTGATCACCGTGAACATGAAAGCACCCTTTTTTTCAGTCCTTCAGTCCCGCGAAGCCCTCAGCGCTCGAAGGCGTATACGTTTCCGTCCCGGGAGCCTATATAGACGGCGTCCTTAGTCACCGCGGGAGAGGAGTGTATGGGGCCGGCGGTCTTGTAGCTCCATACGACCTCCCCGAGTATGACGTCCAGCGCGTAAAGCTTTCCGTCGTCGCATCCGAAGAAGATAAAGCCCTCGGGGGTCGCCACCGGAGTGGAGTTTATGGGGGCCGGGAACCCGTAGTCCTCGACCTGCCTGAAACGTTTCTTGTCGTAGGCCTTGAGGTGGCCGTTCTTGTAGGCGATGTAGATCCTGTCGCCGGTAACCACGGGCGAGGCGTAGACGATCTCCCGGTCGAGCTTCTTCCTCCATTTGAATTTGCCCGTTTTGACGTCTATGGCGTAAAGCATCCTCTCGTAGGTGGAAATATAGAGCGTGTCGTCGGCTATGACCGGCGAGGAATAGATTGAGGAAAATGTCTTGGCCGTCCAGTTCCTGCCGCCCGTCTTCCCGTCATGGGAGTAGATGACGCCGTTTTTACCGGTGAATATGACCGCGCCGTCAAAGTATGCGGGCGATGAGTATATGCCGCTGTACTTGTTGTAATCGAGGATCTTCATCTTCCAGAGACTCTTGCCTTCCCGTGCGTCTATGGCGTACAAGTGGAGGTCGTTCGAACCTATGTACACCACCCCGTCGACAACTACGGGAGAGGTCATGACCCCGCCCCCCGTATCAAAGCTCCATGCGGGTTTCCCGTCTTTCGTGTTGATGGCGTAGAGTTTTCCGTCCTTTGAGCCGAAGTAAACGGTGTTGTCGTCCACGGCTGGCGTGGAGAGGATCTCCCCTTCGGTGGAGTAGCTCCAGAGAAGCTCCCCGGAGCGCGCATCGAGGGCGTAGAGTTTTTTGTCGTAAGAGCCTATAAAGAGCTTGTTCTTGTAGACTACCGGGGAGGAGTAGACCGGGCCCCCTGTCGTGAACTTCCACTTAAGCTCCAGGGGGGGAGTGGGACCCTTTGCCGCCTTTGAGGAGTGGACCCCGTCGCCGAGAAACATCGGCCAGTCGGCCAGGGCCGACCCCGGCGACAAAAGGGTAGAGCATAATAGGAGGGTTAGGAGCGCAGATAACCTTTTTATTCCCGACATTCCCTGCTGCATATTCTCATGAGTGGTTAGAGTCTCAGACCTTGAACCTCGAAATCTCTTTAGCCGCTTTATTTCTCTCCTCGGAAATCCCCTCGAGGGTTCTTACGAGTCCCTCCCTGTCCGGTCCCCCGGGTCTGGTGGCCAGATGGTCAAGCTCCTTAAAACCACCTTCAAGGGCCTCTGCCGCCGCCTTTACCGTGCAAAAGCTCCTCTCAAGGCGAGCCCCGAGCCTGTTGAACCTGTCGGAAACTTCCCTTAAATTATCGAAGCCGTCGCCGAGCCTCCTTGTGAAATCCCCCTCTCCGGTTTTTCTCATGGCGTCCATGAAGCCCAGGAGCGGAATCTCGATCCTGCTGGTGAGACGGTACCCGATGAGAGCCGCGATTACTACAATCGCCGGCACGGTTATTATGCCCAGCCTCCAGATAACGGGCAGCGCAAGCTCGGAGGTAGTGCGTATCTTGAGGTGGACCTTATATAACCCCGCTGCAAGCTCCCTGTCAATCAAAAAATATACGCCCAGGAGGTTTAGCAGGAACCCCGAGAGCACGAGCACCGAAAAACCGAGGACGAAGCGTCCCTGGAGGCCCTTTTTTATAAAATAATTACGTCTCCGGTACCAGGGATAAGATCCCATATCCACACCCCTAAGAAACTACCATAACTCGGCGGAATATTCAACCTTCGACTATTCTTATTAATACTTATTAATACAATGCTTTTTAATACATTGATGTTAAAGGGGGGTTAAGGGGCCGTTAAAACCCTTTTCACCCAACGCCCGCCCCCGCCCCCGCCCCATGCTCGGCCCCCCCTTTTTTTTACTTTACGTGGCACGCAAGACACAGGCGGCTGCCCTCGTTACTCATGGCGAGCTGGTCGTGCCGGCTGGAGTAGGGGTTGTGGCAGCTGCCGCAGCCGACGATGCCGCCGTAGAGCTGTATCTCGCCGGGCAGCTCGTCCAGGTCCCTGTAAGCCGCCTTGTACTTGCGTTTCGCCTCTATGTAGCTGACGCCCACGGGGTGGCTCAGTCCTATTGTTCCCGCCACGTGAAAACCGAGGGTCTTGTTCTCCACGAGGGACTCCACCCCGAAGACCGCGTCGTGGCAGGCGAGGCACTTCAACGAAAGGTCGTCGAGGGTTACGTTAAGGTCGAGGACGTCATACCCCACGTTTACCACGCTCGAGGTATGCGCGCTCCCTATGCCGACCTTGTGGAGGTCGTTCTCCATGTCGAAGTGGCAGTATACGCAAAACCCCTCCCCCACGGCGGCGACCCTCAAACGGAAGTCGCCGAAGCCCTTCTTGTGCACCGGGTGGCAGGTGGCGCACGTTATGGTGCCCTTCCAGTCGAGGGGGAAGACCCCGGGGACCTCCATGGCCGGCACCATGTCCACGGGATGCGACATATCCCTGAACTCCTCGTGGCACTCGACACACATAAGGGTTATGTCCTTTACGAACGTCGGGGCGGCGCCCCCCCTTTCGGGCTCGTAGAGGTGGCAGTCCAGGCACCTGCCTTCAAAGTCATGGTAACTTTCCCATACCGAGGATACGTAACCGGCAAAGAGGACCACAACGAGCGTTGTGACTATAAGGCAAACGGCCTTTTTCAATTCCAACCCTGAGTTTATGACCTTATGGGAGGTGCGGTTCGCTCCCAAACCAGCCTATCCCCTCCGACCCCACCAATCGAGGCCCCTTTTAGCTCCATGCCCATCGCCCCCTACCACCCCCATCGCCCGCAACCCCCCTTGGCCCCCTTCACCCCCTTCGCCCCCGCTTTGCCCACGCCCCCGGCCCTATCCGGCCCCCGCCCCCCGGACTACTTACCGCCTACCTTGACGCCGGAGGCGGCCTTTTTAAGCTCCTCTATGCCGAACTTGAGCCCCTGCATCTCCTCGACCAGGGCCTTTACGTCGAGTTCCTTCCCGGCGAGGAGGGAAAAAAGCCTCTTCTCGACCGCCTCTATATCCGAGAGGGCCTCACCCGTGCTCCTCACGGTGTGGTTAAGAGACCTGACCATCCGGTTTTTCTCCTCGGCAAGGGGAGAGAGCTGGTCCGTTGCCCTGAACCTGGTAAGAACCGTCAGGTCGCCCGAGCCCACGAGGTCGAGGTTTTTCTCGAGCCTGTATATGGGGCCCGCCATCTTGTGCGAGAAAAAGACCGATATGGCGGCTATGAGCAGGGTTATTACCATGAGTATGAAGATGGAGTAGAAGGAGGCGAAGACGAGGGAGAAGATGTTTATCCTGAGGGCGTAAATGGCGTAAATCGCCTCGCCGTAAGAGGCGCCGAGGGTCTTTGTCGTGACGAGGTAGAGGACGGCCGTAAGGGCGAACATCCCCACCACGATAAGAAGGCAGAGCTTGAGACCGAACCTGAGCTTGAAATCCCTCTCCACGAGGGCGGACCTCTTCATGACGTCCCCCTTTGGTTCGAGACCCCGTGGACACCGGGCCTCAAGGACCATAGGACCTGTAAAGAGATTAAACCGGTGATGAGGGATGTGTTTTCGAGAAGGGGGATTCCTGCCTGGATGAGTTTATGCCGGGAGGTGAAAAACCGGGGTGCATTGAGGCGGCTTTATACGCGATTTCGAAGGCCGCCCGGTTAACTTATTATATACGAAAAAAAGGAAATGTTAAGTTAAAAGTAAAAAAATGTTGAAAAGCGGAAGCGGGGGATTTGTCTTGACAAAGTTCCATGGTGAACCTTATAGTGTTACTGACTGGGGGAAACTTTCTGAAGAAAGTTTCCCCCAGACCCCCTTCAAAGACTTATGGCTATCCCCTGGAGGCAGACCCCCCAAAGATGAAATTCGCGCAAGAGGGGGTCTCCCTCCAGGGGATAAACAGCTAAAAGTTTTTGGAAGGAGTTTGAGGAAACCTTTTTTCAAAAAGG
>DATEAM010000062.1:0-7893 GCA_035288385.1 Thermodesulfobacteriota bacterium
AAGAGGCCCCCGAGGCCGACGCCGTCCTGACGGCCCAAAAGGGGGTCGCCATAGGGGTTCTCACGGCTGACTGTCTGCCCGTACTCCTCCTTGACCCGGTTAAGGGGGCGGCAGGGGCGGTGCACGCGGGCAGGAAGGGCACAGCCCTGGGGATATCCGGCAAGGCCGTAGGGGAGATGCGAACAAGGTTCGGCTCCAGCCCCCGAGACATCGTCGCCGCAATCGGCCCCCACATAGGGCCATGCTGCTACTCAGTGGGCGAGGAGGTTTACCGGGAGTTCGAGAGGGGCCTGGGCGTGGAGCCCGACTTCTTTGTCGAGAGGGACGGGATGCTCTATCTCGACCTGGCCATGGCGAACGTGGAGGCCCTCGTTTCAGCCGGCCTTCACGAGTCCGGCATAGAGACGGCGGGGCCCTGCACCTCGTGCAGGAGCGATATTTTTTTCTCTTACAGGAAGGAAAAGGAGACGGGCAGGCAGTTGAGTTTCATAATGCTCGCGTAGTAGAGGAGGGTTCTATAGAGATGGTCGTGGGACTCACGGGAGGGGCGGCCTCTGGCAAGAGTCTCGTCTCGGCGGAATTGAAAAGGCTCGGGGCGTCCGTGGTGGACGCCGACGTCATAGCAAGGGAGGTCCTCCGCCCGGGCGAGCCGGCCTATGAGGGGGTCGTCGGTTTCTTCGGCAGAGGGATATTGAAGGAGGACGGCGCCATAGACAGGAAGGCCCTCGGCCACGTCGTCTTCTCGGAGCCCGAGAAGCTAAAGGTCCTTAACGGGATTACGAACCCCGAGATAAGAAAGAGGATAAGGCAAGAGGTGGAAGAGCTCAGGGAGAAGAGCCCTCTTGTAGTCGTGGACGCCGCGCTCCTCATGGAGTCTGGGCTCTATAAAGAGATGGACGCCGTCGTAGTCGTTTACGCCGACGAGAGCGCTCAGATGGAGAGGATGATGAAAAGGGACGGGCTTGCCGAGGCCGAGGCGCTCGCTCGCATAAGGGCGCAGATGCCCATCGAGGAGAAAAGGGCCAGAGCGGACTTCGTAATAGACAACAGCGCAGATGCCGCCGAGACCATCGCCCAGACAAGGTCCCTTTACGGGAAGCTCTCGGCTTAGGGGCGTGGGGCGCGGGTAAAAAGGTGTTGACAGCTTTTTACAACCATGCTAAATTCGAGTTACCTTTCATTCGAGTCGTTCGCTGTAAAACTCATGCCTCGTAAGCTTCAATCCGTAAAGATTTAAGCCCAGAGGAACTAAAACCACAGAGTGTACAATCTCTCGGAAAAAATCTATAAATAAAAAATCTATAAATCCTTATTGCGCCATGACCGCTATCGGTCTATTTCCGCGCGTAAAACCCACAGGAGTATTCTATGAACTTAAAGGAACTTAAAGAGAAGAAGATCAACGACCTTACCCAGCTCGCCAAGAAATACAATATAGAAGGCGCCTCCAGCATGCGGAAGCAGGACCTCATATTCGCCCTCCTCCAGTCACAGAGCGAGCAGGACGGGATGATATACGGCGAGGGCGTTCTCGAAACGCTTCCCGACGGCTTCGGGTTCCTGAGGGCCCCTGACTACAACTACCTGCCGGGCCCCGACGACATATACGTCTCGCCTTCCCAGATAAGGAGGTTCAACCTGAGGACGGGGGACATCGTCTCCGGCCAGATACGACCCCCCAAGGAGGGCGAGAGGTACTTCGCGCTCCTGAAGGTCGAGCAGGTGAACTACGAGGACCCGGAGATCGCCAGGGAGAAGATACTCTTCGACAACCTCACCCCCCTCTATCCCCAGGAGAAGATACTCCTCGAGACCAAGGTCAAGCCCGACCTCTCCATGAGGATAATGGACCTCTTCACGCCCATCGGTAAGGGTCAGAGGGGCCTAATAGTCTCGCCCCCCAGGGCGGGCAAGACCATGCTCCTCCAGAAGGTGGCCAACTCCATCACCACGAACCATCCGGAGGCCGTCCTCATCGTGCTCCTCATCGACGAGAGGCCCGAGGAGGTGACGGACATGGAGAGGTCGGTAAAGGGAGAGGTCATAAGCTCAACCTTCGACGAGCCTGCGCAGCGACACGTCCAGGTCTCGGAGATGGTGATAGAGAAGGCGAAGAGGCTCGTCGAGCACCAGAAGGACGTGGTAATACTCCTCGACTCGATAACGCGTCTGGCGAGGGCCTATAACGCGGTGGTGCCACCGAGCGGCAAGGTGCTTTCCGGAGGCGTTGACTCTAACGCGCTCCATAAGCCGAAGAGGTTCTTCGGCGCCGCGAGGAACATAGAGGAGGGCGGGAGCCTCACCATCATAGCCACCGCCCTCATAGACACGGGCTCCAGGATGGACGAGGTGATATTCGAGGAGTTCAAGGGCACGGGCAACATGGAGATAGTCCTCGACAGGAAACTCTCTGAGAGGAGGATCTTCCCCGCCATAGACCTGAACAAATCGGGGACGAGAAAAGAGGATCTGCTGCTGTCCAAGGAAGAGCTCAACAGGATCTGGATATTGAGGAAAGTCCTCCAGCCCTTGAACCCCATAGAGAGCATGGAGTTCCTCCTCGACAAGATCCAGAACACCCCGAGCAACAAGGACTTCCTAAATTCCATGAGCAAGTAAGGCACAGGGGCGAGGTTGTCCCAGCGGAGCTGACCCCACCGGCGTACTCAAGGTAAACCCTTCGTAAACCATCGGAAGTCAACGGTGTTGACACCATGAGTCTTCATGTCTTAGAATATTTCCTGCACCCTTTTGCAGGAAGTCACGGGACATGTTGATAAAACCCTCTCACGCGATAACGGTAGTGCTTGCCTGCGCCTTCGCCTTCTCCTTCGGCGTTGCGACAAAGGTCATAAGCCCCGCCGAGACGGTAAACGCGTTGTGGCTCATAGTAGCCGCGGGGTGTTTCTTCGTCATCATATACAGGCTTTACGGCGCCTTCATAGCCACCAGGGTCCTCGCTCTCGACGACAGGCGTAAGACCCCGGCCCTGAAGTTTAACGACGGCAAGGATTACCACCCCACCCATCGGCTCGTGCTCTTCGGCCACCACTTCGCCGCCATAGCCGGGGCCGGGCCCCTCATAGGCCCGGTGCTCGCCGCGCAGTTCGGCTACCTCCCGGGTTTCCTGTGGATACTAATCGGGGCCGCCTTCGGCGGGGCAGTGCACGACATGGTGATACTCGCCGCCTCTGTGAGGAGGGACGGCTCGTCGCTCGCCGGCATGGCCAGACGGGAGGTGGGCCCCGTTGCGGGGCTTACGGCCGCCATCGCCATACTCTTCATAATCATAGTCGCCCTCGCCGGGCTCGGGCTCGCCGTGGTGAACGCCCTCTACAGGAGCCCCTGGGGGACCTTCACAATATTCACCACCATCCCCATAGCCCTCTTCATGGGCCTTTACCTCTACAGGGTCCGGCCCGGGCGCGTAATCGAGGTGAGCGTAATAGGGGTGGCGCTCCTCCTTGCAGCCGTCATAGCCGGCGGTTACGTAAAGGGCACCTCTTTGGAGCCCTTCTTCAGCCTCGAAAGGTCCACCCTCATCTGGGTGCTCGCTTCCTACGGCTTTGTAGCCTCCGTATTGCCCGTGTGGATGCTCCTTTGCCCGCGTGACTATCTCTCCACCTACATGAAGATAGGCACCGTGTTGCTCCTTGCCGCGGGGGTGATATTCATGGCCCCCGAGATCCACATGCCGGCCGTAACGAGGTTCGCCTCTGGCGGGGGGCCGGTAATCCCAGGGAGCATCTTCCCCTTCATGTTCATCACAATCGCCTGCGGGGCCATCTCGGGTTTCCACTCCCTCATATCCTCGGGCACGACCCCGAAGATGATAGAGCGCGAGAGCGACATAATGCCCATCGGGTTCGGGGCCATGCTC
Organism: Thermodesulfobacteriota bacterium; assembly: GCA_035288385.1. Classification (GTDB taxonomy): domain Bacteria; phylum Desulfobacterota; class GWC2-55-46; order GWC2-55-46; family JADFVP01; genus DATEAM01. The sequence continues at coordinate 3,881 of DATEAM010000062.1, forward strand.
TGCGAGGGTTTCGTCGCCGTAATAGCAGTGGTGGCCGCCACGGTCCTCATCCCCGGCGATTACTTCGCCATAAACACCACCCTCGGGGCCGACGTCCTCGCCTCCCTCGGCTTCGCCCCCCAGAACATCGCCGAGCTCTCCCGGACCGTGGGCACAGACGTAGCGGGGCGTCCCGGAGGCGCGGTCTCTCTTGCCGTGGGCATGGCCTACATCTTCTCGGGCCTGCCGGGGATGAATTCGCTCATGCCCTACTGGTATAACTTCGCCCTCATGTTCGAGGCCCTCTTTATCCTCACCACAGTGGACACGGGCACCAGGGTCGCACGGTTCATACTCCAGGAGTTCGGGGGCCGCCTCTACAGACCCGTGGGCAGGCTCGACTGGATGCCAGGGGTAGTGGTAACGAGCGGACTCGTGGTGGTCTCCTGGGGTCTGCTCATAAGCTCCGGAAGTATCGCGACCATATGGCCCATGTTCGGCGTGGCAAACCAGCTCCTCGCAGCCCTTGCGCTGTGCGTGGGAACTACGGTCATACTCAAGACAAGTAAGGTACGGTACGTCTGGATCACGCTCGTGCCCATGATATTCATGTTCGTGATGACGCTGACCGCCTCCTGGAAGCTCTTCTGGATATTTACCGCCGCCGCCGAGAACCCGGCCCAGGCCTTTACCTACAGGCTCGACGCCGCGCTCGTAGCGGCCATGGCCCTCCTTGCCGTAGTCGTCGTCGGGGATTCGGCTCTCAAATGGTACAGAACCCTCTTCGGATTGACGCAGGTCGTCCTCGATACGGACTGAGGAACCCTTTTTGAAAAAAGGGTTCCTCAGACTCCTTCCAAAAACTTTTAGCTGTTCCAGGCAGGCGGCCACGCAGCAGGAAATAGCCAAAAGTCTTTGGAAGGGGGTCTGGGGGGAACCTTTCTTCAGAAAGGTTTCCCCCAGGTTTTTTTTCTGTGGTAATATCCGTGGGTATGGCGAAGGAAGGAAAAAAAATCGGTGGAAGGGGGCTCCTGGTTGGGATCCCGGCCCTCGTAATCTGGCTCGTCGGCGCGTTGACCCTCTTTGAAGCCGAGATAGCCGCCGTGGGCATAATACCGGAATTTCTAAAGGCCGGCTCCTCTGAGAGGAAGGCCATCGCCGGAGGGCCCGTATATAAGTTTTCCCTGAGCGCCGAGACCCTTATACCCGTTGAGGCCACCGTACACCTCTTTACCCCCCCCGACGAGAGCGACTATTACGGGGGAAAACTCAGGTATTATCTCTACCCCCGAAAGGTACTCGTCTCCCGTCCCGAGGCGCCCGATACTTCAGGAGTCTCCGAGGGGGACTATATAATCCTGTATCTGCCGGAGAAGTTTCCCCATAGAACCCTGGAGTCGAGGCTCAGGAGGGCCTTCCGGATAGAGTCGGTCTACCACCGCATCGACGACGGCTGGCGCACGACCGTGTTAAGGGCCTCGAGAAGGAAGGGTTAAAAGTGGCCGAAACTCTTTTATGGCTCCTGGCAGGGCTCGCCGTCTTCGTCATCTCGGGCCAGGTGCTCCTGAAATTCGTATACGGAAACGACGTCTTCGATCTCGGGGCGGGCCCCGAGGTCGGGGTCTCCTTCCTCCTCGGGCTCGGGGCGGTCTCTCTGCAGATGTTCGCCTACTCCCTCGCCTCGGTGCCCTTTGATTTCCCGAAGATCGCCGGCCCCTGGCTCCTCATCTTCTTCGCCTTCATCTTCTCCCCCTCGGGGAAGAGGGCCTCTCCGGCGGCCGTGAAAAAACCCCATGGTCCCGGTCTGCGCGCCCTTTCCGCTGTTGCCCTTCTCATAATAGCGACACAGACAGTCTACGCCTTCCTATACTCGCCCCTTTTGCCCGTTACCGGGTGGGACGCCTGGAGCAACTGGTTCTTGAAGGCGAGGGTCTTCTTTATCGACAGGGCCGTCACCGAGGGGTTCCTCCTCGACGGGAACTACTCCTACTCCCATCCCGGATATCCGCTCCTCGTCCCTCTATCGGTAGCGTGGGTCTATACCTCGCTGGGCTTCGTAGACGACGCCCTCGCCAAGGTCATATACCCCGCCCAGTACGTCTCCATGCTCCTCGTCTTCCACCACGTCATAAAGAGGGTCTTCGATGGGAGAAACGCCCTTCTCTTCACCTCGCTCCTGTCCATAACGCCCATTGTCATGGCTCATGCGGCCGGGTTTCCCGTTGCTATAAAACCTCTCCATACGGGTGACTTTACCGGTTACGCTGACCTTACGCTCGCCGTATATTTCCTCGGGGCGGGGGCCTTCTTTTACCTCTACCTGAATGAGTCGAGGCCCGTACACCTCGTCGTAAGCGCCATGTTCCTCGCCATGGGCGCATGGACAAGGCCCGATGGGATGGTCTTCGCCGCCGCAGGGGCCGTGCTTATCCTGATAGGGGCGGCAAGGAGGGCCGGGCCGCTCACTCTTCTGAAGGTCTTCATCCTCATAGGGGCCTTCGTCGCTCCCTGGGAATACTTCAAGTTGAAGTCGGGGCTGTCCGGTGAATACATCCCGCTCCTTACGACCCAGAACTTCTGGGGCAACCTCGGCAGGCTCGATACCATTGTCTTGTATATGCTGAGCTACATGTTCGCCGGCGTCGGTCTCTTCAACTTCACGTGGTGGGGCCTTACGGTCTCTTCCATTATTAACTGGAGGGGCATAGCATCGAGGGAGATCGTCGTGCTCTACGCCCTGATATGTATTCAGTTAATCGCCTACGCGCTCATGTACGTCCTGGCCCCGGGCGACTTTACCCGGAACATGGAAGAGACACTGCCCGGACGCCTTGTGCACCTCGTCCCCCTGGTCATGATGCTCGCCGCCGTGAACCTGAACACCTTTCTCTATAAAAGGGATATAAAGGAGGCGGAGGCGCAGAAGGCCGAAGGAGCGGAAGGGGGGGGCTAAAAAGCTGATTAGCCGTTAAAAACCTGTTATAATTTTCAGTGGAGTTTTTCCCGGGGGTTTGAAAAGATGTCCTTCAGGTCGGGTTTTATAACTATAATAGGCAGGCCGAACGCGGGCAAGTCCACTCTCCTTAACGCCCTGCTCGGAGAGAAGATATCCATAGTGTCGGCTAAGCCCCAGACCACGAGGAACGTGGTTCGCGGTGTAAAGAACCTCGCCGACTGCCAGATCGTCTTCGTCGATACCCCGGGCATCCACAGGGGCGGGGGCCTCTTAAACGAGTTCATGCTGAGGGAGGCGCTCTCGGCCTTTAAAAACGTCGACGGGATAATCTATCTCGTGGAGGCGCCAAGGCCGCTCTCCGCGGACGACAGGTTCATAATCGAGGGGCTCGAGAAGGTAAAAACCCCCGTGGTGCTCGCCATAAACAAGGTGGACCTCGTGGAAAAACACTCCCTCCTGCCGCTTATGAAGGAGTGCTCGGGGCTCTTCCCCTTCAAGGAGATAGTGCCGCTCTCGGCCTTAAAGGGCGAAGGGGTCGAGGTGCTCCTCAAGATAATCTCCGGGCTCCTTCCCGAAGGGCCGAAGTACTTCCCCGAGGACATGGTAACCGACCAGCCCGAGAGGTTCATAGCCGCGGAGATTGTTCGCGAGAAGGTCTTCCAGTTCACGCACCAGGAGATACCCTACTCGGTAGCCGTAGTCGTCGAGAGCTTCAAGGAGAAAAAGGGCCTTGTCTCCATAAGGGCCGTGGTGAACGTCGAAAAGGACTCCCAGAAGGGCATAGTGATAGGAAAGGGAGGCGGTATGCTCAAGAAGATAGGCCAGGCCGCAAGAGTCGACATGGAGGATCTCCTCGGCACCAAGGTCTTTCTCGAGCTCTTCGTGCGCGTCCAGAAGGACTGGACCAAGAAACCCTCGGCCTTGAAGGAGTTCGGGTACTGAGGGGAACTTTTTGAAAAAAGTTCCCCTCAGACTCCCCTCAAAAACTTTTAGCAATCTTCCTGAGGGAGACCCCCCGGGAGATGAAATTCGCGCAAGAGGGGGTCTCCCTCAGGAAGATGAATAGCCAAAAGTCTTT
>DATEAM010000063.1:0-8698 GCA_035288385.1 Thermodesulfobacteriota bacterium
ATGGCGGCCTCCATGAGGCGATCCTCGGATACGGAGCTCATGTCGAAGGAGATGTAGCCCTTTTTCTCGAACATCCAGGCCACCGAGCCGCTCTGGCCGAGGCTGCCACCGTACTTCGAAAAGGCGTGGCGCACGTCGGAGGCGGTCCTGTTCCTGTTGTCCGTCATGTAGAAGACGAGCACGGCCACGCCCCCCGGGCCGTAGCCCTCGTAGACGCCCTCCTCGTAGTTTACTCCCTCAATCTCGCCTGCGCCCTTCTTTATCGCACGCTCTATGTTGTCGGAAGGGAGGTTCTCGGACTTCGCCTTGTCAATGACCGCCCTGAGCCTCGGGTTTCCGGCGGCGTCGCTCCCGCCGAGCCTGGCGGCCACCATGATCTCCTTCACGATCTTGGTAAAGACCTTGCCCTTGCGGGCGTCGCTTCTCGCCTTCTTATGCTTTATATTCGCCCACTTGGAATGTCCGGACATTGACGTAACCTTTTGGATTCCTCCTGGCGGACCGTGTGTCGTAAAAACCCTTTACGAGGTCCTTCAGGGAAGTTTGACTTGAAAACAAGGTTGGTGATTCAGCCCGTTTACGGAGTACGCCCGCCTGGGTAGTGCGGCCCCCCCCCACGCCCCCCGTTGAATCAGCCCCCCGGCCCCTCCCCCGGTCCCTGCCCCTCACGGCCCCGCCCCGGCCCCCCCCTCCCCCCGGCACCCCGGATTTCAGTATGGACCGGCGGAGCTGAAATATACAGAAATTACATAACATAAAAGTGGAGACTTTGCAATTTTCATTTTCACCTCTCCTGGTCTTGGCGCGCTTAAGATAGACAAAAACCAGCCTTGCCCGTGGGGGGGGGCGGGGGGCGGGGGGGCGGGGGCCGGGAGTGCCGGGGTGGCAAAGGGCCAGGGGCCGGGGGGCGTGGGGGGGGCCGGGGCGGGGGGCGGCCGGGCAGCAGCCAGTGAGGCCGGTGCTGGGGCGTGGAGGAAGAGACGCATGCCCCGGGTATTTTTAGTAAAATTTTATAAAGGCGGACGGACTCGGCAATAACCCTCGCTTGCGCGGGTTTCCGCCCCTTAAACACCCCTTCCAGGGGCATTTCCGGAAAAGACCCGTCCATCGCGTACTTTTGTCGGTCGGTTCAGGGGGCTTCTCAGCGTGAGTGGAGCTTAAAGGGCCTTTCGGGTTCCTTTATACCGAGGGTCTTCATCTTCATAAGGAGGGTGTTTCTGTGGATATTAAGGACCCTTGCGGCCTCTATCCTGTTCCAGTTGGTCTTCTCGAGCACGCCTGTTATGTAGTGGCGCTCAAAGGCCCTCAACGCCTCTCTGAAGTCCTTTATGCCCTCGGTTGCCTCTGACTCGGGGTAGAACATGTCCACGGGGAGGTCTTCGTAGGTGATAATCGCCCCTTCCCTGGCGAGCACGACGAGCCTCTCGATGATGTTCTCAAGCTCGCGGACGTTTCCGGGCCAGGAGTACTCAGAGAGCGCCCTTACCGCGTCAGGGGTTATCCCCTTTATGGCCTTGTTGCACCTCTTGGAGTGCTTGGAGAGGAAGTGCTGCACCAGAAGCGGTATGTCCTCCTTCCTGTCACGCAGCGGTGGCAGCTCTATGGGAACCACGTTCAATCTGTAGAAGAGGTCCTCCCTGAAGTAGCCCTTGTGCACGGAATCCTCGAGGTCCACGTTCGTGGCGGCAATCACCCTTATGTCCACCTTTATGGGGATGTTCCCTCCCACGCGCTCGAAGGTCTTCTCCTGGAGGAACCTCAGGAGCTTTATCTGGAGGTGCATAGGCAGGGTCGAGACCTCGTCGAGAAAGACCGTGCCCCCGTCGGCGTATTCGAATTTGCCTATCTTTCTCAGCACCGCCCCGGTAAAGGCGCCCTTTTCGTGTCCGAAGAGCTCGCTCTCCATGAGCTCGCTCGGCACCGCCCCGCAGTTGACGGCGACGAAGGGTTTATCACTTCTCGGCCCCATGGACTGGATCGCCCTCGAGACGAGCTCTTTACCCGTGCCGCTCTCCCCCATTATGAGCACACTCGAAGAGGTCTTGCCCACCTTCTCTATCATGTCGAAGACCCTCTTCATCTTCGGGGACCTGGAGATTATCTCGCAGTAGACGTGCTCCCTCAGTTCCTCCTTGAGGTAGGCGACCTCGTGCCTGAGCTCGAGGGTGTCGGCGTACCTGTTGATGGTGGTCAGGAGGTCGTCGTTGTCAAAGGGCTTCGTTACATAGTCGTAGGCTCCACTTTTGAGGGCAGAGACGGCCTGCTGGGCGGAATCGCTCGCGGAGATCATTATCACGCCAACCTCGGGGTCGAGCTTCTTCATCTCCTCGAGGACCCGGATCCCGTCCATCCCGGGTAGCGTTAAGTCGAGGAGTATGATGTCCACGGGGCTCGTCCTCAGGATCTCAAGGGCGGCGGGACCGTCCTCGGCCGAAAGAGGCAGGTAATCGTCCACGAGGAGAATCCTCAATGTTTCTCGCACCTGCGGGTCGTCGTCTACTATCAGAACAGACGGCTTTCTCATGTCGAGTCCGGAGTCCGGATGAAGTTTTGTTGCGTGACAGGCCATGAGTTTCTCCTCGGTGCTTTTCCTGCTGCTCCATGGTCCCGGCAGGGGCGGATGCCCCTGTAAATAAACACCACGTTTACTTATGACCCATTTTTACCATTTATTAAACTTTTTGTCAAGTCAGATTTGAGATAAATGAAACTTTTATTTGAATAAATATAAATTACGTTCGGTCAACCTGAAGGGTTCAATGATGCGGGTCTCGATGGTATTCAGGCCGGAAAGATCGCCGGTGGACAGGCGGCAGAGGGGCTAAAGCTCCTCATGCTCTATGCCGTAGTCTTTTATCTTCCTGTAGAGATGGCTCCTCTCTATGCCTATGGCCTCGGCGGTCTTCGTGATGTTGCCGGAGAAGGCCTTGAGCTTCCTTATTATGAACTCTCGCTCGAAGTCCTTTCTCGCATCCTTAAAGGAAGCGCCGGTAAAGAGGCCCTCGCCCGGTTCCTCTCTCAGAAGACCCTTTATGTAGGGGGGGACGTCCTGTGCCGTTATGACCTTCGAGGCCGTCATTATTACGAGGCGCTCGATCAAGTTCTTAAGCTCCCTGACGTTCCCGGGCCACTGGTATTTAAGGAGAAGCGCCATGGCGCTGTCGTCCACTTCCGGGGCCTCTCTGGCCGTCTGGCGCGAGAACTCCTCGAGGAAGTGGTCGACGAGGAGAGGTATGTCCCCGGGCCTCTCCCTCAGAGGCGGCACGTGAAAGGGGATGACGTTGAGCCTGTAATAGAGGTCCTCCCTGAAGGTCCCCTTCTTTATCTGTTCTATAAGGTCCTTGTTCGTGGCGGCAATAACGCGCACGTCCACGGTGATGAGCTCGTTTCCGCCCACGCGCTCGAAGGTCTGCTCCTGGAGGATGCGAAGGATCTTTGCCTGTGTCTTGAGGCTCATGTCTCCAATCTCGTCGAGGAAGATGGTGCCCCTGTCGGCCATGTCGAACTTGCCCTTTTTCTGGGCGACCGCGCTCGTGAAGGCCCCCTTTTCGTGTCCGAAGAGCTCGCTCTCGATAAGCTCCTCGGGTATGGCGGCGCAGTTGACCTCGGAGAAGGGTTTTCCGGCTCGGTTGGAAAGGAGGTGGATGTTGCGCGCCACGAACTCCTTGCCCGTGCCGTTCTCTCCGGTTATGAGGACCCAGGAGTTCGTGGGCGCAACCCTGTTTATGTCGCTTACGAGGGCCTTCATGACGGGGGACTCGCCTATTAACGTGTACTTGGCGAGCTCCTTGTGCTTGAACGCCCTGTTCTCCTCCAGGAGCCTCTTCTGCTCGAGGGCGTGCTCCACGGTGAGTATGACCTTGTCAAGGGAGATGGGCTTTTCTATGAAGTCGTAGGCTCCGAGCTTCGTGGCCCTCACGGCCGTCTCTATGTTGGCGTGCCCGGAGATCATGATTACAGGGAGGTCCGGGTGCCGGGACTTTATCTCCTTGAGGCCTTCTATTCCGTCGGCGCCGGGGAGCCATATGTCGAGGAGCACGAGCTCCGGGGCCTTCGCCTCGAGCTTTTTCAGGGCCTCTTCGGTGGAGCCGGCCACAACGACGTTAAAACCCTCGTCGGCCAGGACCCCGTCGAGGGCCTCCCTTATGTCGCGTTCGTCGTCGACCACCATTATGGTCTTCATATCGCAGCCGCCTTTACCGGCAGTTCTATTATGAACCTCGTGCCCGCCGGGAAGTTGTCCTTTACCCTTATGTAGCCGTTATGGTCGGAGATTATGTTGCTCACTATGGCGAGCCCGAGACCCGTGCCCGATCTCTTGGTGGAAAAATAGGGCTCGAAGAGCTTTTGCTTCGCCTCCTCGGGTATGCCGGTGCCGTTGTCCACGACCTCGAGCCTGGCGAGCTGGAGGTCGGGGACGAAGTGGGTCTCCACGCGCACCGACCCGTTCTCCCCCACGGCGGCCGTGGCGTTGTCTATGAGGTTTATCAGCACCCGCTTTATCTGGTCCCTGTCGATGTCGAGAAACGGAAGCCGGTCGTCCGTCGAGACCTCGTAAGTTATCTTCTTCTGCCCCGCCTTGTAAAGGGACGCGGTCTCCAGGACTATCTCGTTTAAGTCGTTGGGGCTCGGGTTCACAGAGGGCATGCGGGCGAAGTTGGAGAACTCGTTCACCAGGAGCTTCAACTCGTCGACCTGCTTTATTATCGTGGAGGTGCACTCGTCGAATACGCCCTCCTCTCCGAAGGAGCCGAGGTACTTCTTCCTCAACCTCTGCGCCGAGAGCTTTATGGGGGTAAGGGGGTTTTTTATCTCGTGGGCTATCCTCTTTGCGACCTCCTTCCAGGCCACCATCCTCTGGGTCTTAAGAAGGTGGGTCAGGTCGTCGAGGACGGCCACCATGCCGAGGTAGTTGCCCTGCTCGTCCCTTAATGCGTTCAAGTTGACGAGGACCATGAGAGTCTTGTCCCTCACCTGGAGCCTCATCTGGCGCTCCATGGAGTCCGCCCCGTGCTCGCTCATGCTCTTTATCATCTCCCGGATCATGTCGCGGAAGACCTCGCGGTCCTCTTCCCTCAATACGTCCCTGTAGTTCTTGCCGAGGGCATAGCCCTCCTCGGTGCCGAGTATCTCGGCGGCGACCTTGTTTATGGAGGAGATCCTGCCGAGCCTGTCCAGGGAGATGACCCCGGCGGTGACGTTGTCGAGGACTATCTCCATGTAGCGCCGCCTCTGCTCGAGCTCGGTATTGGACCTCCTCAGATCCAGGTTAGCCTCCTCGACCCTGGTCTTTCCCGACTTCAGGTCCTCGGTCATCCGGTTGAAGGACTTTACGAGAAGCCCCACCTCGTCGTCGCTCTCCACGTCGATCCTGTAATCGAGGTTCCCGCTCGCCACCTCGTTGGTGCCGTTGGCGAGCTCGCCTATGGGCACGGTTATCTCCTTTGCGAGGTAACGGCCTATCCATATGGAGAAGAAGACTATGAGGAGCGTTATGATGAGCAGTATGGTAAAGTAGCTTACCTTTACGGGGTTCTTGAGGAGCTTTAACTGCTTGTAGCTCTCGAAGGCCGCCGATATCTCCTTCATCTTGCCGACGAGGCTGCTGGGCACGTAATAGCTTACCACCACCGCGCCCGTGACAGTGCCCGGGTCATCCATCGAAGTCACGGGATATATGCCTCTTACCACGTCGCCCACGTCAATGGTCTGGACGAAGCTCGACGCCTCGCCCCTGAGGGCCTTCTCCACGTGCTCGCTCTCCACGTCGGGGACCATGTTCTTGTTCACCGAGCTCGCCATCGAGTAGGTTATGAGCCCCCCCTCCTGGGAGTAGACCTCTATCGTCGAGAAATCGTTCTCCTCGAGCCTCGAGTCAATAAAGGACTTAAGGCGCTCCCCGTCGGAGATGAGCGCCTCCTTCCTGGCGGACACCGAAAGGGTCCGTGCCCCGGAAAAGACCCTCTCCGTCATGTCCCTGTAGTAGTTCTGGCCGAGTTCGAGGGACTCCTGGAGCGAGTCCTCGATCTCGATGCCGAACCAGCCGTCTATGCTCTTGTTTATGAAGGCGATGACGACGAAGAAGAGTATGAAGGTGGGGATTATGGTCAACGCCACGAAAGCGGAGACGAGCTTGGTCCTGAGCCTCGAGCCCATTATCCTGCCCCTTCGCTCGAAGAGTATCTTTACCGAGTTCCTTAATACCAGGAAGATGAGGACGACGAGGAGTATGACGTTTAAGTTTATGAGCCCGAGTATGAATATGTTGGTGGGTATGGGCAGGTCGCCGCCTATTACCGAGATGTGGGACTCGATATAGGTAAGGAGCACTATAAGGGGGATCACCGCCATGATGATAAGGTACTCCCGGCGGCGCCTCTTTTGTTCGGTGTTAAGTCTCTGGGTACTCGTCATGGCCTTCTTTAATAGGAGAAGTTGTAGACGTGCCAATCCGTTTCAACATCCCAGAACCTTAGGAAGAATAGTGCGTAGTCGAGGAGAAAGGGAAGCTTTACGGTCTTAAGTTCAGCCATTATCCGTATCTGGTAGTCCGTGCCCCGTGTAAGCTGCCATGAGGGCTTAAGAGAGATATCCTCGGCTGTGGACATTATCCTCTTCACCTCGGCGAAGTCCTTTGTCCTGGTGACCTCGCCGCCCCTCTCGTCGAGGGTTATCTCGTATACCTCCTTGAAGGTATCGTATTTGATGGTGTGTTTGAACTCCCACCTGCCTACGCCCTTGTCGAACCAGGCCCTTCTCATCCTGTTGACCTCTATTATGAAGGTGAAGGAAGTGGGGACCCCGCTCTTTATCGCCTCCACGATGTTCGCGCTGAAGGCGTTTTTAACCTCGAAGGAGACCTCGAACTCCGGGGTCGTGACCACCCTGAAGCGCTCTATAACCGCCTCCTCGCTGGAGGCGGAGACAGGGGCGGCGAGGAAGAGCAGAAATATCAATAAAGTTCTTATCTTTTTCATGCATCTGCTTTATTTTAAAGAAGTAAATCTCCTGCCGATAGTCCCCTCTCATGCCTCTGGCCCTGAAAAACACCGGGCGCGTTCTCCTGCCACAGGTGTCTTTGGACCGATAGGGCTCAAAAGAGGCGCTATCATGCGTAACCCCCATAGTTAACGATAAAATATAACCAATTTCAGCTTAAAAAGCAACAGGGTTCTGCCGCGCTCCGGCTCCGGTCCCGGGCATTATGATGGGTAATCCCGGTCTGCCGGAAAAACCGGTTTTTCCGGGCGTGAGTTGATTTTATGGATGGGTAAAGGGGGGGAGTCGTCCGAGCCCCCCCTTGAAGGGCCGGTTATCGGCAGGCATGGCCAGGTCGAGCTCAGCGCGCGTACTGGTTCGTCTTCCGGCTGTTCAACCTCGATATCCCGGCCTTGATAATCTCTTTTCTAACCCTCTTCCTGAACTCCGATTCGTCGACCTTGAACTTGAAGGCCTTCTTGCCGTTGATGAATACCGTGGGGATGTCTTCCCTGTACCTTCTCAAGAGGTCCTCGTTTACCGTTATGTCGACCTCCTTGAAGTGAAAGGGTATGGCGCCGTTGACCCTTGATATGACATCCCTCACCTCCTTGCACATCCTGCACCCCCTGTCCGTACCCCTGCCGGCAAGGCCGCAGGGCGAACAGTCTGGTCTTGCAAAGACCTCAACAACAAGCCTCGTCATGGTTATACCCCCGGTGTTTTATTGTTGGGAGAAACTTTCTGGAGTAGGTTTTCCCACAAACCACCTTTTAAGACTTTTATGCTTCAGCCGCAAGGAGGACGCCTCGCGGAAAATAGCATAACGATTTCAGGGCTATTCCGGTAAAACTCAACTGATCGAAGGGATTATATTGTTCAGGTACCCTGCTATAATAGCAAGAGAATTGGAAAATATCAAGGCCCCAGTTATTATGAGGAAGACGCCCGTTACAATCGACACGATCCTCATGTGTCTTTTGAGCTTGTTGAAGTGGTGGAGGAAGGTGTTTATGCCCAGGGAGGTGAGCATGAAGGGTATGGCGAGGCCCAGGGAATAGGCGATGAAGAGCTGCATCCCGGACCAGGGGGAGTCGGAAGTGGCGGCAACGGCGAATATGGCGGAGAGTATGGGCCCGATGCACGGGGTCCACCCGGCGGCGAACCCGATGCCCACGAGAAAGGAGCCTAAAAGCCCCGAGGGCTTCTCCCTGAAGAAATGGAGGCGCTTGTCGCGCTGGAGGATATTGAAGTTTATGACGCCTATTATGTGGATGCCGAGGAGGATTATGACCAGGCCCCCGATCTTCCTTATAACCTCCTGGTACTCCATGAAGACGGAGCCGAAGAGCTGGGCCGAGGCGCCGAGTATGACGACGAAGACGGTGGAGAAGCCGAGTACGAACATGAGGGAGTTGGCGAGTATCACCTTCTTCAGGTCCCCGGCGTTCTCGCCCGTAAGCTCCTCGAAGGATATCCCGGTAACGAAGGATATGTAGGAAGGGACAAGGGGTAGCACGCAGGGCGATATGAAGGAGAGTATGCCGCCGAGGAAGGCAAGTGGTATGGAGACTTCGGTAGTCATCTTTAGGTTCTTTTTGAGGAAACCTTTTTGAAAAAAGTTTCCCTCAAGCTCCCTTCAAAAACTTTCAGCCATTTACCGGTAGGATGCCACCCAGCGGGGATAGCCAAAAGTCTTTGGAAAGGGGGTCTGGGGGAA
>DATEAM010000064.1:0-9098 GCA_035288385.1 Thermodesulfobacteriota bacterium
GACAGGGGCGATCTTGCAGATGCGGGATAAGGATTATTACAGCATACTCGGGATGGAGAGAACGGCCACCGGTGAGGAGATAAAGAAGGCCTACAGGAGGCTTGCGCAACAGCACCACCCGGATAAAAAGAGCGGCGACAAGGAGAGCGAGGAGAAGTTCAAGGAGATAAACGAGGCCTACGAGGTCCTGAAGGACCCTGAAAAACGGGCCCAGTACGACCGTTTCGGCTACGCCGGGGTCGGCCAGGGCTACAGGGACACGGGCTTCGGGGCGGACTTCCAGGACCTCTTCAGCGATGTCTTTTCCGACTTCTTCGGTGGAGCGAGGAGGCGCCCGGCCGCGGAGCGCGGGGCCGACCTGAGGTACGACCTCGAACTCACCTTCGAGGAGGCCGCCTTCGGGGCCGAAAAGGAGATAACCGTGCCCAGGACCGTCGACTGCAGGGGGTGCGGCGGCTCGGGGGCAAGGCCGGGAACCGGCCCCGTGACGTGCTCCACCTGCAGGGGCAGGGGCCAGGTGAGCTTCCAGCAGGGTTTTCTTAGCATCTCCAGGACCTGTGGTACATGCGGCGGCGTGGGCAGCGTCATAAAGGAGCCCTGTGGCGAGTGCGGCGGAGCGGGCAAGGTCAGGGCCACGAGGAAGATGTCGGTAAAGGTGCCCCCAGGGGTGGACGTCGGCTCGAGGCTCAGGCTCACAGGTGAGGGAGACGCGGGGGTAAGGGGAGGGCCCCCCGGGGACCTCTACGTGATAATAAACGTCAAGCCCCATCCCATATTCAAGAGGTCCGGAGACGACATAGTCTGCGAGGTCCCCATAAGCTTCGCCCAGTCAGCCCTCGGCGCCGAAATAGAGATACCCACCCTCGAGGGTTCGGCCAAATTAAAGGTCCCTGCGGGGACCCAGTCGGGTAAAATTTTCAGGCTCAAAACAAGGGGCATAGCCTCGCTCCATACGGGACGGCGCGGGGACATGCAGGTCGTTATAAGGGTCGAGACCCCAACGAAGCTCACGAAGCAACAGAAGGAGCTCCTGAAGGAGTTCGCCGACCTCGGCGGAGAGGAGACCACCCCCCTCGCCAAGAACTTTTTTTCAAGGGTAAAGGAAATCTTTGAATGAAGACGAAGACCCTACTCCTGGCCCTCCTCCTTATCCTCATCCCGCTGGCCGTGGAATCCCGCTCGGCGGTAAACCACAGGGGCAACGAGGTATATATAGACACCGGGAAAGGCCAGAGGCCCGTGGTGCCTGAAAAGACCGGCATAGAGGTCCATGACGGCACGCCCTCCACCGGCGCCGCGCCCCAGGTAATGCAGGGCCTCGGCGAGGTGGAGCTCCTGGACCTCGCCAGGGGCTACGCGGCCAGGGAGGACTATGAAAACGCCGTCGCCGCTTACGAGACCTTCCTGGACAGGTTCCCTGAGAGCAAACACAAATACGAGGCCTACTACGAGCTCGGGTACGCAAGGTACAAGTTCGGGGCGATAAGGGAGGCACGGGCGGCCCTTGAAGAGGTGCTCTCGAGCTGGTGGGTGGCCCCGGGGATCAGGGAGAAGACCAGGGAGCTCGTAAAGGAGATCGACTCCATATACCAGAGGGGGAGATACAGGCAGGACGCCGTGGCCATAGGAGCGCTCCTGCCCCTTAAGGGCGAGTACGCGCCTTACGGAGAGGCCGCTCTGAAGGGGGTTCTCCTGGCGGCCGACATATTCGGCGGCACGGACAGTAAGCCCGTCGAGGTCTACGTAAAGGACGTGGGCCCGGACCCTGCCGAGGCCCGAAGGGCCGTAAGGGAGATAGCGAGCCTGCCCATGGTCGTGGGGCTTGTGGGGCCGCTTCTCAGCTCGACGGCCTATGAGACGGCCTCCACCGCGCAGGCCAGCAGGATCCCCCTCATAACGCTCTCTCAAAGGGAGGGTCTAACCGAGGTGGGAGACTACGTCTTCAGGAACTCCGTAACGCCGTCGCAACAGGCATCGGCCGTGGCCGCCCACGCCTATAAAAAGCTCGGGAGCCGCACCTTCGCCGTCCTTTACCCGGAAAACAGCTACGGAAAGAGCCTTTCAAAACATTTCGCCCAGGAGGTAAAGAGGCTCGGGGGCTCTCTCATAGCCTCGGTGGGCTACGAGGAGGGGACCACCGACTTCAGCTCCATTCTGGAGGGCATCTTCTCCATAGAGGTCACCGAGACCCGGGAGGGCAGGCGCACGATTACCGAATACGAGCCCAAGGCCGAGGTAGACGCCCTTTACATACCCGATACCTACAGGACCGTAAGCCTCATCGTCCCCTATCTCGAGTACTATAACATAGAGGGGGTCCGGCTCCTCGGCTCCAACGGGTGGAACTCCCCGGCCCTCGTCGAACTCGCCGGAAAGGCGGTAGAGGGCGCCGTCTTCGTTGACGGCTTTTTCGCCGGCAGCAGGAGACCGGGCGCCATGGAGTTCACCGAGAGGTTCACCAGGACCTACGGGACGCCTCCGGGCGTCATAGAGGCGCAGAGCTATGACGCCACAAGGGTGCTTTTATCGGCCATGGAGGCGGGTGAATTCGGCACCACCGACAGGGGGATTCTGAAGAAAAGGATATTGGAGATCGAGGAAAAAGGTGGAGCCGGCGGCACGATAACCTTCGGCCCAGACGGAGAGGCTAAAAAGGAGCTCTTTCTCCTGACCGTAAGGAAGGGCAAGATCACGGAGATAGGGGATTGACCCGGACCCCGGGGGGGGGCGGGGGGGGGCGCGGGGGGCGGGGCCCCTGGCTCAGTGGGGGGCAGGGGTCGGAGGCGGCCGGCAGGGGACAGGCGGCGAGTTAACCCAGGATAAGGCAAAGGAAGGTCTTCCCATGAAGCTTACCCACACCGACGGGGGCGGAAAGGCGCGTATGGTGGACGTGACGGAAAAGGCCGTTACCGAGAGAGCCGCCACGGCGAGCGGCAGGGTCGTAATGAAGAAGAGTACCCTGGAGCTGATACTCGCCAACGAGGTCAAGAAGGGGGACGTCCTCGCCGTGGCCAGAGTGGCCGGCATAATGGCGGCGAAGAAGACCCACGAGCTCATCCCCCTGTGCCACCCCCTTAACATAACTGGCGTGGAGGTGGGGTTTACCCCCGTTCCCGACCCTCCCTCCATAGAGATAAGGGCGACGGCCCGTGTGGCATCGAGGACCGGGGTCGAGATGGAGGCCCTTGTCGCCGTATCGGCTGCGGCCCTTACCATCTACGATATGTGCAAGGCCGTGGACAAGGAGATGGTCATCGCCGACATCATGCTCCTCGAGAAGACGGGCGGGAAGAGCGGGACCTTCACGAGAAAATAAGAGTTGAAAAGGTTTCCTTTACACCCCGGAAAACCGTTGTCCCCGCGGCAGTAAATTTATCATTTACAGTGAGGACGCTTTTTGGTTATACTTTTAGGATATGGAACAGGAAAGGCTCGAACACTTCAAGGTCCTTCTGAATCACAAGCTCGAGGAGCTTCTAAGCGGCGCGGAAAAGGCCGTCAGCGGAATGAGCGAGCCCATGGAGGACAACTTCCCCGACCCCTCGGACAGGGCCTCGCACGAGACGGACAGGAACTTCCTCTTGAGGGTCAAGGACAGGGAGCGCAAGCTCATAACGAAGATAAAAGAGGCCCTGGGGAAGATAGACGACGGCACTTACGGGGTCTGCGACCTGTGCGGGGAGGAGATCTCCGAGAAGAGGCTCGAGGCGAGGCCCGTAACAACCTGTTGCATAGAATGCAAAAAAGAGGAAGAGGAGCAGGAAAAGGCGAGGAAGAGGGCCTGACCCTTGCGTCCCGGACCACAGGCCGCCTCCCCCAGCCCTCCCTCTTCGTCATCTCGCCGTAAAATCTCTTTTTTTTCCAGAAAGGTAAATAATGCCAGAGCTGCGCAAAGACCCTATAATAGGCAGATGGGTCATAATATCCTCGGAGCGTGGCAAACGCCCCTCTGAGTTCGAGCTCACCCAGCCCGTCTCAAAGGGGGGGTTCTGCCCCTTCTGCCCTGGAAACGAGTCCAAGACCCCGGCCGAGATACTCGCCTACCGCAAGGACGGCGGGCCTCCCAACATGCCGGGCTGGCACGTGCGCGTGGTCCCCAACAAATACCCGGCCCTCAAGGTGGAGGGCAGCCTGAACAGGGCGGGCGAGGGGGTCTACGACAAGATGAACGGAATCGGGGCCCACGAGGTGATAATAGAGACCCCGAACCACAAGGAAACGCTCGGCACCATGCCCTCGAAGAAGTTCGAGGAGGTGCTCTGGGCGTACAGGGACAGGATCGTGGACCTCAAGAAGGACTCGCGCCTTCGCTACATCCTCATATTCAAGAACCACGGCGATGCGGCAGGAGCGACCCTCGAGCACGGCCATTCGCAGTTGATAGCCCTGCCCATAGTGCCAAAGAGGGTGTGCGAGGAGCTCGACGGCTCGCTCGAGTACTTCAACTTCAAGGAACGCTGCATCTTCTGCGACATAATACGCCAGGAGATAATGCAGGGCGTGAGGGTCGTCTCGGAGAACCAGGATTTTCTCGCCGTGACGCCCTACGCCCCGAAGTCACCCTTCGAGATATGGCTGCTTCCCAAGGAGCACGAGGCGAGTTTCGAGAACTGCCAGAAACACCATTACGAAAGCCTCTCCCTCATATTCACCGACGTCCTCAAGAGGATGGACAAGGTCCTCAGTCTACCCCCCTACAACTTCATACTCCACGCCGCCCCGGTAAGAAACGGTGTCGAGCAGTACTACCACTGGCACTTCGAGATAATGCCCAAGCTCACCAAGGTCGCGGGCTTCGAGTGGGGCTCGGGCTTCTACATAAACCCGACCCCGCCGGAAGAGGCGGCGAGGTTTTTGAGGGAAGCCAAGGTCTGAGGCTTTAAGCCGGCGTTATTTAAACTTTTTCCCGGCCCGGTTTCCTCTATGCCTTATGATATAGTCAGGAATATGGCTGTACTGGGCACCTCGGGCACCAGGCTCGACGTCAAGCTCAGGGAGGCCGTTGGGCTCCTGAAGGAGGCCTTCGCCTTTGACCAGTGCGCTCTCTACCTGAGGACCGAAGAGGGCAGGGGCTTTGCCCTCGAGGTCTACAGCGGCGAAAAGACGGGGTGCACCAGGGTCTACGACGAGGACTCGGGTGTGGTCGGGTTTGTAAGAAAGAACGGCCGGGTCGTGGAGCTCTATAAGAGGGACCAGGAAGCTACGGCCTGGAAAGGCAGGGTCGACCCGGGCCTTAGGGGTTACAGGCACGTCCGGGTCTTCCCCCTCATGGACCACAACAGGTTTTACGGGGTCCTTTATCTCAAGAGCCGCTCCAAGATGACCCTTAAGCCCAACAGGATGGATCTCCTGAGGATCGCTGTCATCCAGATAGTCTCCATCCTCAAGTTCGACGAGATAGTGCAGGACTACAAGAAGGCGAACGACGAGCTCGAGGGGGTCAGGGACAAGCTCCTCAGCGCCGAAAAGCTCATGGCCCTCGGCGACATGGCCGCCTCGCTCGCCCACGAGGTAAAAAACCCGCTGGTGAGCGTAGGCGGGTTCGCACAACTGGTAAAACGACACCTTAAAAAGGACTCCCCGGCGGTCCCCTACGTGGACCAGATGATAAAGGAGATAAAGAGGCTCGAAAAGATAGTAACAGGCTCGATAAGCTATCTGAGGGAGGACCTCGAGTCAAGGGAACCCGGGGACTTGAACGAGATACTCGACGCCGCCGTAGCCCTCTTTACCGACGAGTGCCGGGACCACGGCATAAGCGTTGTAAAGGACTTCCACAAAGGGGCGCTTTCGGTCCTGGCGGACTCGGAACAGCTTAAAATAGCTTTTGACAACCTTATCGCCAATGCGATACAGTCAATGGGCAAAGGGGGGGTACTTACCCTCTCCACCTTAAAACAGCAGGATTGGGCGGTAGCCGAGATATCGGATTCAGGGATAGGCATAGACCCGAGGAACCTCGGCAGCATCTTCAGCCCATTTTTCACGACGAAGAAGAACGGCACCGGGCTCGGATTGCCCATAACCAACTCGATAATAATGAGGCACAAGGGCATCATAAGAGTAGCCAATAATATCGGTGCAGGGGCTACGTTCAAGGTAAAGCTCCCTTGCTCGGACAGGGAAAAAGGGGCGGCAAGGACAAGGCGGATGCAGGGGGGCGGGACGCTGCCAGGGGCCTATTAACGTATCGTGGGGTTTCTTTATGAAAAAGCGGATACTTGTAGTTGACGACGAGGAAGGCTTGAGGCTACTCTACAAGGAGGAGCTCGAGGACGAGGGGGCCGAGGTAGAGCTTGCCGCCTCGGGCCCCGAGGCGCTGGAGAAGCTCGAGAAAGACTCCATAGACCTCGTGCTCCTGGACATAAAGATGCCGGGCATGGACGGCGTCGAGGTTCTGAGAAGGGTAAAGGAGAGGTGGAAGGATCTCCCGGTCATACTCTGCACGGCGTACCCCCATTACAAACACGACTTCGGCACCTGGGCCTCTGACGCCTACGTTGTGAAATCCTCTGACCTGACCGAGCTCAAGCAGACCGTAAAAGAGATCCTCTCAAAAACAGAATGATTTTACTTACCGGCTCCACGGGTTTTGTGGGCACGAACCTGCTTGGGGAGCTTGGGCAAAGGTCCCTCAAGGTGCGCTGCCTGGTGAGAGACCCGGCCAGGGCTTCGGCCTTTTTGGGATCGGGTTGCGAGGTCGTGCGTGGTGACGTTACCGACAGGACTTCGGTCCTCGACGCCATGGGGCCGGACGTCGACACGGTAATTCACCTCGTCGGCATACTCGTCGAGCCGAGGGGCGTTACGTTCAGGCAGGTTCACGTCGAGGGTACAAGGAACGTGGTCGAGGCCTGCCGGCAAAGGGGTGTGAGGAGATACCTCCACATAAGCGCCCTGGGCACAGGGCCGGGCTCGCCGAGCGAATACTTCAGGACCAAATACGAGGCAGAGGAGATAATCCGCGCCTCGGGGCTTGAGTACACCATATTCAGGCCCTCCGTTATTTTCGGCCGCGAGGACAGGTTCACCAACCTCTTCGCACACGCCATCCGGCTCTCCCCAGTTGTGATGGTCCCGGGCTCGGGGAAAAATAAGATGCAGCCCGTCTATGTCAAGGACCTGGTACGGGCCATGGCCATGAGCCTGGAGATGGAGGAGACGAGGAAGAGGGTCTACGAGATAGCCGGCCCCGTGGTCCTCACCTTCGACGAGATAATAGACGGTATAGCCGGGGTCCTCGGCAGGAGGGTCATAAAGATGCACGTGCCCATGCCGCTAATGCGCATGGGGGCAGGGGTCATGGAGGCTCTTCTACCGAGGCCGCCTCTTTCGAGGGATTCCTTGAAGATGCTCGGCTCTGACAACACCACGGAGCAAAAGACCCTCGAAGATGTCTTCGGAATAAAGCCCATGGGGCTTGTCGAGGGGATGAAGACCTATCTCGATTGACGATAGAAAGAATCTTTTGAGATTGGCCGGGTTTTCTGTTAGAATTTCTGTCATTCATACGGGGGGTTAGCTCAGTTGGGAGAGCGGCTGGTTCGCAATCAGCAGGTCGTGGGTTCGAATCCCATACCCTCCACCAGGAATTTAAAGGGGTTACGGGGTTATCCTGTAACCCCTTTTTCGTTTGCAATGTATAGTTTATGGATTTAAAATAAATCTGTCCTCTTTTCTTTTCTGCCGTCCCCTTTTCTGCCGGCTAAAATTAATTAAATAACCCCTCCGATTGTCTCTCATAGCTCCAGGGTCTTTGGCTCCGGGGCTTTTTTGTTGCCTATCCTGAGTAATTATCATTTAAAAAATAATAAGTTATAGGTTTTCTGGTCCCCCCTCCAAAAAGCCTTGAGAATTGGTTGATACGTTGATAAATTAAAATAAGTTTGCACCTCTAACCTACCGGAGGGACAAACTGGAAGTCCTTATCAGCTTGAGGGTAAAACTTTTGCGGCTCCATTGGAGAAGGGTAAAACTATAAAGATGGATACCATATTTGCTTTGTTAGAATATTTGAAAACACTATACATTACTTCGGAAGAAAAAGATATTTTACTGGTAACAGCTCTAAGTGTATTTGTATATACTTTTTTTACCTATAAACTCTGGAAAGCGACTAAGAGGCAAACCGACCCACTTCATACGCCTTATTTAAAACTTAGATTCTCAAGAGAAGATACCTCACTATATGTAAAGAACGTTGGCCACGATATTGCTACTAAAATTCAAATTGAAGGAGAAAAATTACTACTTACTGATTTAGAAAAAAGTTTGGAACTTCGATTTGATATGATTGAAATACTTGAACCTGGCGAGGAAAAAATAGTGCCCTTTAGGGTTTTTGAAGACAATAAAACGTCAAATGATAGATTCGGAATCTACTTCTTTACAAGAGCAGCAACAACAAGCACTTCTCCTTTTAGAGTAAGGAATAGAAGATCAAGAAATTTTAGAATTAGTTTTAATAATATTTTTGAGCAAAAATATTATTACAAAACATACTTAGAAGAAGGGGAATATAGAATTAAAAAATTCGGTAAAGACAATTTACTCCGACTCTTAGGACACAAAATTTTTTTATTTCTTCAGGGATTGAAAGTAAGAACTGAAGTTTGGTGGAAAAGAAGAAAACATGAACGAGTAAGGTGACTTTAAATTGAGGACTATTAAGACATTAGACATTAGACAAAAAGGACAAAAAGGGACAAAAAGGGGACAGATTTATTTTTGGGAAAAATTTAGTTTTCTAAAGTAAGGCAAAAAATAAATCTGTCCCCTTTTTGTCTTATGACCTTACCCCTGAGGAGATTAAGATTGAATGAAAAAATGGGGACAGATTTATTTTTGGAAAAAATCGAGTCGTTTAAAATAAGGTGAGAATAAATCTGTCCCAATTTTACACCCAGATATATAGCGGACTATTAAAAAATACTATAAAGGAGGTTGCCATGAGAAACTTATTTTTTCTGGTGCTTTTTCTGCTTATACTGCCCGTGACAGGTTTCGCTGATGACAACTGGAATGACTATGGTACCGATTACAATACCGACTATCAGGAACCAGAGACTCTTCGGTACAACCCTTTCGAGAGTCAATGG
>DATEAM010000065.1:0-9284 GCA_035288385.1 Thermodesulfobacteriota bacterium
CCCACCCCCCCCCACCCCCCCTCCAGCCCTTAAGCCCTTATACCTCAAACAAAAACTTGATTTTTTACCTCCCCCCAATTATCCTTTCGGGTATGAAGAGAAAGAGGATAGTCATAATGGGCGCCGCGGGAAGGGACTTTCATAACTTCAACGTCTGCTTCAGAGACGACCCCTCCGTCGAGGTCGTGGCCTTTACCGCCGCGCAGATACCCTTCATAGAGAGAAGGACCTTCCCTCCCGAGCTCTCAGGGCCCCTCTACCCAGCGGGGATAGAGATTCACCCCGAGGAAGAGCTCCCGGGTCTCATAAAGGCCCTCGGCGTGGACGAGGTCGTCTTCTCCTACAGCGACGTATCCCACGAGTACGTGATGCACAGGGCCTCCATGTGCACGGCCCTTGGTGCCGACTTTACCCTCCTCGGAGCCGAGCGTACCATGCTTGAGGCGAAAAGGCCCGTAGTCACGGTCTGCGCCGTGAGGACGGGCTGCGGAAAGAGCGCCGTGACGAGGTTCGTGGCTAAGAAGATAAAAGAGGCGGGCAGGACACCCGTGGCGCTACGCCACCCCATGCCCTACGGGGAGCTCTCCAAAAAGAGGCTCCAGAGGTTCGCCTCGCTAAAAGAGATAAAGGACGCCGGATGCACCATGGAGGAGATGGAGGAGTTCGAGCCTCTCGTATCTGCCGGGGTCGTCGTCTACGCGGGGGTGGATTACAGGGCCATACTCGAAGAGGCGGAAAAAGAGGCGGACGTAATCGTCTGGGACGGTGGCAATAACGACCTGCCTTTCATAAAACCTGACCTCGAGCTCGTCGTCGCAGACCCTTTGAGACCCGGTCACGAGCTCGCCTACTACCCCGGGGAGGCGAACCTCCGCAGGGCCGACTGCCTGGTGGTAAACAAGGCGAATTCCGCAGAGGAAAAGGACATAAGCACAGTAATAGAAAACGCGAGGAGGGTTAACCCCGACTGCTTGGTGGTAAGGACCGCCTCGGTAATAAAGGTCGAGGGTGATATCGCCGGGAAAAGGGTCCTCGTTATCGAGGACGGACCCACCCTCACCCACGGAGGCATGACCTATGGAGCTGGCTCAATGGCCGCCGCTTCTCACGGGGCCGAGGCAGTGGACCCAAGGCCCTACGCCGTGGGGAGCGTAAGGGAGACCCTCGACAGGTTCCCGGAGTTAAAAAACCTCCTGCCCGCCGTGGGGTATTCGAAGGAGCAGATCAAAGAGCTCGAGGAGACCGTCAACTCCACGCCCTGCGACCTCGTCCTCGTGGCCACCCCCGTAAACCTCAAGGAGGTTATGGAGATAAAAAAACCGGCGATAAGGGTTAGCTACGAGGTAGAGGACATGGAGGAGCCGGGCCTTTCAGGCGTCATAAAGGAATTCATCGAGAGGTCGTTTTGAAGGATTTTCTGCTCCATTTCGCGAAGCGCTACATCGCGGGGACCGAAAGGGCCGACGCCGTAGCCGTGGCGAAGGAACTGAACGCCCTCGATATCTCGGCGACCATAGACATACTCGGCGAGAACGTTACGGACGAAAGAGAGGCCGAGGGCTCCGTAGCAGAGTACCTCGCCCTCCTCGACCTTATCGCCTCCGAGGGGGTCGACTCCACCGTATCCCTGAAGCTCACCCACCTGGGCCTCGACATCTCCGAGGACCTCGCGAGGGTGAATACCGAGAGGGTGGTGGAGAGGGCGGCCGAACTCGGCAACTCCGTGCGCATAGACATGGAGGGCTCGGCCTACACAGAGGATACCATCGACATCTTCCTCGCCGTCCACGCAAACCACCCGAACGCGGGCATAGCCGTACAGAGCTATCTAATAAGGAGCGAAAAGGACGTAAGGCTCCTTATAGAGATGGGCGCGAGCGTGCGCCTGGTAAAGGGCGCCTACAAGGAGCCCCCGAGGGTGGCCTTCCAGAAGAAGTCCGAGGTGGACGAGAACTTTTCCAGGCTCATGAAGGAGCTCATGCTCAAGGGCGCTCACCCGGCTATCGCCACCCACGACGAGAGGCTCATAAACGAGGCTATCGGGTTCGCGCGGGAAAAGAACATACCCAGCGAGGGCTTCGACTTCGAGATGCTCCTCGGCATAAAGAGGACCCTGCAGAAGAGGCTCGCCTCGGAGGGTTTTAACGTCCGGGTATACGTACCCTACGGCGAGAACTGGCTCCCCTACACGCTCAGGCGCTTATCCGAGAGGAAAGAGAACCTCTTCTTTGTCCTTAAAAACATTTTCGATTGACGCATGATTGTGATAAGCTGTTGTTAATATTATTTTTTTCAAAACGAAGGCGGATTGAAAAAACCCTGCGGCAAGGCGAAAAAATTCCTTTTTTTATCTGATCTAAATGAGACAGGATAAAAGGCAGGACAGAAAAAAAAATTTTTACTCGTGGTGTCTCCCGGCTGTAATACTCTTCATTACCCCCCTTCTCGTCTACTCATATACATTTACCTTCGATTTCGTCCTCGACGACAACCTCCAGGTCATCTCCAATAAATGGATAAAGGACATCAGGCACCTGCCCGACATACTCTTCTCGTCCGCATGGGCTCACGTGGAGGGCCAGGAGGAATCCAACTTCTACAGGCCCGTCATGCACCTCATATACATGGCCGAGTACCATGCCTTCGGCCTCGAAGCCGGGTATTTCCATCTTGTAAACACTCTCCTGCATTCCGTAAACGTCCTCCTCGTTTTTCTCCTCTTCTCTTTCCTCCTGAGGGAATTCAACGCACAGGAGGTTGAAGGCGTCGGCGGGGGATCGCGCGGCCTCGCAATCCCCTTTCTCGCCTCCCTTCTCTTCGCCCTCCACCCCATAAACGCCGACGTGGTCTCATGGGTGGCGGCCGTACCCGAGATAACCTTTACGGGGTTTTTGCTCCTCGCCTTTTATCAGTACGCGAGGTGGCGCGGGGGTGAGGGAAAACTCGCCGCCCCCCGTTACCTCTTCTCACTCCTCCTCTACTTCCTCTCCCTCCTCACCAAGGAGACGGCCCTCGTGCTGCCCGTAATAATCATCGCATACGACTACTCCAAAAGGGGTCTTTCCATGCTCAGGGGCTCTAAGGCCTACCTGCCTTACGTGCTCGTAACCTTCCTCTACATGGCCCTGAGGATAAAGGTCATGGGAGGCGTGATGCACCACAAG
The DNA here is from genome assembly GCA_035288385.1 of Thermodesulfobacteriota bacterium. Taxonomy (GTDB): domain Bacteria; phylum Desulfobacterota; class GWC2-55-46; order GWC2-55-46; family JADFVP01; genus DATEAM01. The sequence continues at coordinate 3,165 of DATEAM010000065.1, forward strand.
GAGGTGGACCTCTCCGGCTACGAGGCCGTAATCAACGTATTCCCGCTCTTCGCAAGGTACATGGGCAAGCTCCTCCTTCCCGTAAACCTGAACGTGGTCTACCCCTTCTACCCGGCCCGCTCCCTTGCCGAGCCCATGGTTATCACGGGCATGGCGGCGTTGTCGCTCTTCGCGGCTGCCATGGTTACCTCGAGAAAGGCAAAGACCGTCTTTTTTTCTCTCGCATGGGTCTTTATCCCCCTCATGCCCGTATTGTACGCGCCGGCCGTTTCCGTCGGCGGCTTTGCCAACCGCTACCTCTACCTCTCGACCGTAGGATTTGCCGTAGTCGCGGCCTTTCTTTTCAAGAGGCTTCTTGAGGCGTCATCGAGGAGGGGTTATCTGAGGCTCGCCGCCGTCTCGCTCGTAATACTTATCCCGGGCCTTTACGCGGCCGGGGCCGTAAAGAGGAGCCTCGTGTGGAAGGACGACTACACCTTGTGGACTGACATGGTCGAAAAGGCGCCCGAGTTCAAGAAGGCCCATTTCAATTTCGCCTGGATACTCCAGAAGAGGGGAGACGTGGACGAGGCCATCTTTCATTACAACGAGGCGATAAGGATAAAGCCCGACCATGAGATGGCCCACTTCAACGTAGCCCTCCTCTACCAGAAAAAAGGCGACGCCGTCAACGCCGAGAGGCATTACATGGAAGTCATAAGGCTAAATCCCCGGAAGGTCGACTCCTACCTTAACCTCGCCCTCCTCTACCAGACCCAGGGGAAAAACGAGCAGGCAGTGGACCTTTACACAAAGGCCCTCGGGATTAACCCACGACTCGAAGACGCCCACTTCAACCTCGCGATGGCCTATCAGGCCCTCGGGGACGACCAGAAGGCCGTAGGCCACTACAACGAGGTGATAAGGCTTAACAGCAGGAGCGAAGACGCCCACCACAACCTCGGCGTCATCTACGCCGGCAAACTCATGTTCGACGAGGCGATCGCCGAGTTCGAGGCAGCTCTCAGGATAAACCCCGGCTACGAAAAGTCCCGGACCGAGCTCGAAAAGGTCCGCTCCCGCATGAAGCCCCGCGATGACAAGGAGTGAACCCTTGGAAACGTACCTTTCCGTAATCGTCCCGGCCTATAACGAGGAAGACGTCATAGGAGATACCCTCGTCGAGATTACCGGTTATCTCGACAAAAAAGGTTACTCCTACGAGGTCATAGTCGTTTGCGACGGCTGCACGGACTCTACGGCCCGTATCGCAAAGGGACTCGCCGGGGAAAAGGGGGCAAAGGGGGCAAAGGGCGGGATAAAGGTCATAGACCGGACCGTCAACATGGGAAAGGGGTTTTCCGTCAGAGAGGGCTCTCTCGGGGCAACGGGCGAATACATGGTCTTTACCGACGCGGACCTCTCCACACCCGTAAAGGAAATCGACAGGGCCATCGAATCGTTGAAGGGGGGATACGATATCGCCATAGGCTCGAGGGCCCAGGCGGACTCCCGTATCCGGGTCCACCAGCGCAGGTACAGGGAGCTTATGGGCAAGACATTCAACTCTTTCGTAAGGCTGCTGGCCATAAAAGAATTCAAGGACACCCAGTGCGGTTTCAAGGCATTTAAAAGGGCTGCCGCGCTCGAGGTCTTTTCAAGACAGCGGATACAGCGCTTCGCCTTCGACGTGGAGCTCCTCTACATAGCGAAGAAACTCGGGTACAGGATAAAAGAATTCCCCGTGGAGTGGTCCAACAGGACAGCCTCTAAGGTGAACCCCGTGACGGACTCCATGAGGATGCTCCTTGACCTCATAAGGATAAGGCTCCTCGACCTCAAGGGGGCCTATGACGCCAAAAAGGATTGATGGATCCCAGGAAAGATGAGTGATGGATTTTCTCCTGAAATTGGGGTTTGACTGGAACGAGTTCTGGAGGCCCGACGTCGGGTCCGGCAAGACCATAAACTACGTGGAGACCCCTCAAGTGGGCCTCCTGCCTCTGCCGGTCTTCCTCCTTATCGTCGCCCTCATCTCCTTTGTCGTCATACTCCTTATCAAAAGGCGTTTTTCATGCCGCGCCCTCTTTTCCTCCGCCCTCTATTCCTTCATGCTCGCAGGTTCCCTCCTCGCCGTGAGGATGGAGTACAACTGGCTCAAGATGTTCGAAAGGGATTTTAACCGCTTCCACGGCACGGACATTTCCGAGCGGCCCTCCACAGTTCAGGTCTATTACTTCTACCGCCTCGTATCCCTGATGAAGACCTCCGTGCCGGAAGGGGAGGGCATAAGGGCCGTGGCGATAGAGCCAGAGGATAAAATGGTCTTCTTCGCCGACAAACTGGCCAACTACTTTTTCCTTCCCGTAAAAGTCTCTGAAGAGGGGCGCTACGTATGGATAAGCAAGTTCCACAGGGCTTCATACGACCCCGGGACCGGGGTGCTCACCATACAGGGCTCCAGGTTCAAGGCGCGCCTCTACAGAAGCTTCGGCGACGGCGCAGCGCTCTACGAGATAAGGGAAGGCCACCGATGATCTGGTTAAGGCTCTTCATATCGCTCGCACTTCCGTCCGCTGGCGGCTACCTCTTTATCTCATGGGCCCTCGACGGCAAGGACAGGCCGGGCCCTGTCGAAAGGGTGATACTGGGCTTCGGCGCAGGTGCGGGGCTCCTTGCCCTCGAGATCTTCATTATCGGCCTTATAGGTCTGCCCTTCTCCTTTTCCCTCGCAGCCGCGGTCTTTATTCTTCTGGCCCTCCCCTTCCTCTTTCTGCGCCGCATGCATCCGGGCGCCGGACAGAATCCAGGCCATACCGCAGGAGCAAATAATAGGCAGGGCGCCTTCATGGTGGCCCTGGCCGCGGCGCTTTTTCTGTGGATAGGCCTCAAGACGGGCTTCGTCCTCTACGAGGGGTTTAACCGCCCCATAGTTTCATTAGACGCGTGGTGGAACTGGAGCTCGGGCGCGAAGTTCTTTTATTACAGCAGGGGCCTTGTGCTCGACCCGTCGAACGAGCATTTCTTCGGCAGCACTTACAGGCCCTTCCTCGGCTATCCCATCCTGAACTCTCTCCTTCAGGTATGGGTCTCGCTCGCGCTCGGCACCTTCCACGAGGCCATGGCAAAGGCATGGGCACCCATATACTTCATAGGCGTGGTCTGGCTCGTCTTCTTCGCCATCAGGAGGGAGGCGGGCTTCCTGCCCGCGCTCCTGACCGCCTTCTTCCTCTCCACCGCCCCGCTCCTTACCTATCACGCCGTTGACGCCTACTCGGACCTCCCGCTCTCCTTCTACGTGCTGGCGGGCTCCATATTCCTGTGGCGCCACATGGAGGGAGGCGGCGCAAGGGAGGCCGCCATCTCGGGGCTCTTCTTTTCCGTAGGGGCCTTCACGAAGAACGAGGGGCTTGTCTATCTCGCCGCCGCATGGCTCGCGTTACTCGGGCATAGCGTCTTCGAGGGCAGAAGCCTGCGGCCCGTGGCGTACTTTACCGCCTCCGCCCTCCTCTACCTCAGTCCCTGGCTCCTCTTCAAGGCCTCCTACGGCCTCGGGTACGGGCACGGTTACGGCCTGGGCACTCAGGCCGACATAGCCGGAGGGGTCAAATGGGTCAGCAGCGCCCACCTCGAGGTCATAGGGGTCTTCTTCAAGGAACTTTTCCTTACGGCGAACCACTCCTTTGTCTTCCACTTCCTCGCCCTCTCCACGGTGCTCGCCTTCGGGAGTATAGTCAGGTCGAAGATAAAATATCTCTATTTCATCGTCATCTTCATGGTCGTAGTCTTCCTTCTCAACTACACCCTCACCGAGGACTACAGGTACGTTCTCGACAGGAGCGCCGTAAACAGGAACGCGCTGACGTTCCTTCCTCTGGCCTTCTTCATCGCAGGGCTTCTCTCGTCGAGGGCCCTCAAGGGCCCTGGGGCCCATGAGAAGTAGACTTTTCTCCGGGCCCACGGATATGGTAAGCTCTTATGCCCCCCTCTTCCAGGGCATAGTCATGGAAAGGCAAGCATGTTTACCCATTTATCCCCGGCGGCCTTCAGTTGGAAGGAGTTCTGGCGTACCGACATCATAAGCGGCTGGACTATTAACTTCATACCAGAGCCCGAGACGGGGTTTCTCGCCTTCCCGGTCTTGCTCCTCCTCCTCGCCCTCGTAATCTTCCTCGCCCTTTTGGCCCTCAAGAGGTCTCTATCCGGTAGAATCATTTTCGTCTCCGCCGTCGCCTCCCTTACGACGGTCGCCTTCCTGCACGCCTTCAGGATGGACTACAACTGGGCCTCCATGCTCAAAAGGGACGCCCCTTATCTCTACAATGCAGACGTCGGCGAGCGGTTCAAAACGATGAACGTCTACGACTTTCACCGCTTCACCGAGGAAGTAAAAAAGGCCGTGCCCGAGGGGCAGACCCTGAGGACTATTCCCATAGACAGGGAAAAGGAGATGACGGCCCATTACCTTACGCTCCGGGGGAATTACTACCTCCTGCCCGTCATGACCTCCAGGGAGGGACGGTTCATATGGGTCTACGCCTTCCACGAGTTCTCATATGACCCGGACCACGAGGTCCTCGAAATACACGGCTTAAGGTTCAGGGCGCGGCTCTACAGGTTCTTCGACGGAGGGGGAATGCTCTTCGAGGTTCTGGAGGGTCGGCCATGACATGGGCAAGGTTATTAATAGCGCTCTTGGTACCCGCCCTCTGCGGTTATCTCATCGTCTCTTCCATGCAGGCGCAAGAGCGGATGGGCTTTTTCGAAAAACTCTCTTTGGGCTTCGGGGCAGGAGTGGGGCTCATCGCCCTCGAGACCTTCGTCCTCGGGGTTTTCGGCTTGTCCTTTTCCGCGCCCCTTATTGCCGTAATTCTCGCGCTCCTTACTTCCCCCTTTGTCGTCCTTCGTTACATGAATCCCGTAAGACCGGCGCCCGAACAACCGACGCCTGCCGGGGTGGAAAAAGGGGGGCTTAAAAGCGCAATAATCGTCATCATACTCCTGTGGCTCGCATTCAAGGCCGGCTTCGTGCTCTTCGAGGGTCTTTACAGGCCGATAATCTCGAACGACGCGTGGTGGAACTGGAGCTCGGGGGCAAAGGTCTTCTTCTATGCGAGGGGGCTCCTCCTCGAACCAGGGAGCGAGCACTTCTTCGGCCTCGGCTACAGGCCCTTTTTGAGCTACCCGCTCCTTAACCCCCTCGCCCAGGTTTGGATTTCCCTCGTCCTCGGGGACTTCCACGAGGCCCTATCCAAGGCGTGGGCCCCCGTCTATTACCTCGGCATGCTCTCCATCGTCTACTTCGCCGTTAGAAAAGAAGGCGGGGGGGGCGGGAGATTCCCGGCACTCCTTACGACCTTCTTCCTCTCAGCCGCCCCACTTCTGACCTTCCACACCCTCGACGCCTACTCCGACCTTCCCCTCGCCTTTTACGTGCTCTCAGGCTCGGTCATGCTCTGGCAATACATGGAAGAAGATGGGTACGGGAGACTCGTCCTCTCGGGGCTTTTCTTCTCCATGGGGGCCTTTACCAAAAACGAGGGGCTCGTCTACATCAGCGCGGGCCTTGTCGCCCTCCTCGCCTTCAACGTGATAGAGGGGAAAAAGAGGTGGGCGGGCCTTTTCTATTACGCGGCCCCGGCGGCCCTTTACATCGCCCCCTGGCTCCTGTTCAAGGCCTACTACGGGATCGGCTACGGACACGGCACGGGCACGGGCGTGGGCTTCGGGGACGTGGCAGGGGGGATTACCTGGGCCCCTGAGCTTCACCCAGAGGTCATAGGGATATTCTTGAAGGAGATATTCCTTACGGTAAACCACGGCCTCGTCTTCCCCTTCCTCGCCGTCGTAACGGTCCTCGGCTACAGGATCGTATTAGGCACGAACGTAAAGTACCTCTACCTCATAGTGCTCGTCATCGCGGCGGTCCTCCTATTCTTCTACATCGCCACCAACGACTACACATACGTCCTCAGCCGCGCGGCCGTAAACAGGAACGCCCTTACCTTCCTCCCCCTAAGCTTCCTTATAGCCGGAATCGTCACTACGAGGGTCTTGAGGAAAAAATAAGGGGGGGCTTTCTTCGGCTGATGAGCCGCTTAACGGGTATGGCTAAAAGTTTTTGGAAGAGGTTTGGAGAAA
>DATEAM010000066.1:0-15968 GCA_035288385.1 Thermodesulfobacteriota bacterium
GAAAACTTTTTTCAAAAAGTTTTCCCCCGAGCCCCCTTTCAAAAACTTTTGGCTATTTCCCCGTAAGTGGCTGCCTATCAAGAAATAGCTAAAAGTTTTTGGGAGGAGTCTGAGGAACCCGTTTTTCAAAAAAGGTTCCCCTCAAGCACAAAAGGCCGATGTATTATATAATATAAACATAAAAAATAAAATCCGCAATTTTTCGGTATTGACCGATTAAGGCTTTGTGAATAGAATTGGTCCTGAGAGGGAGTAAATTATGGAAAACGCCGAAATAGCGCAGGTATTCTACGAGATAGCCGACCTTCTGGAGGTGAAGGGAGAGAACCCCTTCCGCATCCGCTCCTACAGGAACGCCGCCCTCGTGGTGGAGGGCTATCCAGAGAGCTTCAACAGGCTCTACGAGAAGGAGGGGGAGAAGGGCCTCGAAGAGATCCCCGGCATAGGCGAGAGCATAGGAGAGAAGATAGAGGAGATGGTCACCACGGGCAGGTGCAAGTTCCACGACGAACTATTAAAGGAACTGCCAGGGGGGATACTCGACATACTGAGGGTAGGGGGGGTGGGGCCGAAGAAGGCGGGGCTCTTTTACAAGAAACTCGGGATAAAAAGCGTGGAAGGGCTCGAAGAGGCGGCACACGCCGGAAAGCTAAGTAAACTACCCGGCATGGGGGAGAAGTCCGAGGAGAAGATCCTAAAGGCCATAGAGGGGTTAAGGGCAGTATCAGGCAGGTTTAATCTATCGATGGCAGTGCCTTATGCTGAAAAGCTTATAGATTACATTAAGAAGGTTCCAGGTGTGGTGGAGGTCGTCCCTGCGGGGAGCTTGAGGCGCTGGAGGGAGTCCGTGGGGGACCTCGACATCCTCACAACCTGCAAGGACCCCAAAAAGGTCATGGACGCCTTTGTAAGGCACCCGGACGTAAAGGACGTCGTGGCGAGGGGAGAGACGAAGAGCACCGTGGTATTAAAGGCGGGCCTCCAGGTGGACCTCCGGGTCCTCGAAGAAAAATCCTTCGGCGCGGCCCTCCAGTACTTTACGGGCTCCAAGGCCCACAACATCGCCGTCCGCGACATGGCCAAAAAGAAGGGCTTGAAGATTAGCGAATACGGGGTCTTCGAGGAGAAGGGGGACAAGGAGAAATGGGTGGCCGGAAGGACCGAGGAGGAGGTCTACGAGACAGTGGGGCTTCCATGGATACCCCCGGAGCTTAGAGAGAACAGGGGTGAGATAGAGGCCGCCCTCAGGGGAAAACTCCCCGATGAGCTCGACATAAAGGACATAAAGGGCGACCTCCACGCGCACACAAAGGAGAGCGACGGGGCGAACACAATGGAGGAGATGGCAGAGGCGGCTATTAAGCGGGGCTACGACTACCTCGCCATAACGGACCACTCAAAGGCCGTTGCGGTGGCCCACGGCCTCGACGAGAAGAGGATTAGCGCTCAGCTCAAGGCCATAGACGCCTATAACGATAAGTTGAAGAAGAAGAGAAAAAAATTCCGCCTCATAAAGGGCGGCGAGGTGGACATCAGGGCCGACGGAACCCTCGACTACCCCGACGATATTCTCGAAGAGCTCGACTGCGTTGTTGGGGCAGTGCACTCGGGCTTTACCATGACCTCTGAGAAGATGACGGAGCGACTGATAAAGGCCATACGGACTGGCCGTATAAACGTCCTCGCCCACCCCACGGGCCGCCTCATAGGCTCTCGCGAGCCCTACGCCGTGGACATGGAAAAGGTGATGGACGAGGCGAAGAAGTTCGGGGTGGCCCTCGAGCTTAACTCCTATCCAGACCGGCTCGATCTAAACGACGTGCATTTAAAGCTCGCAAAGGAGAGGGGGGTGCCTATCGTAATCTCAACGGACTCACACTCCACCCTCCACCTCGACAACCTCGTCTTCGGCATACACACGGCCCGGAGGGGATGGATAGAGAAGAAGGACGTCATTAACACGAGGCCCTTGAAGGAGCTCATGAAGTTCCTCAAGAAGGCCAAGGCGAAATAAGGAGGCAGTGGTGATATATTCGGTAAGGGCTAAGTACAGGGAGGGGCTTTTATCGGAGTTTTACGGGAGACTAACCGACGGGACGATCCTCAGCCAGGAGCCCGACGGAAGGGAGATAGTGGCCTCCATGCGCCGGGCGAAGATAACCTCCCCGGGGGTGATAGAGTGGAGCGAGAAGTGTTTCTGCGACCCGCCCTTGAAGCACGAGCGAGAGACTGTCTACGACCGGTATCTTACCGATATGGAGATCGAGGCGATAGAGGATTACGTGGATTTCGAGGGGGAGTCTTTTATGGGGTTTATGGGGAAGGAGGCGGGAAAGAGAAAAAAATAAATCCGTCCCCTTTTTTCGCCTTTTTTCTTTTTCTTTTTTTGAAAGTAATGGTGGGCTGAGCCCACCCTACCTGGCTTTTTTCTCTTTTTCATGGGCCTTGCTTTTTACGGATTTTTCTGCTACCTTACTTCTGATTAAAAAATCTGTTCCATGAAAAAGGAGGAGAAAGATGAGTGCATCAAGGTTTTTCAGGACGGGCGGTTTTTCATTCGGGGCTTTCTTTTTAGTGGCCCTCATGATTTCTTCCGTCGCCATTTTCAGCGGGTGCAAGAAGAAAGAGGAAATGCCCCCCAAGCAAGAGGCCCCGGTTGCCGCCCCTGAGGCCGCCGCCCCCGAGGCCCCGGCCCCTGAGGCCCCGGCCCCGGCCCCAGAGCCCGCCAAGTAAGTAGGGTAAAAATGGAATTAATTAGGGACACATGTACATGTGTCCCTAATTTAATCCATATCGTCTGTCCACTCAAAACCAGAGTGAAAAATTTCATTTACACTGAGATCGTCATTGATCCCATAAACATGGATATGTCCATTCGATCCAGAGATATTCAATTGACTCTCGATGTCATCCTTTAATTCGCCGATACTGTCATAACTGCTGTTTAGCGGCCAACTCAAAGAAGAACGAACGACCGTCAAAATTACATCGGCACCGCGGAGAGATGATTCTGACTTATTGTTTTTTCGCATTATGAACCGGGCTAATTGGGAACAAGATATGCTATCCTTAATTAACGCCACATTGAGGTTTTTTAGTTTTGTAGGTTGGGTTGAAGTGAAACGAAACCCAACAATTCAATGCCTCTATTTCGTTGGGTTGGAAAGCGCAACCCAACCTACGAGACTGTCCGGCGAGAGCTTGACTTTTACAGATAAAATGATTTTTCAAGACCCGACCCCAAATATGACCCCTATTTTATGTATTTTATGTCCCCCGTCGGTTGACATCCGTTAAGCTGCCATTATAATTGGATAAGATTAAGAGGTCCCGGGATTCCACAGATAAACCCGTGTGTTGAAGGCGTAAAGTAATTTAATAAAAAAGGAGGTAAAGAGGATGAAAAGGAGACTGTTTTTAGCGGCGGTTCCGGCACTGTTCTTTATCGGGGTGACATTTAATCTGGTAGATTCGGATCTTGTATGGGCTGGCGGAGAGGAACATGCTAAAGAAGGGGTAAAACACGCAAAGGAAGGGATAGAGCATATAAAGGAGGCCATAATGCACTTTGAGGAGTCTTTAAAGGCAACCCAAAACCCCCATGCCAAAGAGGCCATTGACCATGCAAAAGAGGCTGTAAAGCATGCGGAGGAATCCATTGTTCATGCTGAAAAGGCCTCCGAGGAATAATGACGGCGAAAAGGCGTTAAAAGGTCATACCATCTATCCGGCGGGGTTTAACCCCGCCGGATAGATTTAAAAATCAAAAACCTCACTTCTCATCCCGTAAGTTTTTGATTTTCCAGTTCGATAGCCCTTGAAAACTTAAGATCATTTCTTTAAAACCCCATGAAACCCTTGTCACCCCCTGTACGGTATGCGAATATCGGGTTATAATTAATTAGAGACGCATCCCATTAAATGCATTCTTTCTTCTTGCGGGTCTGCCCCTTGGCCGAAATATTAAATCATGTTCCAGTTTCGTAGGACGGGCTTTGCCCACCATTACATCACTTTTACCATTATTTTTGGCGGGCACTGCCCGCCCCGGTTGACTTAAAGAGGTATCCTCTCCCTGTATATCGGATAGGATATGGGCTCTTTATTTTCATACCCTATCTTCTCCCTCCGCTTTTCATCGAGCAGATGGTATCGCACTGTAACGTCGAGCATCGAGGCGGCAACCTCCCTCCTGAACTCGAAGAGATAGGCTCTCGGTTCCCCGTACGGAAGGCGTGTGTCCCGGAGCTCGATGATGAACGGCCTCCAGAGGATGTATCTCTTCATCGTGTATGTCTTCTCTTTGATCAAAGCGCCCTTGCCGTCAAGGAGTCTCAACTCGAGCGTAAGATGCCTGTCCGGCACTCCGGTGGGAAGGTAATGCCCGGTCCCGATATTCGTAAGGGTAAACTCGTATCTGACGAGATTCTCGTCCTCCTCTTTCCGGTATTCCACCTTGAGGGCTTTTTCGACCATCCCCGGGTAATGGCCGCCCCGGAAAAGGTGGCGTCTGCCCCTGCGTTCCTTCCCCCCTTCCGCTACGGGACGCATAACCTCGGGCATGTGGCACCCAACGCAGTCCGGCTCCTCTCCCCCCTCTTCTATCTCCGCCACGGTCCCGCACGGCGGAATCCTGTAGAACGTATCCCACCTCCTGCCGAAGACCACATGACACCTTTTGCAGGGTTTCAACCCCGAAGACATCTCGGGGTCAACGATTACGGGGTGGGGCGCGCTGTCCGTCTCAAAAGGTCCCACTATCTTTCCCTCGCGCACATGGCATACGGCGCAGGTCACCCCCTCGTCCCTTAGCGCCGGGTCATAACCAGGGTTGGGCTTGAGGAGGGGCTTGAACTTGTCCCTGTCCCCAAAACCGAGGACGAGGTTTTCCTGCTGGTCCTCAAGGGGAGTGTGGCAGTTAAGGCATATCTGCCGTGAGCCGTCATAGGCGAAGTCCACCTGGAAATAAGGGTCGCTCCATGAATTCGAATGCATGCTCCCCGACCATTCCCTGTAAATCTCACGGTGGCATTCCCCGCATTCCCCGGCGCTTGCGGAAACAAGACCGGTTGGGATATCCACCCCCATCGGCCTCTCGAACTTCTCGTCAACGACGAATATATGCACCGGTCGCATGAAGCGCCAGGCAAGAAACGACGCGATAAGGACCAGAATAACAATATAAAAGACCCCTTTGCCTCTCATATCCATAAGATAGCACGACTTGAAAAACGAAAAAAGAAACGAAAAGAGGGACGGATTTATTTTTATCCATCCCTCTTTATTGATACGTTGGATTGTCCGGGCCGAAGGAAACCTACTTCTTTAGCTCCTCTAAGCACCTGTCCACGTCGAGCGGAGGGAGCACCATCTCCATCCTCCCGTTCAGGGCCCTGCCTTCATATATCCCGTTGGAGGCACGGGCCTGTAAGGGGAAAACCCGCGCGTCCGCCGTCAGAACCTCATGCCGATACCCACGAGGGCGACGACCCCGTCGAGGTTCACCCTCGCTCCGCTGTAATCGGCCTTTTCCGTAAAGACATACCTCGCCTCGAATCCTGTAAAGAGGTTGGGTGAGAAGTCGAAGTTCGCGCCCGCCATGATGTGCCCGCCGTAGACCGTGTCCCTGGCGTCGAAGACCCGCACACCCTTAAGGCGCCAACCCTGGTACCAGGTGAAGTATACCCCGGCGCCCCCTCCGGCGTAGGCCTCGAAGCCGCCCGCCTGATATACGCCCTTAAGAGAGATAAGAACGGGCGCCCCGGCTATGTCGTTGCCCTGGCTCACGCCGTTATCCATGTAGTTTACGCCGTCGTGGAAATAGCCCGCCGCTCCCTCAATGACGAGGACCGGTAAGACGTAGTAGCCATAGGCAAACTCGCTGTAGAACCCATGGGGGTGCAGATCGTCGAGGTCGCCCGTGAAGAAGTACGCCCCTGGCCTGAGACTGATATAGCTCGACTTGTCCTGCCCGGAAGCCGAAAGGGGAAGGAATAGCAGGACGAGGAGAAACAGAAGAGACGCAAGACCCGGTAGCCTCGATGTTCGTTTCATGATGTAGCTTCCCCCGGTTGATTATCTGGCCGCCTCTTTATTCCATTCCGGCCGACACTTCCCGGATGAATGGTGGGGCGGATATTTTAATCCGTCCCCTTTTTCAAAGACACGTTCTATGCAGGGAAATCTACTTTTTAAGCTCCTCTAAGACCGTGTCCACGTCCAGCGGCAGGAGCACTATCTCTATCCTCCTGTTCTGGGCCCGGCCCTCCTCGTCCTCGTTCGTCGCTACGGGCCTGTAGAGGGAATAGCCGGCGGCCGTTAACGCCACGGGGTCCAGGCCCACGGTGTCCTGAAGGTACCTTACGACCGTAGTGGCCCTGGCAGTGGATAGTTCCCAGTTCGTGGGGAACCTGTGGGCTATCCGGGGGCCGATTGGCACGTCGTCGGTGTGGCCCTCGACCCTTATCTGCTTGTCGGTAATCTCCTTCAATATATTGCCCACGCGCTCCAGGACCTCCTTGCCCTCGGGCTTTATCTCCGCTCTTCCCGAGTCGAAGAGTATCTTCTCCACGAGGTTCACCGAGAGCCTGTCCATGGCCTGGGTTATCTTTATCTCGCCCCTCTCTATCTCGTTTTCGAGCTCCTTTACGAGGCTGTCGTAGGTGCCCCTTACGCGCGAGAGCTCCTCTTCCTTCTCGGCCTTGATCGCCTCGGCCTGTGCCCTTAAGCTCTCGAGCTCGCGGGAGAGGCGGGTAGCCTCGTCCTGGCTCTCCTCGAGCTTTTTGACGAGGTCCCCGATCTTCCTCGCCTTCTCGCTCTCCGAGCCCTCGAGGGCCTTTTTAACCCCCTGGAGCTCCTCTATCCGTCCGTTAAGGTCGGCTATGCGCTCGTTTAGCTCTGTGGCCTCCCTCTGCCTCGACGTCTCGCTGTCCCTCAAGTCCCTGAATATAGTCTTGTTGATATCCTTCTGCTCTTCGAGGTCTTTCAGGACCTCCTCGATCCGGATCCCCCTCTGCGCGGACTCGTCTATGGCCGTCTGGTAGGTCTTTTTGCTCACGCACCCGGTCACCCCGGCCCCCCCGGCCCCCGCGAGCGAGAGAGCGACAAGAAACAAGAAAAGCTTTTTCATCATGAGCCTCCCGTAAGTTTGCGCTTGACGGTTAAGTCTATTAGCTGTCTTTGCCGTTGTCAAATGGAAAAAAAGGGCTTCAACCGCAGCCGAAGCCCTCCAGGAAAGACAATCCCGTTGGAAGTCGATATATTACGCCGAAACCTCCTTCGCCGCCGCGAGGGGTTCGGCCTTTACCTTTACTATCCTGTTCATCTCCACGTCCACCACCGTGAACCTCCAGTCCTTGTAGGTGACGAACTCGCCGCCGCGGGGGATGCGCTGGAGCTTGGCGAGCATGAACCCGGCGAGCGTGTGGTACTCCTCCTCTTCTTCCTCCTCTATCTTTATCCCCAGGTCCCAGAGGTCTCCTATGGATATGGAGGCGTCGATTATGAGCGTGCCGTCTCTGAGCTTTTCAACGAGCCCGCCCTTGCCCACGTCATACTCGTCCTCTATCTCGCCGACTATCTCCTCGATTATGTCCTCTATGGTGACGAGCCCGTTCACGTCCCCGTGCTCGTCCACGACCATGGCGATGTGCAGCTTGCGGCGCTGCATCTCTCTCAGGAGCTTGCTTATGAGTATGGAGTTGGGCACGAAGTAGGCCTTCCTCACGAGCTCCTTCACTACTACGGGTCGGCCCTGCTCCACGGCCATGAATACGTCCTTGTTGAAGAGGATGCCCACCACCTTGTCGAGGTTCTCCCTGTAGACGGGGAACCTCGAGAAACCAGCCTCCGAGATGAACCTCATGACATCCTGCGCGGGGGTGTCTATCTCGATGGCGCTGAACCTGTGCTTGGGGACCATGACCTCCTTCACCGTCGTGTCGGCGAACTCGAAGACCCCGTGCAGGAGCGCGGCCTCCGTCTCCTCGAAAACCCCCTTGGCGCGGCCCTCGCGTATGAAGTACCTTATCTCCTCCTCTGAAATGAAGGCCCTCCTCTCAAGCGCCTTCACGCCGAGGACCTTGAGGACAGCCCTCGTTGAGCCGGTGAGGATGATTACCAGTAAATGAGTGGTCCTTGAGATGAAATCAAGGGGCCTCGCCGTCGAGCAGGCTATCCTCTCCGAATACCTGATGGCGAGGCTCTTGGGCACGAGCTCCCCGAGGACGAGGGTGGCGTAGGATATCAATACGACGACGAGCCCCACGGCGAGCAATTCGTCGTAGCGCTGGACGAAGGGCACCGGGACGGAGGCGAATACGGGCTTGAAGAACCTGATGGCTGCTACACCGCCTATGACCGAGGCGAGGGTGGCTACGACCGTAACCCCTATCTGCACGGTGGCGAGGAACCTGTCTGGGTCCTCCCTCATCTTTACCACCGTGGCGGCCGAGCGGTTGCCTTCCTTGGCGAGTTTGTCTATATGGCCCCTCTTCGCCGAGATTATCGCGATCTCGGAGCTCGAGAAGAAGCCGTTCAAGAGAATCAAGACAAAAATTATTAGAGCCTCTAATAAAAGGCTATTCAAAAAAATCGACCTCCTGAAAACAAGGGAGGCCAAAGGCCCCCCGGAATTATGGTTAGTATAAAATTATAGCATAAAAGGGGATTTTTTTCAGGGGGGGGGGACCTTTCTGAAGAAATATCCCCCCCAACCCCCTCCAAAGACTTTTGGCTATTCCCCTTCAAGGGAGCATCCTGCGAAGAAATAGCTGAAAGTTTTTGAGGGGAGTTTGAGGGGGACTTTTTCCAAAAAGTCCCCCTCAAAGTGTTTTAAAGGCCCCGGCGCCGGGGAAGAGGGCAGAGGCCCCGAGCTCTTCCTCTATCCTCAGGAGCTGGTTGTACTTGGCCGTCCTGTCCGTTCTCGACGCCGAGCCCGTCTTTATCTGCCCGGAGTTGGTGGCCACGGCTATGTCGGCGATGGTCGAGTCCTCGGTCTCGCCGCTCCTGTGGGAGATTACGGCCGTGTAGCCGGCATTTTTAGCCACCTCCACGGCCTCGAGGGTCTCGGTAAGCGTGCCTATCTGGTTTACCTTTATGAGTATGGAGTTGGCGATACCGTCTTTTATGCCTTTTCGAATCCTCCCGGGGTTCGTTACGAAGAGGTCGTCTCCCACGAGCTGGACCTTCTCCCCGAGCCTCTCGGTAAGGGCCTTCCATCCCTTCCAGTCCTCTTCTGAGAGGCCGTCCTCTATGGAGATTACGGGGTAGTCCCTTACGAGCCACTCGAGGTAGTCTATCATCTCTACTGTCTTTAGCTTGTTGCCCTCCACGGCGTAGAACCCGCCCCTGTAGAACCCGCTCGAGGCGCAGTCGAGGGCGAGGAAGACGTCCATTCCAGGTTTGTAGCCCGCCGCCTCTATCGCCTTCAGGACGAACTCGACGGCGCTCCTGTTGGACTCGAGGGAGGGGGCGAACCCTCCCTCGTCTCCCACGGCGGTGGAGAGGCCGTTTTTATGGAGCAGGGCCTTCAGGCTGTGGAATATCTCAACGCCGGCCCTAAGGGAGTCGCTGAAGGTGGGAAGCCCCGCGGGCACTATCATGAACTCCTGGATGTCGAGGTTGTTGTCGGCATGGGCCCCGCCGTTTATTATGTTCATCATGGGTACGGGCAGTGTCCTCGCCCCGGCCCCGCCTATGTACCTGTAAAGGGGCTGCAAGGTGGCGTCGGAGGCGGCCCTCGCCGTGGCGAGGGAAACGGCGAGTATGGCGTTGGCCCCGAGCCTCTTCTTGTTCTCCGTCCCGTCGAGCTCTATCATGGTCCTGTCGACGAGGACCTGGTCTGTGGCGTCGAGCCCCAGGAGCGCCTTTGCTATCTTCTCCTTTACGGCCTTGACCGCCTTCAAGACCCCCTTGCCCATGTAGCGCTTTTTGTCGCCGTCGCGGAGCTCCACGGCCTCGAACTTCCCCGTGGACGCCCCCGAGGGCACCGAGGAGCGGCCCCTGAATCCTCCCGACAACAGGACCTCGGCCTCCACCGTGGGGTTGCCCCTCGAGTCGAGTATCTCGCGCGCCGTCACGTTAACGATAGTCGTCATCGCTCCTCCTGGATATTATGAATAAGTCCATATCAATTATACTTTCCGAGCGGAAAAAAGCAAGGTTAAACTCCCTGAAGCGTGCTTGCACAAAAGGTATTTAGGATATAATATTGATAGGGTTTTTTTAAAAGAGATGACCACGCTTACCATCATAGGCTTTTTCGGCGGCGTGATGCTGCTTTTGTACGGCATGAAGCTCGCTGGCGATGGGCTTCAGAAGGCCGCAGGGGGGAGGCTTCGCGCGTTTCTCCTCAAGGCCACGAGCAACAGGATAAAGGGCCTCGGAGTGGGGGCGGCCACAACAGCTCTCCTCCAGAGCTCTTCGGCCACCACGGTAATGCTCGTGGGGTTCGTCGGGGCGGGGGTTTTGACCCTCGCAGAGACCATGGGCATAATACTCGGGGCGGACATCGGCACCACGCTCACCGTGCAGATAATAGCCTTCAAGGTCTACGACTACGCCATCGCCCTCATAGGCGTCGGCATACTCCTTACCCTGCTGTCGAAGAGCGGCAGGTCGAGGGACATAGGGCTCGCAATACTCGGCTTCGGCTTCGTCTTTTTCTCCCTGAAAATCCTCATAGAGACCTTCGAGCCCGTCGCCAGGAACCCTCTATTCAGGGACTTCCTCATCGGCTTAAGCCGCGACCCGCTCGCCGGGATAATCGTCTCTGCCCTCTTGACGGCCCTTTTCCAGAGCAGCGCTGCCACCCTGGGGCTCGCCATAACGGCGGCCCACTCCGGGCTCTTAAGCCTCGACGCGGCCATGCCCATAGTATTCGGAGCGAACATAGGGACCTGCGCCGCCGCCCTCGTATCGAGCATAGGCGCCCCGGTGGACGCCAAGAGGGTGGCCCTCGCACACGTCCTCTTCAAGGTCCTCGGGGTCCTCATAGTCCTGCCCTTCCTCGCCGTCTTCACAAGGCTCGTGGGCCTATCAGCCGACGAGCTCCCCAGGCAGGTGGCCAACGCCCACACGCTCTTCAATATCGGCATAGCGGTCATATTCCTCCCCTTCACCTCTCCCTTTACGCGCCTGGTCAAAACGCTCCTGCCACAGAAGTTCGCGCCCGAGAGGTTCGGGCCCAGGTACCTCGACCCCATGGTCCTTACCTCTCCGGGACTCGCCCTCACGCAGAGCGCGCGCGAGTGCCTCCGGGCCGCCGACATAGTCGGCGAGATGCTCAAAAACTCCATAGAACCCTTCGAGGACAAGGACCTCTCTCTCGTGGAGCGCATAGAGGAGAAGGACGACAGGGTGGACCTCCTCGACAGGGAGATAAAGCTCTACCTCACCAGGATATCAGGAGAGAGCCTCACCGTGGGGCAGGCGAAAAGGGAGCTCGAGATAATGCTCTTCTCCCTCAACATGGAGAACATAGGGGACGTGATAGACAAGAACCTGATGGAGCTCGCCAGGAAGAAGATACTCGGCGGGCTCTCCTTCTCCGCCGAGGGCATGAAGGAGATAGGGCTCTTCCACACGAGAATCATGGAGAACTTCGAGCTCGGGGTGGCGGCCTTCGCCGGGAGCGACCCGGAGCTCGCCAGAAGACTCATAAACAACAAGGCGAAGCTCTCGGAGATGGAGAGGGACCTGAGGCAGGCGCATATAGACAGGCTCCACAGGGGCTTAAGGGAGACCATCGACACGAGCGCCATCCACCTCGACGTCCTCACCAACCTGAAGAGGATAAACTCCTATATAACGAACATAGCCTACCCCATACTCGAGAAGGAGAAAGGCTGAAGGCCGGCTTGATGAAAGATATTCAAGTCGAATCGTCGAGGATAAAGACTCATATGTAGTGCGGCTTTTACAGGTCCCCGCCCGGTTGCAAATCACCCGTTTCCAGCTATAATCTTTTTAAGCATGCTGCACTCGTTCGACAAGGCCCCCTTCCTCAAACGCTCTTTTTGCCTAAGGGACCTGAAAAAATGTTCTTCGGGCTGACATTGTTCTTGATAGCCGGCGTGGCCGCCGACCCGGTCGCAACGGCGATGGAAAACTACAAGTCCGTGGACTCCTACGCCGTGACCCTGGTGTCGAGGAGCGGGGGTTCCGAGGAGGTCATCAGGTATTCCTACAGGAGGCCCGGACTCGTGAGGATGGACTTCATAAGCCCCCACAAGGGTGCGGCCCTCGCCTACGACCCCGGTAAAGAGACCGTTGTATTGAGGCCCCTCGGCTTTCTTAAATCCTTTGTGCTGACGCTTAAGGCGGACAACAGGCTCATACGGAGCTCAAGGGGCCATACCGTGGACAAATCCGACATAGGCGCCCTTTTTGAGAACGTAGAGAGGATCAGGCAGAGGGGGTCGGTGAAGGTCATCGCCGAAGAGTCCGTGGGGCAGAGACCGTCTTTAAAGGTGGGAATAGAGGCCGTGGAGGGGTTTACTTCTGATGGGGTCGGCAGGTACGTGCTCTGGCTTGAGAAAAAAACACTCATGCCGCTGAAGGTCCTGGCCTATGGCGCCGACGGGGAGGTGTACGAGGAGGTGGTCATGGACGACCTCGAGCTCAACGTGGAATTCCCCGAGGGCTTCTTCGAGCTCAGGTGAAAAGGGGATTGAATGGGCCGCAAAAAATACGACATACTCGTCATAGGCTCGGGCCCGGGTGGTGAGAAGGCGGCCATACAGGCCTCCAAGCTCGGCAGGACCGTGGCCGTGATAGAGCGCGAGCCCTACATAGGGGGCGCGGGACTCCACACGGGCACTCTCCCGAGCAAGGCGCTAAGAGAAACGGCGCTCTACCTCTCGGGCTTCAAGCAGCGCGCCGTCTTCGGCTTCCAGTTCACCCTCGGACACGACATTACCCTGAGCGAGCTCATGCACAAGAAGTCCGAGGTGATAAGGAGGCAGATGGAGGTGATAATAAACCAGTTCTCGAGGAACAACATAGACATCGTATACGGCGAGGCCTCCTTCGTGAACGAACATATCCTCATGGTCAGGCGCGGCGACGGCACGGCAGGTGAGCTCGAGGGCGAGGTAATAATAATCGCCACCGGCACCAGCCCGTCGCGCCCCACGGATATCCCCTTCGACTCGGAGCACATATACGACAGCGACTCAATCCTCAAGCTCGACAAGATCCCCAGGAGCCTGACCGTCATAGGGGGAGGGGTCATAGGGTGCGAGTACGCCTGCATATTCTCGGCCCTCGGGGTAAAGGTGAACCTCGTGGAGAAAAAACCCCGCCTCCTCAGCTTCGCCGACGAGGAGATAGTCTCGAGCCTCGCTTACTGGATGAGGCACTCGGGGGTTACCCTGAGGTTGAACGAGGAGGTCGTGAATATAGCCGTCGAGGGCCCTGGAAGGGTCTTAACGCGTCTTAAGAGCGGGAAGGTCGAGGTCTCGGAAAAGGTGCTCTACACCATGGGCAGGGTGGGCAACACCGACAGGCTTAACCTCGGGGCCCTCGGCATCGGCGCCGACGAAAAGGGGCTTCTGAAGGTCAACGAGGAGTTCCGCACCACCGTGGGGAACGTCTACGCCATAGGGGACGTAATAGGTTTTCCTTCGCTCGCCTCGACGTCGAGGGAGCAGGGTAGACGTGCCGTGTGCAACGCCTACGAGAAGGAGGGGCTCACCTGCGAGATAGCAGGGTTCCTCCCCTTCGGCATCTATACCATACCGGAGATATCCATGGTGGGGGAGAACGAGGAGGGGCTTACCTCGAAGGGGGTCCCCTACGAGGTGGGCTCAGCCTACTTCGAGGAGGTGGCCAGAGGCCAGATAACGGGCGACGTGCACGGCATGGTCAAGCTCCTGTTCCACAGGGAGACAAGAAGGCTCCTCGGCGTGCATATAGTCGGGGAGAAGGCCTCGGAACTCATACACGTGGGCCAGGCGGTCATGAACTACGGCGGCACGGTGGATTACTTCAAGGACGTGGTCTTCAACTACCCGACCCTGTCGGACGCATACAAGGCGGCCGCCCTAAACGGGCTTAATAAATTGTAGGGGGAAAACTTTTTGAAAAAAGTTTTCCCCCTGACCCCCTTTCAAAAACTTTTAGCTATTTCTCGGTAGGCAGCTGGCAGCGGGAAACAGCCAAAAGTTTTTGTAGCGTGTTTGAGGGAGACTTTTTTCAAAGAGTCTCCCTCAATAAAAAAGAGGAGGTTCTTGTCTATGAATATCAACGTCATCTTCCACAGTCTCTACGGGCACATATTCAGGATGGAAGAGGCGGTCGCAGAGGGGGCGAAGAGCGTATCAGGGGCCAAGGTAAGGGTCTTGCAGGTCCCCGAGACCCTTTCCGACGTGATACTCGGAAAGATGGGCGCCATCGAGGCCAAGAAGACCTTCGCCCACGTACCCACGGCTACTGTGGACGACCTCGCCGACTCCGACGGCGTCATATTCGGCACCCCGACACGGTTCGGCAACATGAGCGCCCAGATGAGGGCCTTCCTCGACGCCACGGGAGGGCTCTGGATGAAGGGTTCCCTCGTGGGCAAGGTGGGAAGCGTCTTCGCCTCCTCTAACACCCAGCACGGGGGACAGGAATCGACGATCTTAAGCTTCCACATAACCCTTCTCCACCAGGGAATGGTCATCGTGGGGCTTCCATACACCGAAAAGAGGCAGATGACCATGGAGGAGATTACCGGGGGGACCCCCTACGGGGCAACTACTATAGCCGGCGCCGACGGGAGCCGCATGCCGAGTAAAAACGAGCTCGAGATGGCTCGTTTCCAGGGCATGCATGTAGCGAGGATTACGAAGCTCCTGGCCGGGCAAAAGTTCAGCTAACCCCCGCCTTGACAACCCCGGACAATGGGACGATACTTGAAATAGCCGGGGGGTTGCGCCGGGGGGGGGTCTATTGTGAGGATTCATCCCCAGTGCCCCCCCGGGCCCCCATGCGATAAAGAGTCGAAAGTCTTTATTGGCGTGTTCAAGGTAAACTTTCTTCCCGGAAGTTAAAAGGAGGTGCCCTCATGTGTCAGACCTGCGGATGCTCACCCTGCAAGAAGTGCGGCAAGCCCATTGAGGATGGCGTTTGCAGCGGGTGCGGCAAAAAATCCTCGGCGTGCACCTGCGCCTGACATCAAGCCCGCATCTTATAAGCCAAGGCGTCTGCCCGGTCTTCCGGGAAGGTTTACGTGCGCCTGAATAAATGAATTCTCCTTTCCTTCACCAACTTTAAAGGAGTGTCATGAAACTCGCCGCAAATGAGGAAAAGCTCGTCAATATAGACGTGGACGGGATAACTCTCGAAGGGGCCCTCGGCATCCCCGAAGGCGCAGAGGGCATAGTGCTCTTCGCGCACGGCAGCGGAAGCAGCCGCCACAGCCCGAGGAACAATTACGTGGCACAGGTCTTGAGGAAGGCCGGGGTGGCTACCCTCCTTATGGACCTCCTAACGAGGGAAGAGGACGTGGACTACTCCACCCGCTTCGATATAGGGCTCCTGACCGCTCGTCTCGAGGCCGCCACAAGGTGGCTCGAGGGGCAAAAGGAGACGAAGGGCCTCGTAATAGGCTACTTCGGCGCCTCCACGGGCGCCGCCGCGGCCCTCAAGGCGGCAGTGAGCATGGGCCCGGGGATCGGCGCCGTCGTATCGAGGGGCGGCAGGACGGACATGGCCTCCCAGGCCCTTCCGGACGTAAAGGCCCCCACGCTCTTCATAGTCGGCGGAGACGACGACGTGGTCCTCGCCCTTAACCGCCAGTCCCTCGACCTGATGTCAACCAAAAAGGAACTCAAGGTCATCCCAGGGGCCTCCCACCTCTTCGAAGAACCAGGGGCCCTCGAAGAAGTCGCCGCACTCGCCGCCAACTGGTTCAAAAAACACCTCACAAGGCGGGGGTAGAGTCTTTCTTGAGGGAAACTTTTTGAAAAAAGTTTCCCTCAAAC
>DATEAM010000067.1:0-5819 GCA_035288385.1 Thermodesulfobacteriota bacterium
ACATGATAATCGGCTCATGTTAAGGAAATATCGGGGTGGCGGAGGGGGCGGGGGGGCGAGGGGGGGCGGGGGGACGGCTCCGGTAAAGCCACCAAAATCTTGACTGCCTCCGGGGTTTATAGTATAAAGTTTTTGGAAGGAGTCTGAGGAAACCTTTTTTCAAAAAGGTTTCCTCAGAGCGGGCGTAATTCAATGGTAGAATGGCAGCTTCCCAAGCTGCATACGTGGGTTCGATTCCCATCGCCCGCTCCATGATTTCCAGGGCCGGTCCTCATGGGCCGGCCTTTTCATTTGCCGCCCCCGACGCAAGTTGCAACCCACACTGCACTCTGGTATATTCCTTTATACATTACAGGGAGTTTGTTCTTATGGCCGGGAAGATAAAGAACCTCGTAGGAGGAAGGTGGGTAGACGCGGCAGAGGGCAAGACCCTCGAGAGCTTAAACCCGGCGAATACCGACGACGTGGTGGGGGTTGTGCCCGCCTCGGGCAAAGCGGACGTGGACGAGGCCGTTCGGGCCGCGAGGGAGGCCTACCCGCCTTGGAGGCTCATGCCCGCGCCCAAAAGGGGCGAGATACTCTTCAGGGCAGCCGAGCTCATAGCGAAGAACAAGGACTCCCTCGGGGAACTCGTAACCCGCGAGATGGGCAAGATACTCTCCGAGGGCCTCGGCGACGTGCAGGAGGCCGTTGACATGGCCTATTACATGGCCGGAGAGGGCCGAAGGCTCACCGGGGAGACGGTGCCCTCGGAGCTTCCTGACAAGGACTGCAAGTCCATAAGGGTACCCATAGGGGTCTTCGCCCTCATAACCCCCTGGAATTTCCCCACGGCCATCCCTGCGTGGAAACTCCTGCCGGCCCTCATAGGGGGGAACACCGTGGTCTTCAAGCCCTCGAGCTATACCCCCGTGGCGGCTACCAGGCTCGTCGAGCTCCTCGTGGACTCAGGCGTCCCCGCGGGTGTCGTAAACCTCGTTCACGGAAGGGGCGAGGATACGGGCGAGTACCTCGCCACCCACCCCGGCGTGGACGGCGTATCCTTTACCGGCTCCTCTGCCGTGGGAGAGAAGCTCGCCAGGATGTGCTCCACCCTCGACAAGGAGATATCCTGCGAGATGGGGGGCAAGAACCCCATAATAGTAATGGACGACGCGCGAATAGAGCTCGCCGTGGAAGGCTCCCTCTGGGGAGGCTTCGGCACCACGGGGCAGAGGTGCACGGCGGCCTCTCGGGTCATAGTCCATGAAAAAGTATACGACGAGTTCATGGAGGCCTTCACGGAAGCGGCAACTAACCTGAAGGTAGGAGACGGCCTCGACCCTGCAACCGACATGGGCCCTCTTATAAACGAGGCCCAGATGAAAAAGGTCCTCGACTATATCGAAATAGGAAAGAAGGAGGGGGCGCGCCTCGTCCTCGGAGGGAGCGCCCTCAGGGGCGGAATATTCTCAAAGGGCTGGTTCGTCGAGCCGACCGTCTTCGCGGACGTCGCCCCCGAGATGAGGATAGCCACCGAGGAGATCTTCGGCCCGGTCGTAGCCGTCATAAGGGCCGAAGACCTCGCGGACGCCATAAGGATAGCGAACACCCCTGCCTACGGCCTCTCCTCTTCCATATACACCCAGGACGTAAATAAAAGCGCCGTGGCCGAGAGGGAGCTCGACTCGGGGATAGTATACATAAACGCCCCGACCATAGGGGCCGAGATACAGCTCCCCTTCGGGGGCACGAAGAGAAGCGGCCTCGGACACAGGGAGGCGGGAGGCCGGGGAGGGGCACTCGACATGTTCACGCGCTGGAAGGTCGTCTACAGGGACTTCAGCGGACGATTACAGAAGGCGCAGATCGATTGAGGGAAACTTTTTGTAAAAAGTTTCCCTCAAACTCCCTTCAAAAACTTTTAGCTATTTATCCCGTGGGGGTAGACCCCTTCTTACCAGAAACTTTCATTCACGGGGTCTACACCCACGGGATAGCCAAAAGTCTTTGGAAAGGGGTTTGTGGAAAACCTTTCTACAGAAAGGTTTTCCCCGATTGCAAAAGCCGGCGCCCGGTGTTATAATCCGGCGGACCATGAAAGGAGGGTTTTCGTCATGGACCCCGTTAATTTCACAGGCAGGGAGATCCTCGAGATGGCGTTGAGGATAGAGGAGAACGGGATGAAGTTCTACGGCGACGCGAGCAAGGCCTCGAAGAACGAGAAGGTAAAGAAGATATTCAGGAACCTCGCCGAGGAGGAGGCCAAGCACATCAAGATATTCACGGACATGAAAAAGCTCATGCCGGAGGAGACCGTGGCCGAGGGGTTCGACCCATACATAACAGAGGCATCGCTATACCTGAGGGCGATAGCGGATACCGAGGTCTTTGCCAGCTCCGAGGAGGGCGCGAAGTTCGCCGAAGAGGTGGGCGGCGAAAAAGAGGTCCTCGACTACGCCATCGGCATGGAGAAGGACTCCATACTCTTCTACTACGAGTTCCTGAAGATTGTCCGCGACAGGGACCGCGAAGTCCTCGACGGGCTAATAGACCAGGAGAAGAGCCACCTGAGCAGGCTCTCGAGTCTGAGGGAAGAGCTCTTCGGAAGGTCCCGGTAGAGACCCAATAAGGAAAGGAGCCGCACTCAAATGACCGAGCGATATGTAAAGACGTTCACCTGCCCCACCTGCGGCAACGCGGCGAGCGGAAGGGGGCATCTTTGCCACCCGAGGAAGGAAACGCTCCCCTTTACCTGCGAGTTCTGCGGCAAATCGGTGGACGACGCCCGCCACGTCTGCACCCCCATGCTCGAAAAGATCGAGTACATATGCAAGAGGTGCGGGAGACTATCCATATACGACTCATCGCTCTGTGAGCCGGTCCCCATAGATACGGACTGACTCTTTGGCATCCCCTTTTAAGGTTCGCCCTTGACGCCCTCTGAGTTCAGAAGAAAATCCATTGGACAAAAAAACCGGAAATAACGAGGTCATAAAGAAGGCCGAAAGGTTCTTAACGCCGGCCCTCGTCTTCCACACCGCCGTCGTGGCCGCAAGGGCCGAG
Organism: Thermodesulfobacteriota bacterium; assembly: GCA_035288385.1. Taxonomy (GTDB): domain Bacteria; phylum Desulfobacterota; class GWC2-55-46; order GWC2-55-46; family JADFVP01; genus DATEAM01. The sequence goes on from DATEAM010000067.1 coordinate 3,046, forward strand.
GGGATTTACGTGGAGGGTACCGACGGCAGGAGGTACATGGACCTCTCCGCCGGGCTCGCCACCGTTAACGTCGGGCACTGCCACCCCGAAGTCGTAAGGGCGGCGAAAGAGCAGACCGAGAGGCTCATACACTCGGGCGGCATCTTCTACCACCGCCCGGGTGCCGAGCTCGCCGAGGCCCTCGAGCGGATAACGCCCGCCGGGATAGAGATGTTCTTCTTTTCGAACAGCGGTGCCGAGGCCGTAGAGGGCGCGGTCAAGCTCGCGAGGTACCATACCCGGCGCCAGGGCGTCATCGCCTTTACGGGCGGTTTTCACGGCCGCACCTCCGGGGCCCTTGCGCTTACCACCTCTTCTTCGAGGTACAGGAAGCACTACCACCCGCTGCTGCCCTCCGTATACCATTCGCCCTATCCCTACTGTTACCGGTGCCCCATGGGCCGCTCGAGGCAGGAGTGTTCCATGGAGTGCTTCGATTACCTCTCCCTCGTCTTCAAGCACCAGATAGACCCGGAGGAGGTAGCCTGCGTCATTATAGAGCCCGTGCTCGGCGAAGGGGGCTACGTCGTCCCACCGGCGGAGTTCATGAAGAGGCTCCGGGAGCTTTGCACGGAGAAGGGGGTGCTGTTCATAGCCGACGAGGTCCAGTGCGGCATGGGAAGGACTGGCAGGTGGTTCGCCTGCGAGCACTTCGGCGTAAGGCCGGACGTCATGACCATCGCAAAGGGGATAGCCTCCGGGTTTCCACTTAGCGCCGTGGGCTCTTCAAGGGATATAATGGGAGGATGGGCCCCCGGGGCCCACGGCACGACCTTCGGGGGAAACCCCGTCTCATGCGCCGCTTCAAAGGCTACTATAAACGTAATAGAGGGCGAAAAACTCCTTGAGAACGCACGCAACGTCGGCAGTTACGCCATGGACAGGCTCGCCGCCATGCGCAAAAAACACCCCTTCATCGGGGACGTGCGAGGGCTCGGGCTCATGATAGGTGTCGAGTTCGTAAGAGATGACTGCAGCCCGGACAGGGAGAGGCTCGATAAGGTCATCAAGAAATGCCTCGCCCTCGGGGTCATAATCGTGGAGTGCGGCGTCGACAAGAATATCGCGCGCCTCATGCCCCCCCTTACCATAAAGGAGTCCGAGATGTCCTCCGCCCTGGACGTCTTCGAGGAGGCCCTCGGTTGATGGAGCCACACAGGGGCGCGAGGACCTTACGCACCGCCCTGATCGTAATAATAGCGCTTCTCGTCTCGTCAAGGCTCGACTTCCTTACCGGAAATCTACCCCTGTACCCTCCCCTCACATCGCTCTCCCGTTTTTTCAGCTTCCTCGGGGACGGGGCATTTCTCATCCCCCTGAGCGTTTTCCTCTATCTTCTCGGAAGGTCCCTCGATAAGGGGGCGCTTAAGAGGGCCGGCGCGCACTCTCTTTTTTCCATTATCGCCTCCGGCGCGGTGGTGCATATTCTGAAGGCGGCCTTTGAAAGACCCCGTGTTGCCCACACCGCCGGGCACATGATAAAGCTCCTCGAGAACCCGACGCTCTTCGACCTTACGGGCAGGTACAACTCCTTCCCCTCCGGGCACTCTACCGTGGGCTTCGCCGTGGCCTTTATCCTCGGCAGGACCTACCCCTCTCTAAGGCTCCCCCTTTACGCAGTAGCAGCGCTTATAGCGGCCTCGAGGGTCTACCTCGGGTCGCACTACCCTTCGGACGTGGCGGCCGGGGCGGCCCTCGGGCTGGGGCTCGGCTACGTCATCTCCAACGGAAAAGACCTTTTAAAGGGCAACGAAAAGCTGCTCTGGGCGGGGATACTCCTTCTCGCCGTCTTCGTCTCCTTTTTCAAGACCGGGGGTTTTCTCCTCTTCGACGTGGACGAGGCGGTCTTTTCCGAGGCCTCGAGGGAGATGCTCCTGACGGGGGATTACCTCACCCCCACCTACAACTTCGAGCCCCGGTACGACAAGCCCATACTCATATACTGGTTCATGTCCTTATCCTTCGCCCTCTTCGGCGTAACGGAGTTCGCCGCCAGGCTCCCCTCCTCTGGCTTCGGCGTAGGACTCGCGCTGGTGACCTTCTCCTTCGTGAGGCGCTTTTCCGGGGTAAAGGAGGCGGTCTTCTCGACCCTCGTCCTGTTGCTTAACCTCGAGTTCTTCGTCTACTCCCACTCGGCCGTGACGGACATGCCGCTCGCCTTCTTCATCTCGGGGTCACTCTTTTCCTTCTACGCGGCCGTAAAGACGGGCGAGAGGAAATTCCACGCCCTCTTCTGGGTCTCCTCGGCGCTGGCCGTACTCACCAAGGGGGCGATAGGGCTCGTATTCCCGCTCGCCATCTCACTCGTCCATCTCGCCGCCACGAGGGACCTCGCGGCGGCAAAAAGGTTCTTGAGGCCTGCCTACATAATCCTCTTCCTCGTCGTCGCCGTGCCCTGGTTTGCTGCCGAGTATCACTTACGGGGGTGGGAGTTCATAGACGCCTTCATAATAAAGCACCACATAAAACGCTATACGGGGGTGATCTCAAGCCACTCCGGGCCCTTCTACTACTACGCCCTCATCCTCATGGCGGGCCTTTACCCCTGGGTCGCCTTTCTCCCGGGGGCGGTCTACAGGGGGGTATTAAGGCGCGGCGGCGATGAGAACGCAGATCTCGGCCTCTTCCTTTCCATATGGTTTCTCCTTATCCTCGTATTCTTCTCCGCGGCCTCCACGAAGCTCCCCAACTACATCTTACCCCTCGTACCGGCGGCCTCGGTACTGGCGGGCCTC
>DATEAM010000068.1:0-18718 GCA_035288385.1 Thermodesulfobacteriota bacterium
CCCTGTTGTGAAAGACCCTGACTATGACCGTATCGACTCCGGCCTCTTTAAGTCCCTTGAGCTCACCGTCGACCTCGGCGTAGCTTTTTCCGTCGAAGATCATCACCTGCACGGCTCTTATCGTCCTGTCGCCGTCGTCTATCTCGTAAAGAGGCCCATCGTCGAGGACCACCACCGGGAGCTTCTCCTTCAAATATTTCTCCTTAGCCTCTTCGATCAAAATACGCACAGCCCCGGCCATCGGGTTGTCCGAGAAGTTGGCCAGAAAGAGCGAGTAGCTGTGCTCGGCCTCGTGGTAAAGACCGGCCTTGAAATAGGCCTCGGCCATCCTGAACTGTGCCTCGGGAAGCAGCGGGCTGGAGGGAAAATGCTCTACAAGCCTTTCGAACTCCCTGGCGGCGACGATATAATCTCCCTCTCCCGCCAGGAACTTTGCGTAACTGAACTGGCCCGAGTCGGTGAAGTATGCTTTGTCTGGTCCCGCAAGGACGGGGCCCGTAAAGGAGAAGGAAATAAAAAGCACAGCCAAGACCAAGACCATGAAGCGAAACCTGTTTGTCACGAGAACTCTCCGGAAACTAACTCCGAGGCGACCAGCACGAGCGTCCGTTTTAACGTTTCGGTCTTCTAACACGCTATTATATCAAAATAAAAAGCGGAATTCACCCACTATAAAACACCTTGGCCGCCGCGCCCGATACGCTCCGGGGGGCTTAAAAAAACCTGTCAATCGCCTCCCTGACCGTACTTACCCCCACGAGCTCCATCCGGGTCTTTTTTTCAAGGCCCTTGAGGCTCGCCCCCGGAAGTATGCACCTCTTGAAGCCGAGCTTGTCCGCCTCCCGGACTCTGGCCTCGGCCCTCGTAACCCCCCTGACCTCCCCGGCGAGCCCCACCTCTCCGAAGACCACGGTCCCCGGGTCCACGGGCCTTTCGAGGAAATTGGACGAGAGCGATGCCGCCACGCCCAGGTCCACGGCCGGCTCGTCGAGCCTCAATCCCCCGGCCACCTTGACGAATATATCGTATCCGGCGAGCGTGATATCCGCCTTTTTCTCGAGCACCGCGGCTATGAGCATGACCCTGTTGTAGTCAACCCCCACGACCGTTCTTCTCGGCACGGCGAATACCGTGGGGCATACGAGGGACTGGACCTCCACGAGGACGGTCCTGGTGCCCTCGAGGCTCGCCACCACGGCCGAGCCCGAAGCCCCCTCGGGCCTCTCGGCGAGAAATACCTCCGAGGGGTTGGCCACCTCCCGCAGACCGTCCTCCTTCATCTCGAAGATGCCTATCTCCATGACGGAGCCGAAACGGTTCTTCGCCGCCCTCAATATCCTGAAGACGTGCCCCCTCTCGCCCTCGAAGTAGAGGACCGTGTCCACCATGTGCTCGAGGACCTTGGGTCCCGCTATGAAACCCTCCTTGGTCACGTGCCCCACGAGGAAGAGCGGGGTGCCCGAGGCCTTGGCGTATGTTATGAGCCTTGCGGCCACCTCTCTAACCTGTGTGAGGCTTCCGGGCGAAGACTCCACCTCCGTCGAATAAAGGGTCTGCACCGAGTCTATCACCAGCACCGCCGGTTTTACATCCTTTACGGCCTCTATGACGCGCTCAACACAGGTCTCGGCGTACACGACGAGGTTTTCTGTTACGACACCGAGGCGCTCGGCCCTTATCCTTATCTGGTGAAGGGACTCCTCGCCCGTCACGTAAAGGACCTTGCCGCCCCTTATGGCCAGGGCCCCCGTTACCTGAAGGAGGAGCGTGGACTTTCCTATGCCCGGGTCCCCTCCTATGAGGACAGCCGAGCCCGGGACAATACCACCCCCGAGGACCCTGTCGAACTCGCCTATGCCCGTGCCCGCCCTCGCCTCTTCCGCCGTGGAAAGGGCCGAGAGGGGCTCGGGCGCCGAGGGGCTCTCTGCGCCGAAGGAGGCCCTTGAGGGACTTTCGAAGACCTTCTCCTCGAGCATCGAGTGCCAGCTCCTGCACTCCGGGCACTGTCCGAGCCACTTGTAGGTCCTGTGGCCGCAGTTCTGACATTCGTAGACCGATTTAGCCTTCTTCGCCAATTAAGTCGACCCGGTGCTGAAAGTATGGTCCTGAAGATGCAACAACATATATTGAAAAAAAACCCGATAACAGCTAATGTTGTTCAACAGCTGTTTACAATTGACAAAAAGACGTTTTTTGCTATGATGATTCCAAAAAAGAACCCTCGGGCGAGGCTCAAATGGCGGTGGACAACGTTAACGTCGATACCATACTAATTGAACTGTACAAGGCTGTCAAGATGCATAATTTCTATCCCGAGGGGCATCCTCACTTCGAGAGCGCCCTTGACAGATCCTTCAACGTCCTCAAGGGGTTCATAGACGAAAACGGCGAGTTAAAGCTCAATATAGACCAGAAGGGTTTTTATCTGAACAAGGAGCCCCTGGCCCAGGGTTTCGAGGAACTCAAGTCGATGGCGACCAAGCTCTTCTTGAGAAGGGTAAAGGAGATGACCATCACCTGGAGGGTCACGAAGGAGGAGATAAAGGCCTTCATACAGCTCTTCGGCCTCGAGCCCGAGGAGCTCCTTCAAAAGGGCGGCGTCGAGGACTTCTTCCTCGAAAAGGACGTGGTAGGCATACTCCTGAACGAGATGCGCTACGAGGACCTTAAGAAGCTCAAGCGCGAACTCGAGGAGAAGAAGAAAGAGGAGGAAGAGGAGAAAAAGGGTGCCGAGGGCGAAGAAGAACTCGAAGAGCTCTCCATGGGGGACGCCGAGGCCGTGGACAAGGCCCGGGGCGAGGTCGGGCCGGAGGAGGAAGAGGAGCTTTCGAGCCTCCTTGAACGCCTGAAGACCGAGAGGGACCTTTTGAGATACAACGACATATCCGTACGAGTAAGGGAGAGGCTCGACCCGCTGTTGATAACAAGGGCCTTTGTCGGCGCCTTTCCAGCCGTAACGCTCTTTCTCGACCATTCCCAGGCCTCTTCCGGCCTCGGGTCAGACTTAAGGTCAATCGCCTCGGAACAGCTCGACTCTTTGCTTGTAAAGGAGGACCTGATACGCTATCTTATAGGCAGGGCCGGGGCCAAGGAGGAGCCCGAGAGAAAGACCGTCCAGAGACTCATCTTGAGGTGCGGCGAAGGCGCCATAGAAATCCTCCTCGAGATACTCGTTGACGCCCCGGACGCGTCCACCAGGCGCAACATCTTCGACACCGCGGTGATGTTCGGCAAGAAGCTCTTTCCCCACCTGGAAAAAAGGATCCAGAGCCCCAAGTGGTACGAGGTGAGACAGATGGTGGCGCTCCTGGGCGAGCTCGGGGACCCGGCTCATATAGACAAGCTCGAAGAGGCATACGGGAACGAAGACACGAGGGTGAAGCGCGAGGTGTTAAGAAGCCTGGCGCGCATACCCTCCTCCTCTTCGACGGCCTTTCTCCTGAAGGCCCTCGAAGAGGAGGAGGCCTCGCTCATGACCCAGGCCATAGTATCCCTGGGGATGCTCCGGGACCCGGCGGCCATAGAGTCCATCGGCGAGATAGCCCTCAAGTGGGAGCCCTTCGCCGACAACCACGAGCCGAAAAAGGAGGCCATAAAGGCCCTGGGGATAATAGGCGACCGAAGGGCGGTCGGCTGCCTCACGAAGATACTTCTCAAGAAGGCTTGGTTCGGCAAGAGGGCTTACGGGGAGTGCAGGTCCCTTGCGGCCAACTCCCTGGGGATGATAGGCGGCGAAGAGGCTTACGGGGCGATAGAAGAGGTCTGTGGGAGTTCCGAAGGGGAACTCTATAAAACGTGCAAAAGAATCCTTGAAGGAAGAGAGAAGAGGGCATGAGCGCAATAGACGGTGACTCCATACTCAAGAGCGTAAACGCCGCGCTAAAGAGCAGGAAACTCTACCCGCCGGGTCACCCGGCCATAAGCACACCCGTAAAAAAGAGCTTCGAGCTCATAAGCTCCTCGCTCAGGACCAAGGAGAGCATAGTCATAGGACTCGTCGAGGAGGCCCTTGTCTTCGAGGAGAGCCCTGTGGCGGACTCCGAGAGGCTCTATCCCGAGATAAGGGAGTTCATGGCCGGCAACAACGTCGAGACCATGGTCTTCGCAAGGGGCCTCGTGGAATCCGAACTGGTGGGTCTCTTCGAGCTCCTCGCCTCCGGCAACCCCGGGGGGCTTGCAAAAGAGCTCAAGTCGAAGGGCATCTCCCACATCAAGCTATCCACCATATCCAAAGGCAAAAGAAACGTCCTCGAGGTCTATAACGACGCCGTGGAGGTCGTCAAGGGCGCCATGGACGAGGTACGGCTGGGGAAGATACCCAGGGCCGAGGCCGTGCACAACGTCGTTGACGAGATAGCCGACAGCGTCCTTTCCGACCCGAACGCCATGGCCGGGCTCACGATGATAAAGAACTACGACAACTATCTCTTCAACCACTCCGTAAACGTCTCCATAACCTCGGTGAGCCTGGCGAGAGCCATGAACCTCGCCGAAGAGGACGTGCACGCCGTGGGGGTGGCGGCCATCCTTCACGACATCGGAAAAACCGGCGTGTCCGAGAAGATAATACGCAAACCCGGAGGGCTCAGTTCCGACGAGTGGGAGAAGATAAAGGAGCACCCTCTCCTTGGCTCGGATATAATAAAGAGGATGGAAGGGGTCCTGGGGCTCGTCGAGAGGCTCGTATACGAGCATCATATAAAATACGACCACTCCGGGTACCCGGCTACGAGGGAAAACACCCACCCCTACAGCCAGATTTTAACCATATGCGACGCCTACGACGCGCTCACGACCCTGAGGGTCTACCAGAAGCCCCACAACCCCGTGGAGGCGATAAAGATCATGACGAACTTCTCGGGGAGGTACTTCGAACCCGAGGTATTGAAGACCTTTACGAACATGCTCGGCATATACCCGGTGGGCACCATGGTAAGGCTCTCGACAAACGAGATAGGGATAGTGACTAAAATCAACTCTGAGGCCCCCGAGTCCCCCACATTGAAGATGGTCTACGACGCCGAGGGGAGCACCGTTGACACCCCCTTTGAGCTCGACCTCGCCGGCGACGAAGGAAGGGACAAGACGATTGTAGCCACCGTAAACCCGGCCGCCGTTAACGTGGACCTCAGCTCCTTCTTCGAGAAGGAGAGCATCTGACGGCGGGGGGGAGCAAGGGGGCCGGGGGGCACAAGGGAAGGAGAGTCTTTGAAAGGGGCTGGGCCGGGGTGGCGGGGGGCCCACGGGGGACATGGACGCCTTTCGAGATCGCCTGCCGAAACCTTTTACGGCGGTTTGACCGGAAAGAGACCCGGGCCGTCACGCACTGAATCCAAAATCGTTTATCGAGGGCTTTTTTTCAAGGAAGCATGAAGGGGACGGCGCTCAAGGGGTGGTTTGAGCAGGCGGGGAAAAAGGGCCTAAGTCTCCATGACCCCGAGGGCCGATATGGCGAGGGCCCTCATCTTCTTGTTGCCCTTGATGGCGAAGTAGAGCATCGCCTGCTCTGACCTCTTGTCCCCTATCCTGCCTATCACCTCAAGGGCCTTCTCCACCACACCGGAGTCCTCGTTGTTGAGCATCTTCATAAGTGGTCCGACGAGCCGGATGTCGTTGTATCTGCTAAGGGCCTCGATGGCGCTCCTCAAGACTATGGGGCTTGTGTCCGTGAGGGCATCCACGAGGGGGGAAAGGACCCGGTTGTCGTCCATGCTCCCCAGGGCCCTGGCCGCGGCGGCGCGCACGTCCTCCACGGGGTCTTTAAAGCCCCTCACGATTATCTCTATTATCTTCCTTCCCTTGAGGTCGGCGACGACGTAAAGGGCGTTTATCTTCTCGAGCATCTCCCCTGACTCGATCGTCTTTACAAGACGGGCGAGGTTCTGCCTGATCTGTATCCTCTCGAGGGCCTCCGCCGAGAGAGTCCTTATGTCCCTCTCCCCGTTCTGCAGGTCCTTTATGAGCACCTCTTTTCTCTTGTCCATAGGCTGAATCTATATCAGATTACGGGTGAAGTTGCAAGGGTTTCCTTGAGCCAGCTTTGAAGGTCACCGAGGGCCCTCTCTCGCTGTAGGCGCTTCTTCTCCGACTTGTCCCTCACGGATATGGGCAGGGGGGGAAGGAGCCCGAAGTTCGCGTTCATCGGCTGAAGAGCCGAGCCTTTTTCAGAGGTTATGTATTCGAGGAGTGAACCCGTCATGGTGGTCGGCGGGGGGTGGACCGAGAGCCTGCCTTCGAGGGACAAGAAGGCGTTTATGCCCGCCAGAAGTCCCGTTGCCGCACTCTCGCAGTACCCCTCCACACCCGTTATCTGTCCGGCGAAGAATATGCCCTGGTCCCTCAAGAGGGCGAGCCCGGGAGAAATAACGCCGGGGGAATCCATGTAGGTGTTCCTGTGGATCTTGCCGAGCCTGGCGAACTCGGCCTTCTCGAGGGCGGGTATGAGCCCAAAGACCCTCTTCTGTTCCGTGTAGGTTAGCCGCGTCTGGAATCCGACCATGTTGTAGAGAGTCCCTTGCGAGTTCTCCTTCCTTAACTGCACGACGGCGTAGGGCCGCCGCCCGGTGCCGGGGTCTACCAGCCCAACGGGCTTCATGGGGCCGAAGGAGAGCGTCATGGGCCCTCTCCCGGCCAGGACCTCGATGGGAAGGCAGCCCTCGAAGTACCGGGTCTCCTCGAAGCTGCGGGGGGTGATACCGTCTGCGGACTTAAGCTCGCGGACGAACCTCTCGTATTGTTCCCTGTCGAGGGGGCAGTTTATGTAGTCCTCTCCGCCCTTTCCATACCTCGATGCGAAAAAGGCCCTGGACATGTCTATCGATTCGGCGTACACCACGGGGGCCACGGCGTCGTAGAAAAAGAGGCTCTTCTTTCCAACGAGGGCCTGGATATCCCCGGCGAGCTCTTCCGTCGTGAGGGGGCCGGTTGCCACTATAACGGGCCTCGCCTCAGGTATGGACCTCACCTCTTCTCTTACCAGCTCCACCCCCGCCCCGGCAAGAACTTCCGTCACGTAACGGGAAAACTCCGATCTGTCGACGGCGAGGGTCTTCCCGGCAGCGACCCTCGTGGCCTCGGCGGCCTTTATCACGAGGGAGCCCATGAGCCGCATCTCCTCCTTCAAAAGCCCCGAGGCGTTCATCGGGTCGTCGGACTTAAGCGAGTTGCTGCAGACGAGCTCGGCGAGGGTCTCCATGCGGTGGGCAGGGGAGAACCTCCTGGGTTTCATCTCGTAGATGATGGCGCTCCCTCCCCTTTTGGCGACCTGCCAGGCGGCCTCGCTTCCCGCGAGCCCCCCTCCTATTATGACTACTTGAGACGACATCTCCTCCTCCCCTGTGAATATGATACAGCCTTAAGGCCGGGGGGTTCAAGGCCTTTGTCCATCGAGTCCTCGAGTGGCCGGGGTTTCTTGCCAAGGCGAAAAAAATGTGGTAGCTTCCTCTTATGAGGATGGCCAGGGCGCACATCGTTATACAGGGCCTCGTGCAGGGCGTTTACTTCCGGGCCAGCACCGTCGAGGTGGCCAGGACCAACGGCGTGTGCGGATGGGTGAGGAACACCCCCGAGGGCACGGTGGAGGCCGTACTCGAGGGGGATGAGGACTCCGTGAAAAGGGTCATCGAGTGGTGCCGCACGGGGCCTCCCATGGCGAGGGTCGATGACGTGAAGGTCGCATGGGGAAAATACAGGGACGAGTTCGACGATTTCCAGGCCGTAACGCGCCATACGACCTATTAGGTTAATCGCCATCTTCCGGAGAAACCTTTCGTACCCCGAGGGCCACAAGGCGAAGGGAAACCAGCGCATGACAAGACTCCGTCTATCTCCCATAAAGACAGTCCTCTTGTGCATCCTCGCCCTCGTCCTTGCCGGCTGCGCGGCCAAGAGCACGGGGCCCCTTAAACTCTATCCCGCCGGGAGAGGCTCCGATACCTATTCAAGGGAGGTCAACAGGTGGGTCTTCTCTGGCCAGGGCGTAAGGATATCCGTGGGGCACGCCGGCGGGGCTCATGACTCGGCGATAGCCCGGGACTTAGTCGAGAAAGAGTACGTACTCCTGGAGATGGAGATAGACAACGGCTCCGGCCTTGAGGTGGTCTTCAACCCGGCACTCGTCTCTCTGAGGGACAGCACGATGGACTATAAAAAGCCCCTCGACTACACGGACTTCCATGACATAGCAGCCGAGTCCACGGGGTGGGACCTCTCGGGAGTAGGCAAGACCTTCTACGACCTTACGGAGACGGTCCCCCCGGGTGAAAGGATCTCGAAGGTCCTCGTATTCACGCCCTTCGCCAAGAGGGTAACAAGGGCGAAACTTGTCATAAAAAACCTCTACATCGGGCCCGAGACGATAGACCTCCAGTTCTCTTTCACCACAAGACCTTAAAGAATACTGGAGAAACCTTTTTGAAAAAAGGTTTCTCCAGACCTCTTCCAAAAACTTTTGGCTATTTCCGATAGGCAGCCCCCTACAGGAAATAGCTAAAAATTTTTGAAGGGGGTCCGGGGGGAACTTTTTTCAAAAGGTTCCCCCCTGCCTTTTAAGAGCGTCTCTCCATGAACTCGCGGGCCTGGTGGACGAAGGCCTCCATGCGGGTTATGGAGTTCGTGTCCTCTATCCCCTCGTATACCATGTTGAGGTAGGGGATATTGGAGTTGTCTTCCCTCAATCTCTTGAGGACCGCGTTGACCACGGTCCCCGGCATGCAGGTGAAGGGCATGGCGTTGACTATGCCGTGGGCGCCCTTGGAGATGTAATCGAGGGTCTTGCCCACGCTAAGTACGGCCTCGCCCTCGAAGGAGTCGTGTATGTAGGGCTCGGCCTTTTCGAGGAGCTCCTCTATCTTCGGCTCGTAGCCGCCACGGAGGTCCCCGTTGAATATCTCCTCCATCCGTTTCTCGTCCTTGTGCTGGAAGAAGTCGTTGGTTATGGTCCTCAGGTAGTCCCCGTAGTCCTTTCTCTTCCAGTTCTTACGCTTGGAGGTGAAGTTGGTGTAGAATATCCACTCGCTTATGGTGGGCAGCCTCACCTCGGCGCCCAGGGCCTCGAGCTTCTTTACGAGGTTCTCGTTGCTGAAGCGGTTGCTCCTCACGTATATCTCGCCCACCACTCCGATGACGGGTTTTCCTCCCGGCTCGTTTATGGGGATCCTCCTGAAGGCCTCCTTGGCGGCCTTGAGCTCCTCCTTGGGGAACCTCTTTTCCCTTACGGCGTCGCACGCCTTGTGCAGGTACTCCCAGTAGGTCTTCTCCGTCTCGCCCGGGTTCTTCTCGTAGGGCCGCGTCTCCCTGAGCCTTTTTTCGAGGAGGTCTGCGGCGACTATGCCCCACCAGGCGAGCCTGGGGAAGTTGCCCCCCACCATGCCGAGCTCCCTGTAGAAGGTGCCGTCCTGGTCAGGGGCGTAGACGGGCACGTCGGTGAAGCCTATCTCGTCGAGGATGAGCCTCTGGTACCTGTTGTACTGGCCGAACCTGCAGGGACCGTTGCCCGATGGCATGAAAAAGGCGCTCTTCTCGCGCGAGAAATCTTCGCGCTGGACCATCTTTATCATGTCGCCCGTGGTGATTATGCACGGGTAGCACTCGCGGCCCGAGGTGTAGCGGCGGCCCCACTTCAAAGTTTCCTCGTCGGGCATGGGCATGACCTCGGCCTCTATCCCGCATGCCTCGAAGGCGGCGGCTATGCCGTAGGCGCCGTCGGCCATGTAGGGCAGGTATATCTTCTTCTTGATGTCCGTCCTCCTTGTGACCTGGACCTCCCTCGCCTCACGGGTGACCTTGTCCCTGATGTTCTTTATGCTGTCGAGGTACGCCTCGCAGCGCGTTATGGCGCCGGCGTCGGCCGAATGCTCGTCTATCTCGAGCTGGAGGAAGGGCTTGCCCTTCGACCTGTCCTTGTAGAAGTGCGTTATGAGGGAGTCCGGGCCGCATCCGAAGTTGGTGAGATATACGGCGAAGAGCCTCGGGTCTTCCTTTATGATCTTTCCCGCGGCGAGTATCCTCTGTCCGCTCTTCCAGTACATGTCCTTGGAAAGCGTTTCGTCCATTACGGAGTCCACGGGGAGCATGTCGAAGGGTATCGCCATGGTCCCGAGGCCCCGGAGCTTCTTGGGGAGCTCGAGGTTTATTCCCGTGTCCGTGGTGTTGTAGGACCTGCCCACTATCACGAGGGCCGTCTCGTCGGGGCCGAGCCCGTCGAGGACCTCTTTACCCCTTTTAATGAGCTTCCCAGAGAACTCCTCCCAAGCCTCGAAGGCGGCCTTCAAGGCCCTGTTCACGGCGGCCTTCTTCGCGCCAAGCAGCTTGCCGAGCTCATGGAACTCTTTTTTCAGGGCCTGTGGTCTCTGGTTGAAGTGGAAGACGGGTTTCAATACCTCCACGCCGAGGGCGTCGTAGTCGAAGGAGGAACGCGAGTAGTAGGGAAGGGCCTGCACGTAGGGACAGAGCACGGTGTGCGCGTCCCCCTCTCCGGCGGGCCTCAGGTTGACTATGCTCGGCAGGAATATCCTCTTTACGCCCTTTTCTATAAGGTCCTGGATATGGCCGTGCGCAACCTTTACGGGGAAGCAGGTCTCCGAGACGATTCTTTCCATGCCCTCCTTTATGATGCCCTTGTTCGTCGGAGAGGAGAGCTGGACCCTGAAGCCGAGGGTGTCGAAAAAGGCCTTCCAGAAGGGGTACATCTCGTACATGAAGAGCATCCTGGGGATGCCTATGGCGGGGGCGTCCTTGCCGGCCACCTTGCCCCTGTAGGTGCCGTAGAGCATCTGCTCCCTCTCCTTGTAGAGGTCGGGAAGATGCGAGTTATCTGCAGAGTCCCTCTTAACGTCGTACTTTTCGCACCGGCCGCCGTAGTAAAGGGGTTTTTCGCCCTCCATGACGACCTTCCTCACCTCGCAGACGTTGGAGCAGTCGCGGCATTCGAAGCTCTCGAGCTCGTATTTCTTTTTGCTCAGGTCAAAGCCCTTGAACCGCGTCTTCTGCCCTGAGCGCATCTCCTTGCTTGCGAGCATGGCCGCCCCTATGGCGCCCGTCACGTCGTGGTGCTCGGGGACCTTTATGGGTTTGCCCGTAATCTTTTCAAAGGCGGAGACGACTCCGAGGTTCGCGGCCGTGCCTCCCTGGAAGAATATCTTGTTGCCGATGCGTCTGTCGCCCACCACCCTGTTGAGGTAATTCAAGACTATGGAGTATGAGAGCCCGGCTACCAGCCCGTCCTTTTCCACGCCCTTCTGCTGGTAGTGGACCATGTCGGACTCTATGAAGACCGTGCACCTCTCGCCCATTGGCGGAGGAGCGGAGCAGCCGAGGGCAAGCTCGCTGAACTCCCCTTTTATGCTTATCCCGAGCCTCTCTGCCTGCTCTTCGAGGAAGGAGCCCGTGCCGGCGGCACAGACCTTGTTCATCTCGAAGTCCACGACCACTCCGCCGTTCAACGCGATGTACTTGGAGTCCTGCCCGCCTATCTCGAAGATGGTGTCCACCTCCGGGTCTATTTCGACGGCGGCCGTGGCCTGGGCGGTAATCTCGTTACGGATGATGTCGGCCCCGATGAAGTCCCCCGAGAGATACCTGCCTGAGCCCGTGGTGCCCACTCCTATCACGTTCACGCGCTCGCCGCACTCCTCGGCCACCTCTCGTAGGCCCTTCCTCACTGCCTCGAGGGGACGGCCCGCGGTGGCAAGATACCTCTTCGTGACGAGCTTCGCCTCTTTGTCTATGAGGACCACGTTCGTCGAGGTGGAGCCCACGTCTATGCCGAGGTAGCAGTCGATCTTCCCGCCCGGCTCGAAGACATAACCGGTGGAGGACCTGTTCATGGAAGGGTGATCCACGGGGGGGTTTAGCTTCTCAAGGGACCTCTCGTTCCTCTTCTTCTCGCTCAAGAACTCCTCGAGTGCCTCGAGGCCCTTGAACGCTCCCAGGCCCTTGCCCTTATCAAGGGAATTGAATACCGAGCCGAGGGCGCCCATGGAGGCGAAGTGGGCGGGCACTATGTACTCGGAGTCGTCGAGACCCAATACGTCCTTGAAGGCCTTCCTCACCCCCAGGTTCGCGGCCACGCCGCCCTGGAAGGCGACGGGCTTTACGAACTCCTTTCCCTTCCCTATGGTGCTCTTGAAGTTCCTCGCCACGGCGTAACAGAGCCCGGCCACTATGTCGTAGTCGGGGGTGGCTATCTGCTGGAGGTGTATCATGTCGCTCTTTGCGAATACCGAGCACCTGCCGGCCACCCTGGGCGGGTTCTTGCTCTTGAGCGACAGGAGCCCGAAGTCCTCTATGGTGAGGCCCAGCCTGTAGGCCTGCTGGTCGAGAAAAGACCCCGTGCCGGCGGCGCACACGGAGTTCATCTGGAAGTCCTCTATCCTGACCTTACCGCCCTCGTCCTCGGGGGCGAGGAAGATGAGCTTCGCGTCCTGGCCGCCCATCTCTATGACCGTCCTCACCTCGGGGTGGAAGACCTCGACGGCCTTTGCCTGGGCGATGACCTCGTTGGTGAAGCTCGCGCCTATGAGCGGGGCGATGAGTTTTCCCCCGGAGCCCGTTGTGGCCACGAGCCTTATCTGTTCAAAGCCGTAACGGCTTACGACGTCGGTGAGGACCGAGAACGCCGTCTTGACCGGCTCTCCCCTCGTTCTGGTGTAGTGTTCTTCGAGAATATTCTTATGTTCATCGAGTATTACCGTGTTCGTGCTTACCGAACCGATGTCAAGACCTACGTAAACGGATGACTTCAACTAACA
This sequence comes from Thermodesulfobacteriota bacterium, assembly GCA_035288385.1. Classification (GTDB taxonomy): domain Bacteria; phylum Desulfobacterota; class GWC2-55-46; order GWC2-55-46; family JADFVP01; genus DATEAM01. The sequence goes on from DATEAM010000068.1 coordinate 12,750, forward strand.
CCTCCACAGACGACTAAGGTTACGGCTGTAAATAACCCCTTGAGGGGCTTGTAGACTGATCTGACCATCAACTAAAGCCTAACGTATCAGGCCCCTGCGGGCCCCATGCTCCATGGATTAAGAATCGGTTTTTTTAAAAAGACAGGATATGTGTCGGGGAAAAAGTCCTCTATTAATATGAAATACAAACGGCTATTATTATCATCAATTTTTAAGGTCTTGTCAAGGCGGCGTTGAGGTTTTTTAGGAGGAAGGGATATTCAGATAAGAATCGTTGTTACTTGGAAAAAATCGTTCAAGGGCCATGTAAAAAGCCCCCGCCGGAAAAAACAAAAAGCCCGGCAGAAAATACCGGGCTTCCGTCGGCTTTTTGTAAAACCTTTGTTACTCAGCGATGCTCTTGAGATAATCGACGACCTCGGCTACCTCGGTAGCGCTGAGCGGCTGAGGCGGCATGTCGAGGGCGAACTCTTTATACTTCTTGGCTGCGCCAGCGCGGCCTGTCATTACGACCTTTGAGATGTCCTCGGGGGAGCTTGCCTGTATGAATTCGTTCCCCTGTAAGGCGGGCGCCATCGCCGTGCCGGCTCCATCAGCACCATGACAGGGCAGGCACTTTGATTTGAATATGTCCGAGCCCCCTGCAAAGGCGTTGCCTGCGAAGGCAACACTCAAGGCCAACACCCCTATACCGATTAATCTACGCATTTACTTCTCCTCCTTTCGTTAGGAAAAATTTTTTTACAAAAATATTATTATTGTGCATTTCCCCGACCTTGTCAACACATCTTTTTGCCAGGGAAAGGGAGTCGAAATTACCCCGAAACCCCTGCCGCGCCCCGGGGCCCGAGCGCGTATTAAAAACCTCCGGAAGGCATGAAGGCTTCCCTTAAAATCAAAAGACCCGGCAGGATGCCGGGCCTTTTAATTGCTTACTGACTCTTTAAGCCTATTGCGCGGCGAGACCCTTCAGGTAGTGCACGACATCGCTTATCTCCTGGGGGGTAAGCGGCGCAGGCGGCATGTCGAGGGCGAACTCCTTGTACTTCTTGGCAGCGCCCGCGCGGCCGCCGGCGATGACCTTGGAGATGTCGTCGTCAGAGCCGGTCTTGATGAACGCGTTGCCCTTGAAGGCGGGCGCCATCGCCGTGCCAGCACCTGCCGCGCCGTGGCAGGGCAGACACTTGGATTTAAAGATGTCTTCGCCGCTTGCGAGGGCGGAGCTTGCGACGGCGACACTCAAAGCCAACACCCCCAAACCTATTAATCTACGCATTGTGATACTCCTCCTTTCGGTAAAGAAAATTTTTGAGCAAGATACAACCAACCGGTTCCCTTGTCAAGTGATTTTTAGCGCAATATGAATAAAATACTATATGGGCCATTAAAAGTCAATTCAACCTTTTTTCCTCTTATCACACGTGCCGTGCCTAACCCCCGGGCGCACTCCTGGGGTGCCCGATAAGCTCATGAAAAACAAGGATAATTCCGGCCAAGAGGCCCCTTTCCACCCTCAACCCGCTTTTTCTTCTTTGTTGTCGAGCAATCAGGATGACCCTTTCCTGCCGAGGAGCGTAAAGAGGGCGTTAACAACGAAGGCCACCCCCCCGGCTATGGATACAAGCCCGCCGAGGCCCATTACCGACATCCCTATGAGCCTTCCGGCGTCCTGGAGGTCCTGGGAGCCCGCAAGGGATTTTCTGGCCGCCCCGTAAGCCCCGGCGATATAAAGGCCGAGGGCGAAGAGAAGGACCCCGGAGAAATAGATATAGGGCTGGAATGAGGCGAGAGCGGGGAAAAAAACCCTCCTCTTCACAACGGGCGCGATCTCGTAGAAAAACCCCATGAAGGCGATGGTGACCCCGCCTATGACGCAGTGGTAGTGGGCTGGTATTATGGTGTTTACGCCTTTTATCGTGAAGGATATGAGCCCCCCCACAGTAAATATCGCCATTGAGAGCACAAGGCAGGAAAACCCGGGTCTCCTGAAGGGAAGCGGGGTGGACCTTACGAGGAGCATTATTATAGAGGCCGCGAAGACCGCCGTCGAGGGCCCGAGCCCCCAGGTCATGAGGAAGGTGAAACCGTCCTTGTGCGCCTGCGTCGAGGTGTCGTGGACGAGGTATATGAAGGGGGCGGAGAGTATGAAGAGGAGGTAAAAGGCGAAAAGGCTCCTCGCTAACTTCCCCCCAACGGGCTCCCTTCCCGTGACCGCCTCCGTTAAAAAGACCCAGACGGTGACTATGGAGACGGTGTTCGCGAACTGCAGGACGTGTCCGCCGCCCCAGAAGAGCCTCTCGAAGTCGAGGAAGGCCCTGCCCGTGGAGTACTGGAAATACCACGAGAGGGCGAAACACAGAAGGGCGCTCAGGACCGCCACGGCGGCTACCATCATGCCCACGGTGACTACGGGGAGCCTCCCGCCGCGAAGCCGGGTCCTGAAGGCCGCGGTAAAGGCGTTAACGAGGGTTAAGAGCACCCCGAGGGCAAAGGCCGCGAGGCCTATATAAAAGACGGGCGTCATGAGCACGGGGACGTAGTTGGAGAGCTCGGCGGCGCCGAGGGCCAGGACAGCCGATATTACAACCAGGGCGACTCCCGCGCAGGAGAACCACAGGCCCAGCCAGCCGAGATGGGGGTTTATCATGCGCCTTCCCACGTAAAGGCTCGTGGAATAGACCCACAAAAACCCCTCGAAGGCGAGGAACCAGAGGACAAAGGCGAGTATCACGTGCCCCACGAGGGCCACGTATATGTAATCCCGCCCGAGAGGCAGCAGGTTCTCCACCACGGGCGTCCTCGCAAGGGCGAGCAACATGGCGAAAAGCCCGGCAAAGGCGAGGGCGAGCACCGCCAGAAGCAGCCAGCCGTATAGGATCTTCTCCGTGGTCTTCATGTTTGGGGGGGACCTTTCTGAAGAAAGGTCCCCCCCAAACCCCCTTCCAAAGACTTTTGTGCTATTTCTTGCCGGGAGTGCACCTTGCCGGGGATAGCTAAAAGTTTTTGAAAGGGGTCCGGGGAAAACTTTTTCCAAAAAGTTTCCCCCGGAAAAAGTTTCCCCCGGAAAAAGTTTTCCCAAGAATTATGACAGAAATCATGTTCTCCGGCTTGAAAGACCTCTATAATATGATATATAATATAAATATTACAACATTTTTTGGAGGCATATATGCTTAGAGACAGAGTAGAAGAGGCTCTTGACGGTATCAGGCCCGCTCTCCAGGCCGACGGCGGGGACGTAAAGCTCGTCGAGGTGAACGAGGCAGAGGGCATCGTGAGGGTAGAGCTCCAGGGCGCGTGCTCCGGATGCCCGAGCGCGGAGATAACCCTCGCCATGGGTGTAGAGAGGGCCATCAAGGAGAAGGTGCCCGAGGTAAAACAGGTACTTTCCGTGTAAAACCCTGGGGGGAACCTTTCTGTAGAAAGTTTCCCCCCAGACCTCCCCTCCAAAGACTTTTGGCTATCCCCTTGAGGGAGACCCCCCCGGAAGATGAAATTCGCGTAAGAGGGGGTCTCCCTCAAGGGGATAAACAGCTAAAAGTTTTTGGAAGAGGTTTGGAGAAACCTTTTTTCAAAAAGGTTTCTCCAAGAGGGGAACTTTTTTCAAAAGGTTCCCCTCAATAATCGTATCATGGCCTTTTACATTACAGATGACTGCATATTCTGCGGCGTTTGCCTGCCCGAGTGCCCCGAGGGGGCGATCTCCGAGGGCGAGCCTTATATAATAGACCCCAAGCTCTGTACCGAGTGTGGGGCCTGCGCCGAGGTCTGCCCGGTGGACGCCTGCCAGCCCGAGAAGGCCGGGGGGGCCAAAACCGGTTGACCCCGATTCTTGACGCGTCGGATATAAACCTTATAAGGAGTATTTGATGAGCAGGATCACCGTAGGGTTCATAAAATGCGCGCTTGTCTACTTCATCGCCGCCATGCTCCTCGGGATATACATGAGCGCCTCGGGCCGGGTATATCCATGGATGCCCATACATGTGCACTTCAACCTCCTGGGCTGGATGTCCATGATGATATTCGGCGTGGGTTACCACATCCTGCCCAGGTTCAGCGGCAGGCCCCTCTGGAGCGACACTCTTTCGGTCCTCCACATCTGGCTCGCCAACATAGGACTTGTCGGGATGGCCGCGGGCTGGATGATGAGGGGCTCTGCGGGAACAACGGTACTCGTCATATTCTCCATCGTCGAGGCGGTCTCCATAATATTCTTCGCCACAAACATGTTCAAGACCATAAAGGCCGTTCCTGCTCAGCCAAAGCCCGCGCCGGCAAAGGGATAACAACCATGACAGAGGGACGGATAACTAAAGAGGCTATCATCGGGGAGGTCATAGAAAGGCACCCGGAGACTGAAAGGGTCTTCAAGAAGCACTTCGGCTCGGGCTGCTTTACCTGCCCTGGAGCAAAGAACGAGGACATCGCCTTCGGCTCCATGATGCACAACGTGGAACTGGACACGGTCCTCGCCGAGCTTAACGAGGCCGTAAAAAAATAAAGGGAAGAGAGACGATGACGGGAGATAACAAGGTGACTAAAGAGATCGTGGTGAACGACTGCATAAAACTCTACCCCAGGACCATCGGGGTCTTCACGCGCTTCAACATAGACTCCTGCTGCGGCGGGGCCGTATCCATAGAGGAGGCCGCGAAGAGGGACGGCGCCCCCCTCAAGGAGCTCCTGGAGGAACTTAACAGGGCGGCTTGATTCTGGGGGAAACCTTTCTGAAGAAAGGTTTCCCCCAGACCCCCTTCCAAAGACTTTTGGCTATTTATCCTCCTGAGGGAGACCCCCTCGTAAGAGATTTCTCCAGCGGGGTCTCCCTCAGGAGGATAGCTAAAAAGTTTTTGAGGGGAGTTTGAGGGGAACTTTTTTCAAAAAGTTCCCCTCAATAATCTAAAGGAGGCATGAAAGTGGTGACAACAGAGGCTCAGGTACTCGAGGCTTTAGGCAAGGTCATGGACCCGGAGCTTGGCAAGGACCTTGTTACGTTGAAGATGATAAGGAACATCCGAGTCGAGGGCCCCAAGGTGGCCTTCGACCTCGTTCTTACGACCACCGCCTGTCCTTTGAAGAAGGAGCTCGAGGAGAACTCCAGGAACGCGGTCCTGGGGCTACCCGGTGTCGAGAAGGTGGAGGTGAAGGTGGGCGCCGAGGTCCCCAAATCAAAGGGACTTCCTCAGAAGGCCCCCATACCGGGCGTCAAGAACACGATTGCCGTTGCGAGCGGCAAGGGCGGGGTGGGTAAGTCCACGGTGGCCGTAAACCTCGCGCTCTCGCTCGCCAAGACCGGGGCGAAGGTGGGGCTCCTCGATACCGACGTATACGGCCCGAGCATCCCTCTCATGATGGGCGTACACGAGACCCCGCAGGCCACCCCCGAGGAGAAGCTCGTCCCCATCGAGAGCCACGGACTAAAATTAATGTCAGTGGGCTTCATGCTCGACGAGGAGACCCCTCTAATATGGAGGGGCCCCCTTGTGATGCAGCTCGTAAAGCAGTTCCTCCAGAACGTCCTCTGGGGGGAGCTCGACTACCTCGTTATAGACCTGCCTCCGGGAACGGGGGACGTCCAGCTTACCCTCGTGCAGACCATACCGCTAACAGGGGCCGTGGTGGTCACCACCCCTCAGGACATAGCGCTTCTCGACGCGAGGAGGGCTATAAGGATGTTCGGCGAGGTAAAGGTCCCCATAATAGGGATAGTGGAGAACATGAGTTATTTCGTCTGCCCTCACTGTAACGAGAAGACGGAGATATTCAGCCACGGCGGAGGCGAGAAGACGAGCGAGAGGTATAACGTGCCTCTCCTCGGAGGGATACCCCTCGATACGGCCATAAGAGAGGGAGGGGACACGGGTAACCCCATAGCGATAACAAACCCCGACTCCCCCCACGCCGGGGCCTTCATGGACATAGCCTGCAAGGTGGCGAGCAGGATAAGCGTGCTGGATTTGACGTAA